>NZ_JBHXSO010000011.1:0-161340 GCF_042714775.1 Streptomyces sp. NPDC058691 | reverse complement strand
GGGTATGACTGCGATCAGTGGATGATGCCGGTACGCAGCGCTACCGCGACCATGCCCGCACGGTCGCCCGTGCCGAGTTTGCGGGCGATGCGTGCCAGGTGGCTCTTCACCGTGAGCGCGGACAGGCCCATCGAGACGCCGATCGCCTTGTTCGACTGGCCCTCCGCGACCAGCCGGAGGACCTCGACCTCGCGGCCCGACAGTTCCCGGTAACCACCGCCGTGGCCGGGGGCGCCGGGGGGCCGGCGCTGCAGGCGCTGCCCCGCAGCGCCGATGGGGGCGCCGCCGGGGCGCCCGGGGATGCCGAGATTGGTACGCGTACCGGTGACGACGTAGCCCTTGACGCCGCCGGCGAGGGCGTTGCGCACCGCGCCGATGTCGTCGGCGGCGGAGAGGGCAAGGCCGTTGGGCCAGCCTGCGGCGCGGGTCTCTGCGAGCAGGGTCAGCCCGGAGCCGTCGGGGAGGTGAACGTCGGCGACGCAGATGTCTCGGGGGGTGCCGACCCGCGGCCTGGCCTCAGCGACGGAGGACGCCTCGATCACGTCGCGCACCCCGAGCGCCCACAGATGGCGGGTCACGGTGGAGCGAACGCGGGGGTCGGCGACAACCACCATTGCGGTCGGCTTGTTCGGGCGGTAGGCGACCAGGCTTGTGGGGTGCTCGAGAAGAACCGACACCGGGCCTCCTGGGACGTGGCTGGAAGGGTCACAGGTTCCTTCGGCAGCAACTTCGCCCGGCTTTAGAGAAAGATCACGGTTTGTTTAGTAACAATTCCGGCAATTCGGACGCCCTGTCGATCGTTGTCGATCGAAGGTGTGAAGATCGCGTACATCGCGTGTGAGCCCGTGTTGACGGCGGTAAAGCGCGAGGTCGGACGCCGGGGCGCGCCGGATCCCGTCAGCGGGCCTGCTGCGGACCGCGACGCTTCGGCAGCGGCACGACGGACTGCGCCCCGCCCAGCGGCGGGCGCGGCTCGGCCGGCGTCGGGGGCAGCCCGGCGCTCGTGCACATCAGGTCGCACCAGCCCGCCAGGTGCGCGGCGACGTCCGGCACGCCGCCGGCGAGGGCCACCGGCGTCCACGAGGCGCGGATCTCGATGCGGGTGGAGTCCTCGCGCTCGGCGAGCGCGCCGAAGTGGTGCGAGGAACTGCGCGACACCGTGCCGCCCGCCGCGTCGAAGGCCGCTCCGTGCGCCTCCAGGGCGCCGGTCAGCCACGACCAGCTCACCTCGGGCAGCAGGGGATCGCCCGCCATCTCCGGTTCCAGCTCCGCCCGGACCAGCGTCACCAGGCGGAAGGCGCCCTGCCATCCCTCCTGGCCGTCCGCGTCGTACAGCAGCACCAGGCGGCCGTCCGCCAGTTCCTCGCCCTCCACCACGACGGCCGCCTCCAGGGCGTACGCGTGCGGGGCCAGGCGTTTGGGCGGCGGTACGGGTTCGAGCTCGACCTCGTTCCGTACGCGAGCGCGCCGCAGCGCGTCGACCGCGTGCTGGAACGGGAGAGGGGCGTCGTTCCCGTCCGAGAGGTGCCCATGAGCCGCTGCCATGCCGGGAAGCGTAGGCCGAAGGGCGGCTTCTGTGAGGGACGACACCCGGTCGGGCGGGTCGCCCACTTGGCGCATGCGAAGATTTGGGCGTGAGTGCGCACCAGCAGACCGCTGCTTCCCCCTTCATCCTGGCGTGCCGGCGCCGTCACGTGCCGCACACCCCCGTGTGGTTCATGCGCCAGGCGGGCCGCTCCCTGCCCGAATACCTCAAGCTGCGCGAGGGCATCCCGATGCTCGAGTCCTGCATGCGGCCGGACCTCGTCACCGAGATCACGCTGCAGCCGGTGCGCCGCCACAAGGTCGACGCGGCCATCTATTTCAGCGACATCGTGGTGCCGCTCAAGGCGATCGGTCTCGACCTCGACATCAAGCCCGGCGTCGGCCCCGTCGTCGCCGAACCCATCCGCACGGCCGCCGACCTCGACCGGCTGCGTCCGCTGGAGCCCGACGACGTCAAGTACGTCACCGAGGCGATCGGCATGCTGACCGGCGAACTCGGCGCGACGCCGCTGATCGGCTTCGCCGGCGCGCCCTTCACGCTGGCCAGCTACCTGGTCGAGGGCGGCCCCTCGCGCAACCACGAGCGCACCAAGGCGCTGATGTACGGCGAGCCCGAGCTGTGGGCCCGGCTGCTGGACCGCCTCGCGGACATCACCGCCGCCTTCCTGAAGGTGCAGATCGAGGCCGGCGCGAGCGCGGTGCAGCTCTTCGACTCCTGGGTCGGCGCGCTGGCCCCCGAGGACTACCGGCGCTACGTCATGCCGGCCTCGGTGAAGGTCTTCGACGCCGTCGCCGGGTACGGCGTGCCCCGCATCCACTTCGGCGTCGGCACCGGCGAGCTGCTCGGGCTCATGGGTGAGGCCGGCGCGGACGTCGTCGGCGTCGACTGGCGGGTGCCCCTGGAGGAGGCGGCGCGGCGCGTCGGCCCCGACAAGGCGCTCCAGGGGAACCTGGACCCGGCGGTGCTCTTCGCCCCGACCGCGGCCGTGGAGAAGAAGGCGCGCGAAGTGCTGTACTCGGCCCAGGCCGCACCCGGCCACATCTTCAACCTCGGGCACGGTGTCCTGCCGTCGACGGACCCGGACGCGCTGACGCGGCTCGTGGAGTTCGTCCACCAGGAGACGGCGCGCTGAGGCCTCCGGCCGCTCCCGCTTCTTCCGCTCTTCCGTTCTTCCGCGCACGGTCCGTGCGGCACGGCTCCCGCCCGCCGCACGGACCCTGCGCGCGGTCCGTGCGGCACGGCTCCCGCCCGCCGCACGGACCCTGCGCGCGCCGGGTCAGGGGCGCGGCTGCTCGGGTGCGGTGGCGGGTGCCGTGACCGGTGCGGGTGCCGTGACCGGCGCGGGCGCGGCGGGGCCGCCGCGGCGGCGGCCCAGGAGCCGGAAGATCAGCACGCCGAGCAGGGCGAGGACGGCGAACGGCAGCGCGGCGGCGAGGGCGATCAGCAGCACGCGCAGGGTGACGAGCAGCGCGTGCCAGCCCCCGCCGAGCGCGTCGCCCACGGAGGCCCAGAAGCCGTCGGCCTTCTTCGGCGCCGCGGACGGGTCCGGCTCGGTGAGGACGAGGGTCACCGTCGCCATGCCGGTCCGCTCCTTGAGCGAGGCCTGCTGCGCCTCCAGCGCCTCCAGATCGGCCTGACGGGTGCTGAGTTCGCCCTCCAGCGTGACGACGTCGCTCAGCTTGGTCGCCCGGTCCATCAGCTCCCGCACCCGCACGACACTCGCCCGCTGCGACTTGATGCGGCTCTCCACGTCGACGACCTGGCTCGTCACGTCCTCCGCGTTGACCTTGCGCTCCAGCAGCCGGCCGAGGCCGGCGAGGTCGCCGAGCACCCGGTCGTAGCCCCCCGGAGGCACCCGCAGGGTGACGCGGGAGTGCTCGCGGCCCTCGTCGTCCAGGGATGTGCTCTCGTCGCCGACGTAGCCGCCCGCGGCCTCGACGAGGGTGCGGGACTCGGCGAGCGCGTCGGGGACGTCCTTGGCCTCGACGGTGAGCGTCGCCGTGCGGACGATGAAGGAGCGGTCGAGGACGGGTGTTCCCTTGCTCTTCTCGCCCGACGCACCGGCGGCATCGGAGGGCGCCTCGGCCTTGCCGTCCGCCTGGGCCTGCGCCGGTTCCGCCACGGACTTGTCGTCGGCGCTGCTGAGGCTGCCGCCGTCCGACCCGCTGCAGCCGGTGAGGGCGAGCACACCCGCCAGCGCGAGTGCCGCAAGTGCTCTGCGGGCGGCGGTCGTTGGTGCGTTCATGGGTTCCCCCTGGGTCCGGCGCGGATGTCGCAGGTTCGACGGCGCGGGCGCGACGGGGGTTTCGTGTCCGTGATCCCGAAGAGGTCACGGTTAGGGCTCGTTCCGGCGTCTGAGACAGTGGAGACATGAGCGAAACGCAGCCCCGGGCCGGACACGTGGTGGTCGTCGGCGGCGGGGTCTCCGGACTCTCCGCGGCGCACTTCCTGCTGGAGGGCGGTGCGGCACGCGTGACGGTGCTGGAGTCCTCCGGCCGGCTCGGCGGCAAGCTGTACGCGGACGAGATCGCCGGCGTCCCCGTCGACCTCGGCGCGGAGTCGCTGCTGGCCCGCCGCCCCGAAGCGGTGGACCTGGCCCGCGCCGTCGGCCTCGGCGACGATCTGGAACCGCCCGCGACGACGACCGCCGGACTCTGGACGCGCGGCAGGATGCGCCCCATGCCCAAGGGCGGGGTGATGGGCGTCCCCGGCGACATCGGCTCGCTCGCCGCCTCCGGCGTGCTCTCCGCGGCCGGGCTGGCGCGGCTGCCGCTGGACCACGTGCTGCCCCGCACGAAGGTGGGCGACGACGTCGCCGTCGGCACCTACGTCGCGGCCCGGCTCGGCCACGAGGTCGTCGACCGGCTCGTCGACCCGCTGCTGGGCGGGGTCTACGCGGGCAACGCGTACGAGATCTCGCTGCGCGCCGCCATTCCGCAGCTGTACGAGAGCGCGCGCTCGGGCCGCTCCCTCATCGAGGCCGTCCGCGAGACCCAGCGCCGTGCGTCCGCGGCGGCGGCCGCTGCGGCCGCGGACGTCAAGAAGGAGCCTGCGCCGGTCTTCGCCGGCATCCGCGGCGGCGTGGGACGGCTGCCGGTCGCGGTCGCCGAGGCCTGCCGCGCCGCCGGTGCCCGTATCGAGACCGACGCCCCCGTACGGCAGTTGCGGCGCACCCCCGACGGCTGGCAGGTCGGCTGGGACCACGACGGCGTCCGCGAGGTGCTGGACGCCGACGCGGTCGTACTGGCCGTGCCGGCGCCCGCCGCCGCCAAGCTGCTCGGCTCGGAGTCCCCGGGCGCCGCGGCCGAGCTGGCGGCGGTGGAGTACGCGAGCGTCGCCCTGGTGACGATGGCCTTCCGGCGCCGCGAGATCACGCACGCGCTGCCCGGCAGCGGCTTCCTCGTGCCGCCGGTCGACGGCCGCACCATCAAGGCGTCCACCTTCTCCAGCCAGAAGTGGCACTGGAGCGGGGCCGCCGACTCCGACGTCTACGTGCTGCGCACCTCGGTCGGGCGGTACGGCCAGGAGGCCGACCTCGCCTGGGACGACACCGATCTCGTCCGGCTCTCCCGGGAGGACCTCGGCGAGGCCGTCGGGCTCACCGCGGCGCCCGTCGCGGCCCGCGTCACCCGGTGGGACGGCGGACTCCCGCAGTACCCGGTCGGCCACCTGGCGCGGGTCGCCCGCGTGCGCGAGCAGGTCGCCAAGCTGCCCGGCCTCGCGGTGTGCGGCGCGGTGTACGAGGGCGTGGGCGTCCCCGCCTGCGTGGCGAGCGCGCGCGGTGCCGCCGGGCAGGTCCTCGGCACCCTGCGGCCGTCCGCGGAACCCGGCGCGGGACAATAGCCCCATGAGCGACTCGACTGCTTCCGACACACCGGCCAAGGCCCCCAACGCGGGCAAGAAGGCCAAGGACCTCAACGAGGTCATCCGCTACACCCTCTGGTCGGTGTTCCGGCTCCGCGACGTCCTTCCCGAGGACCGCGCAGGCTGGGCGGAGGAGGTCGAGGAGCTCTTCGAGCAGCTCGCCGCCAAGGACGTGACGGTCCGGGGCACCTACGACGTCTCCGGGCTGCGCGCCGACGCCGACGTCATGATCTGGTGGCACGCGGAGACCGCCGACGCCCTCCAGGACGCCTACAACCGCTTCCGCCGCACCCGCCTCGGCCGTCGTCTGGACCCGGTCTGGTCCAACATGGCCCTGCACCGCCCCGCGGAGTTCAACAAGAGCCACATCCCGGCCTTCCTGGCCGACGAGACGGCTCGTGACTACGTCTCCGTCTACCCCTTCGTCCGCTCCTACGACTGGTATCTGCTGCCGGACGAGGACCGCCGCCGCATGCTCGCCGACCACGGCAAGATGGCGCGGGGTTACCCGGACGTGCGGGCGAACACGGTGGCGTCCTTCTCGCTCGGCGACTACGAGTGGATCCTGGCCTTCGAGGCGGACGAACTGCACCGGATCGTGGACCTGATGCGTCATCTGCGGGCGTCCGAGGCGCGGATGCACGTCCGTGAGGAGGTCCCGTTCTACACGGGCCGCCGCCGCTCGGTGGCGGAACTGGTGGCGGGCCTGGCCTGACGGCGCCGGAGTCCGTGCGCAGGGGCGGCCGGGGCGCCGGCCGCCGCTGCGGCGTGATCAGGCCAGGGCGGCGCGGAGCTCGGGATCGGGGAGCGCCGACGGGCCTCGGACCGCGAGGGCGGTGAGCAGCTGGGCGTCGTCCGGGGCGGGGCTGCGCGGGACCGGGACGGCGCGCAGCAGGTCCTGGCCGGTGGGGGAGGCCCAGCGGGTGTAGGGGTGGATCTCGACGCGGGCGATGCCGAAACAGCCGGCGGTCAGCAGCAGCGGGAGCGCGAACCAGGGCGCGATCGGGGCGGTGCCGCCCGGGTCGCTCGCGGTCGCGGCGGCCAGCATGACGACGATGACCACCACGGCGGCGCGCACCTCGCGCATGCCGGAGGCGACGGACTCACGGGCCGCCGCGGGAACCGCGAGACCCGCCGTGGTGAGGCGGTCGGCCAGGGTGCCGAGGACGTCGGAGGCGGCGTGCGCGGCGCGGGTCGCGGGGATCTGCCGCTGGCCCTCGGGACCGATCGCGGCGATCAGGGCGCGCTCGATGGCGTTTCGCCCCTCGGGGTCGACGACGGTCGCCCAGCCGGTTCCCGCCAGGTGCAGACGCCGCTGGCGGCCCATCGTGACCATTGCCAGATCCGTCACCCGGCGCGGCCCGCCGGAGAGGTAGGCCATCTCGTACAGCCCGAGCCGGCCGTCGCCCTCGGCAGGCGCGCTCGACGGCAGTTGGGCCGCGGCGACCGCCGCCCTGCACAGGTGTGCGCAGGAGACGATCGCCGCGGCCCAGGCCACGCAGAGGAACAGCATCCACATGAGGGAGTTCTAGCCCAACCCCCGTGGGGTCCGCCCGGTGTTTCCCGGATCGGGCGGGCGGACCGGGGGCGTCATCCGCAGGTGCGGTTGCGGTTGATGCAGCTGACGACCTGGTTCATCAGGTTCGCCGGCATGAAGTTGGCGAAGTCCGCGTGGTCGGTCACCGGCTTGTGCTGCTGCTCGGGGAAGCTGTCGACCGCGTAGTTCGGACCCTGCGGCACCTGGTAGGTCAGGCGCATCTGGAGCTGGGGGACCGCCTTGGTGCCGGCCGGGCACTGGCCCGCGCCGTCGGGGAAGACGATGTGCGTGCGGTGGTTGGCGCTGTCGGTGTTCACGCCGTCCCAGCAGCTGGGGAAGTTCAGCGTGCGGACCACCTGGCTGCCCCGCGGGCACAGCGGGTACTTGTCGGTGAGCTGGCGGTTCTCGAAGCCCGTGCAGCTCCACGACGCCTTGGCGTTGGCGACGCCGTTCGTGAAGGACTTGGCGTCACCGGTGATGACCTTCAGGGTGGACGGCATGCCGACCACCTTGGCGGTCGGGTTGCCCTTGAAGGTCAGGCTGACCGACCGGGCCTGGAGGATGGTGCCGGTGTTGCCGTCGGCGTCGGGCGCGTCGTTGGCGGTGCGGGTGCGCAGCACCGGCCAGAAGTACGCCGACTTGTCGCCGCGGGCACAGGTGGTGCCGCCCGCCGCCAGCGTCTCGTTGGTCGAGAAGCCGTCGGTGGTCAGGTTGCCCACGTAGTCGTGGACGTGGTGCGCGCCATTGGAGACGCCGGGGGCCACGATGAAGTTGTCGGGGTTGTTGTGCTTGTTCTCGTTGCGTCCGCAGCGCGCGGTGAAGGCGCCGCGCGAGGCGCTTCGCTGGAAGGCCGCCCGCTGGGCGTTCGGCTGGACGGAGCGGATGTCCGCGAAGTCCGCCGCGACCGGCCCGTTGGTCTGCGTACCGCCGGCGGGGGCCGAGGCCGAGGCCGACGCCGAGGCGGAGGCCGACGGCGCGGCGGTCCCGCCGTTCTGGCCGCCGTTGTTCTGGTTCCCTCCGGTGTTCCCTGTGTCGGCCTTCGTGCTGTTCCACGGGCTGGGCTTCTGCCACCCGTTGGAGTGGCCGGAGGAGGGCCGCCAGTGGGCCGAGGCCGAGCCGGTGACCAGGGCGAAGGTGCCGCCGGAGCCGAGCAGTGCCAGCACGGCTATCAGCACGAGTTGTTTGGTGCTCAACCTGCGCCGGTGGTTCATCTGTTGTCGTGTGGGCATGGATAGCTCATTTCTACTGCGACGGCTGGGGTGAGGACGCCGCGGGAGGGAGGGAGTACGTGGGGGACGGGGTGACGATGAAGGTCGGTTCTCCGGGGGCAGGGGAGACCGGTATCGCGGCCGCGGGGTTGGTCGGGCTCGCGGTGGTGTCGACGGAGATCTGGTCGAAGTTCACCAGCCCGGTCTTCTCCAGGACGGTGATGTGATCGAGCACCGTCGTGTTCGCCTGGTCCGCGAGCTGGCGGACCAGTGAGTTCCGGGTGGTGGCACGAACCTGCGCCACGACCGAGAACACCTGGCCGTGGGCGAGCCTCAGGATGTTCGCGAACTTCTGGTCGAAGTCCTTTCCATTGGCCGCGGACAAAGTGGCCAGAAAGCCCATTTGCTGGGGAGTGGGCTGATTGGGCAGCGTGATGCCCAATTGGGGAGCGACCGTTCGGCACGTCGAGTCCAGGCCCGTGTGCCCGTCGATCAGATGTTGCCCCGCGCGTTTGACGGCGGAGGTCGTCCCCTTCTGCAGGGCCATTTGTCCGGCCGGGAACTCCCACAGGCCGGCCAGTCGCACCTTGGTGACGAAGGTGCGGTCCAGCTGGGTGAGTGGACCGTACTGCGTGGAGACCGTCTGGGCGGCGGCCGCGGTGACGGAGGGGCTGTTCAGCCCCGACATGACCGGGTAGGCCAGCGCGGCCAGGGTGACCACGAAAGCCCCGACCACAAGGCTCAGTCCGGTGGCGTAACGGGTGGATCGCATGGGACCGCACGTTAGTGCGTTTGACGCCGTCCAGGCGAGTTAACATCACGTATTCGCGAATCCCGGGAATCGCCGTGCTGTTCTTGGTACGTTGTCGTGTTTCCCGGTGAACGGCCTCCGCGGGCATTTGCGCCGCAGGTCGGAGGCCTGTTGAAAAAGATTATGGCAGCTTTGAACGGAGCGTGTCCCGCATACGTATGAATACGTGTGAGGGCTGTCGCGTGATCACGGTTCGGTGCCGCAACAGCCGCCGTTGCCAGCCGGTCAAAGGCGCCGGACCCGAGCGTTCCCGCCACCAGATGTGGAGTTGGCGCAGGGCCTCGGAGTCGGGCACGCCGGCCGGGCCGCCGGCCCCGTCGAGCAGATGGGCGGCGAAGTCGAGGGCGTCACGCCGGTAACCCCCGCCGAGCGGGCGGACGGTGGCGTAGCGCAGGAACGCGGGCCGGTAGACCGGGCCGAGGATCTCCGGCAGTTCGGGCGCGACCTTCGCCACGATGCCGGCGCGCTTGGCCGCCAGGGCGCGGCTCTGCACTCCGACCCGGACCCGGTCGAAGCCCTCGGGCACCGGGGTGCCGGCCACGAGCGCGGACAGCAGTGCCGTCTGGCGCAGGGCGAGCCGCTGCCGTGCGGCCGGCGCCGCCGGGGCGACAACCCCCGGCAGGGTGGGGGGTGCACCGGCCGCGGGCCGCGCCCCGGCCTCCACCACGCCCCGGACGGCGGCCAGTTCGGCCGCCAGTTCGTCCCCCGCGGGGAAGTCGTCGTCACGTTCCAGCAGTACGCCCGGCGGGCAGGCCCGCTCGTACAGCGCGGTCAGGATGTCCAGTACGGCCGCGGGCACGGGGTGGGCGTGGCTGTCGTGCCATACGCCGTCCTTCTCGTAGCCGCCCGCGACGTGGACGTAGGCGATGGCCCCGACGGGCAGCGCGTCCAGGGCGGCGATCGGGTCCTCGCCCCGGTTGACGTGGTTCGTGTGCAGGTTGGCCACGTCGATCAGCAGACGTACCCCGGTGCGCGCCACGAGTTCGGCGAGGAACGCGCCCTCGCTCATCTCCTCGTCCGGCCAGGCGACCAGTGCGGCGATGTTCTCCAGCGCGAGCGGCACGGGCAGCGCGTCCTGGGCGATGCGCACGTTCTCGCAGAGCACGTCCAGCGCGTCGCGGGTGCGCGGCACCGGCAGCAGGTGCCCGGCCTCCAGGGCGGCGGAGCCGGTCGGTTCGCCGCCGCCGCGCACGAAGGCGATGTGCTCGGTCACCAGCGGCGCCCCCAGCGCCTCCACGCGCTGCGCGAGCGCGGCCAGCCGTTCCGGGCCGGGCCGCTCGGCGCCCCCGAGGCCGAGCGACACCCCGTGCGGGACGACGGTGACGCCGCGCTCGCGCAGCCGTACCAGGGAGTCGGGGACATGGCCCGGACACACGTTCTCGGCGACCGCCTCGACCCAGTCGACGCGGCCGGCCTCCGCCAGCGCCTCGACGGTGTCCGCGATCTCCGGACGCCAGCCGATCCCCGTGCCCAGCATCGAGTGCTCCACCACCGGTCCCCCTTCCTCCTGCCGGGGTTGTGGCCCCGCGGAAGCGGCACGAACCGTGCCGGCCGGTGGTTCAGAGCTTGATTTGAGCTTCGCGCGCGGCGGCGGCCGCGGTCACCGCAGCGCCGGGTGGTCCGCCACGACCGTGCACGACCCCGGGGCGATCTCGGTGAATCCCGCGTCCCGCACGACGGGCAGCCCGCCGGAGACGAGCGACCGCCACTGCTCCGGCCGCGCGGTGCGCACGGCGAGCGCGAAGCCGGCCTCCCGCCACAGCTCCCGGTCGCCGGCGGACAGCGCGAGCCAGGCGAGCTGCGCGCCGTGCCCGGCCTGCGCCATGGCCTTGCCCGCGGACATCTCCACGTCCGGGTTGAGCCAGAGCACGGGCGTGCCCGGCTCGGGCTCCGCGGGCACCTCGGGGTCCTCCAGCTCGGTCCCGGAGACCTGGAGCCGGGCCAGATCCTTCGGCCAGCCGTCCAGCGGCACCGGCGGGAAGACCCGCACCTCGGCCGACTTGCCCGTCACCGTGATCCCCGGCAGCGCCTCCGCGCGCCGCCACTCGGCGCCGCGGGCCCGCCGCACCACCTTGCGGATGCGGGCGTCCTCCCAGCCGTGCACGGCCTCGGCCCACTCGCCGTCCTCCGCCGTGGCGCGCCCGTCGGAACGCAGGGCCAGGACCGCGCGGGCGGCGGTCTCCAGGGCGTCGGTGCGGGCGGGCGGTGCGTCCCGCTCGATGCGGACGACCAGCGGAAGAACGAACTGGGGACGGCTGTCACGAGGATCGGTGCTCACCGCAACAGTCTGCCATCCGGCCCGGACGGGCTTGGCGGAGGCGATCCTTCCGGGCCAGGATGTGCCCCGTGCGCAGCGACCTCTTTGCGACCGAGAACACGGCGCAGCCGGCCACCGAGCCCGGCATGACCCTGCAGAACGCCAAATCGATCAAGTACGCCGTCAACGGCGAGTGCTTCGCGCGACAGGGCGCGATGATCGCCTTCCGCGGGAACCTGCAGTTCGAGGTGAAGGGGCAGGGCGTCGGCAAGTTCCTCAAGCGCGCCCTCACCGGCGAGGGCCTGCCGTTGATGACGGTGCGCGGCCAGGGCGAGGCCTGGTTCGCGCACGAGGCCGCCAACTGCTTCGTCATCGACATCGACCCGGGCGACAGCCTCACCATCAACGGCCGCAATGTGCTGGTCTTCGACGCGACGCTCGCCTACGAGATAAAGGTCGTCAAGGGCGCGGGCATGGTCGGCGGCGGCCTGTTCAACAGCGTGTTCACCGGCCACGGCCGCCTGGGCGTGATGTGCGAGGGCAACCCGATCGTCATCCCCGTGACCCCGCAGGCGCCGGTCTACGTCGACACCGACGCCGTCGTCGGCTGGAGCGCGCAGCTGCAGACCTCGCTGCACCGCTCGCAGAGCTTCGGCTCGATGCTGCGCGGCGGCTCGGGCGAGGCGGTCCAGCTGATGCTCCAGGGCGAGGGATTCGTGATCGTGCGTCCCAGCGAGTCGCAGCCGCACCAGCCCGGCGCCCACTGACGTGCGGCTGGAGGCGGTCGGCCGCCGCTACGGAGCGCGCGGGCCGTGGGTGCTGAGGGACGTGGACCTGGAGCTGCCCGGACGGCAGCTGCTGCGCGTCGAGGGCGCCAACGGCAGCGGGAAGTCGACCTTCCTGCGCGTCCTGGCCGGCATCGACCGCCCCACCGCCGGGCACGTCACCGGGCGCCCGCGCACCGCGTACGTGCCCGAGCGCTTCCCGCCCGCGCTGCCCTTCGACGCGCGGGGCTACCTCGTCCACCTCGGGCGCGTGCACGGCCTCGGCAGCCGTACCGCGGCCGACCGCGCCGAGCGGTGGCTGGAGCGCTTCGGCATCGCCCAGTACGCCCGTACGCCGCTGCGGGAGCTGTCCAAGGGCACGTGCCAGAAGGTCGCCGTCGCCCAGGCGCTGCTGGCCGAGCCGGAACTGCTCGTCCTGGACGAGGCGTGGACGGGCCTGGACCAGCCGGCGCGCGACGTGCTGGACGACGCCGTGCGCGCCACCGTGGCGGCGGGCGGCACGGCCGTCTTCGTCGACCACGACCTCCGGCGGCTGGCCGGAGACACCACGGCGGCGCACCGCGTGGAGGACGCCCGGCTCGTGCCCGCGCCCGTGCCCCACGACGGGGACGCCGGGCCGCTGGTGGTCGTCGAGGCCTTCGGGGGCGGGGAACCGCCCGCGGGCCTGCACCATGGGACGACCGCCCCCGGCACGCTCCGGCTGACCGTCCCCGCCCGTGAATCCGACGCCGTCCTGCGGCGGTTGCTCGACGCGGACCCGCCCTGGCACATCCGGGCGGTCCGCCCGGCGGGCGGGCCACCGGAGGACTCATGACCGCGCTGCTGCGCTACCAGACCGCCCTGCTGCTGCGTTCGTACCGCTGGCTGCCGCCGCTCCTGCTCTACGCCGCCGTCCTCGCGATCGGCCTCACCGCGGGGCCGCAGCCGCTGCTGGACTCCCTCGGCTGGAGCGCGGCCGCGCTGCTCCCGGCCGCCGCGTGGCTGGTGCGCGTCTGCGTCACCGGCGAGCCTCCGGCGGCCCGCGCGTGCGCGGCTGCGGCCACGGGACCGGCGCGGGCGCATGCGGCGGCGGTGCTGGCCGCGCTGGTGTGCTCGGCAGTGACGGGCTTCGCGGGCACGGGCATCGTGCTGTGGGTCGCCGATCCGCACACCACTGACCACCTCAAGGCCGTCCCGGTGGGGCCGGCCGCGGTCTCGGGTGTGCTGACGGCCTTGGTGTCGGCGCTCCTGGGCACGGCGGTGGGCGCGCTCACCAATCCGCCCGTGCTGCTCCGTCCGGGCTGGGCGGTGCCCGTCACCACGGGCGCCGCGGTCCTGGTCCTCGTCGCCGCCGGTTCGCCCGCCAACGCCGCCGTCCGCGAACTGGTCGCGGCCTCGCACACCGGCCACGTCCCCTACCCGCTGCTCCCGCTCCTGGCCGCCGCGGTCGTCGCCGCGGGCGCCGCGGCGGTGGCGGGCCTGCTCAGCTCCCGCCGCGGATGACGGAGCGTCAGTTCTCCAGGGTCATGCGCACGCTCAGCGCCACCAGCACCCCGCCCGAGACGAATTCGAGCCGGCGGCGGACGGCGGCCCGGCCGAACACGGACCTCAGCCGGTCGACGAACCGGCCGTACGAGCCGTAGTACCCGACCTCGAAGATCGCCCACAGCGCCGCCAGCCCCGCCATCGTGGGCAGTTGGGGCGCTCCCGCGGGCACGAACTGAGGGAGGAAGGACATCGCGAAGACGGCCGCCTTGGGGTTGGCCAGGTTCATGCCGAGCCCGGCCCGGTACGCCGCCCACGGTGTCACGGCGGCGGCCCGCGGCTCCGGTTCCGCCTCGTCGCCCCCACGACCGCGGCGGGCCGCCCGCAGCGCCTGGACACCGGACCAGAGGAGCACCGCCGCGCCCACGATCCGCACGGCGTCGTACGCGGTCTGCGAGGCCGCCAGCAGCGCGGTGAGACCGAGGGCCGCAGAAAGGCCCCACAGGAACACGCCCGTCTCGTTGCCGAGCACGGTCATGAAGCCTGCGCGGCGGCTGCGCAGCGAGTGGCGGATGATCAGTACGGTGCTCGGTCCCGGGGCGGCTGCGATCAGCAGGCAGGCTCCCAGGAGGGGCAGCAGGAAGGTGGGCATCCCCACAGTGTGGGACAGCCGCCCGTGCCGGTACGGGACCTTTTCACGGGGCCGGCGCCGCCCGGGGTCCGGGCGGCGCCTCCTCGGGTCAGCCCTGCGCGGGCTGCATCCGCAGCGAGATCGAGTTGATGCAGTACCGCTGGTCGGTGGGCGTCGGGTACCCCTCGCCCTCGAAGACGTGGCCCAGGTGCGAGCCGCAGCGGGCGCAGCGCACCTCGGTGCGGACCATGCCCATCGAGCGGTCCTCGATCAGCTCCACGGCCTTGCTGTCCCGCGGGTCGTAGAAGGACGGCCAGCCGCAGTGGGACTCGAACTTGGTGTCGGAGGTGAAGAGCTCCGCGCCGCAGGCGCGGCAGGAGTAGACGCCCTCGGCCTTGGTGTCGGTGTACTCACCGGTGAACGCGGGCTCCGTCCCGGCCTTGCGGAGGACGGCGTACTCCTGCGGCGTCAGCTCCTCGCGCCACTGCTCCTCGGACTTGTCGACTTCGTACGCCATGGTGTCCTCTCCCTCGTGTCCCTCGTGCTCAGCTCTCCAGTCGGGCCAGGATCCGCGGACCGAGGTCCGTCACGTCTCCTGCGCCCATGGTGAGAACAAGGTCGCCGGGCCCCGCCATTCCGGCCACCAGCGCGGGCACGGCGTCCTTGTCGTGCTCCCCGGTGACGTCCGCGCCGTGGGCGGTCGCCGCGTCGATGATCAGGGCACTGGTGACGCCGGGGATCGGGTCCTCGCGGGCCGGGTAGATGTCCAGCACCACGGAGGCGTCGGCCAGCCCCAGGGCCTCGCCCATCTCGCGGCCGAGCTCCTGGGTGCGGCTGAACAGATGCGGCTGGAACACCACCAGGATGCGCCGGTCGCCCGCGGCCTCGCGCAGCGCCTCCAGGTCGGCGGTCATCTCCGTGGGGTGGTGCGCGTAGGAGTCGATCACCTGCACGCCGCCCGCGGTGCCCTTCAGCTGCAGGCGGCGCTTGACGCCGGTGTACGTGCCGAGCGCCTTGGCCAGGTCCTCCGCCGGGACGTCCAGCGCGATGCCGGCGGCCAGCGCGGCGACCGCGTTGTGCGCGTAGTGGCGGCCGGGGACGGAGACGGTGAAGGTGTGCTCCCGGCCGCCGAGGCACACGGTGACCTCGCTCGCCATGCCCTGCGGGGTGATCCGGGCGATCCTGAGGTCCGCGTCGGCGTCCTCGCCGACCTTGACCACGGTCAGGCCCTCGCGGCCGGCGACCCGGGCGGCGAGCTCGCGCGCCCCGGAGTGCTCGCCGACGACCAGGGTGCCGCCGGGGACGATCTTGCCGACGAAGGTCTCGAAGGACTCGTGGATCTCGTCCATCGAGGCGTAGTTCGCGTGGTGGTCCAGCTCCACGTTGAGCACGATCGCCACCTCGGGGTCGTACTTCTGGAAGCTGCGGTCGCTCTCGTCCGCCTCCGCCACGAAGATCTCGCCCGTGCCGTGGTGCGCGTTGGAACCCGGGGCGTCCAGGTCGCCGCCGATGGCGTACGAGGGGTCCAGACCCAGCGCCGACAGGCTCACCGCGAGCATGGAGGTGGTGGTGGTCTTGCCGTGCGTGCCGGCCACCGCGATCGGGCGCAGGCCCACCATGAGCGCGGCGAGCGCGTCGGAGCGGTGCACCACCGGGACGCCGCGCTCGCGCGCGGCCGCCAGCTCGGGGTTGTCGTCCCGGATCGCGCTGGAGACGACCACGCAGGTGGCGTCCGGCGCAAGGTGCTCCGCGGCGTGCCCGATGTGCACGGTCGCGCCGAGTGCCCGCAGCGCCTGCGCCGTCTCCGAGTCCCTGGCGTCACTGCCCGCGACGCTCGCGCCGCGCTGGGCCAGGATCTTCGCGATGCCCGACATCCCGGCGCCGCCGATCCCGATGAAGTGCGGTCGGTCCATGGCGGGGGGAAGGGTGGGGCTCATGCGCGCTGCTCCCTGCGTGCTCGGGCGGGTGCCGTGTGGTCGGGCCACCTCCGATTCTTCCATCCGCGCGGGGCGGGGGACGCCCGTCCCCCGCCCCCGCCGCTCAGTCCTCGGCGTTGTGGGCGAACAGCTTCAGGACCGGGACGCCGACCTTGTGGCGGGCCCGTGAGGTCCAGTCGCGGTGGAAGAACTCCTCGACCAGGTGCGGTGCGGTCAGGACGATCACCTCGTCGGCGTGGGTCTGCTCGACGACGGACTTCAGCAGCTCGATCGGGTGGCTCTCGACGACCTCCCCGACCGCCTCCGAGCCGTGGTCGCGCAGCGCCTTCAGGCTGTGGTTCAGCGCGCGTTCGGCAGGCAGCAGGGCGTCCTCGCCCTCGGGCCGGTCGTGCTCGTGGACCGCCTTGTCGAGTTCACCGAGGGCGACGTCGTCGATGGACCGCAGCAGCCGGTCCTGATCTCCGCGGGGTTGCATCAGTACGACGAAGGAGACGGGCTCGTCGCCGTGGAGGGTGGTGACCAGTTCCACGTCGGCGGGGACGAGTGGCTGCTCGATCATGAGTACGGTCGTGAACACGGACGCGTCCTTCTTTCTCGCGGCCCCTCGGGCCGGTGACGGGAACCATCCTGCCCTGTCCGCCTGGGGAGCACGCGGTGAGGTCTCCCCGAGGTCTCCCCGCACGGCGACAAGCCGATGGTGCATGGCGACGGATCGGCGCACGGCCCGCGCCGGATGCCCGGCACGCCGCCGTCCGTCATCCGCGCGTGTAGCGCGTGAACAGGAACCCGTCCTCCTCCAGAATCGACACAGGGGAGAGGCGGACGGGCTCCGCGACGCCGGGGCCGTTCATGATCCGCATCGCGTCCCCGGCGGTCAGCAGGGGGGCGATGGTCAGGCAGAACTCGTCGATCACCCCGGCCGCGGCGAACTGCGCCAGCAGCCGCGGGCCGCCCTCGGTGAGCATCCGCCGCAGTCCGAGCGCGGCGAGCTCCCGCTTGGCGCGGGCCGGTTCCACACCGGCCCCGTCGCCCGCGACGATCACCCGCGCCCCGGCCTTCTCCGCTTCCGCCACCCGGTCGGCAGGGGCATCGGCGCCGGTCAGCACCAGGGTCGGCACCAGCGGCGAGGTGAACAGCGGCAACGAGAAGTCCAGGTCCAGCCGGGCGCTCACCACGGCGATCACCGCGGCCGGCGGCTGCCCGGCAGCCGCGCGCCGGGCAGCGAACACCTCGCGGGCCCGGGCCGGGCGGTAGCCCTCCTGGCGAACCGTTTCCGCGCCGACCACCACCACGTCGGCCAGCGCCCGCAGCACCCCGAAGACGCGCATGTCGGCCTCCGACGACAGCGGCTGCGACCGCCCGTCGTGCCGCGCCGCGCCGTCCAGTGACGCCACCATGTTCGCCCTCAGCCACGGAAGCCCGTCTGCCCCGGCCGGGTACGCGTACGCGTCGGCCAGGGACTCCGGTGTGTCAAGGGCCCCGCCGAGCGGTGCGGCGGCGGTCCGACGGTCCTCGGACGGGGGGAAAAGGCGGCGCATGGCAGCAGTCTTCCACGCGCCCCCGGCGGCGTGGGGTGGACCACACGGGGCCGGGGGACCCCCTGCGAGGCACTACTGTGGAGAGCTGTGTCCTCGCCCTACGCCGCAGCGCCCGAAACCACGCCGATACCCGGTGGTGAACACCCCGTGTCGCTGAGCGGCCGTGAGCCGCAGGTGCCGGCCGGCCGGCTGGTGGCGGAGATGGTCCCGCCCCCCAGGTTCGACTCGGTGCGCTTCGAGAACTACATCCCGGACCCGGGGCAGCCCAGCCAGGCGGAGGCCGTGCGCGTGCTCGCCGGCTTCGCAGCGGCGACGGGCACGCCCGCGGGCCCCGGGCCCAAGCGCTGGTTCCGCCGTGCGGCGGCCCCGGCCGCGCCCGCCGGCCCCGGCGGGGTCTACCTCGACGGCGGCTACGGCGTCGGCAAGACGCATCTGCTCGCCTCGCTCTGGCACGCCACCGACGCGCCGCGCGAGCAGAAGGCCTTCGGCACCTTCGTGGAGCTGACCAACCTCGTCGGCGCCCTCGGTTTCCAGCAGGCCGTCCAGGCGCTCAGCGGGCACCGGCTGGTCTGCATCGACGAGTTCGAGCTCGACGACCCCGGCGACACCGTGCTGGTCTCCACGCTGCTCGGCAAGCTCGCCGACGCCGGCGTGCGACTCGCCGCCACTTCCAACACCCTGCCCGGCAAGCTCGGCGAGGGCCGTTTCGCCGCCGCGGACTTCCTGCGCGAGATCCAGGGCCTGTCGGCCCGCTTCCTGTCCCTGCGCATCGACGGGCAGGACTACCGCCACCGCGGTCTGCCCGAGGCCCCGGCCCCGTTCTCCGACGACGAGGTCACCGCCGCCGCCGGCCGCACCGCCGGTGCCTCGCTCGACGACTTCCCCACCCTGCTGGCGCATCTCGCCCGGGTCCACCCCAGCCGCTACGGCGCCCTCTGCGACGGCGTGGAGGCGGTCTTCCTGCGCGGCGTCGAACCCGTCCAGGACCAGGCGACCGCGCTGCGCCTGGTCGTCCTGGCCGACCGGCTCTACGACCGCGAGGTCTCTGTCATGGCCTCCGGCCGGCCCTTCGACCGCATCTTCAGCGAGGAGATGCTCGCCGGCGGCTATCGCAAGAAGTACTTCCGGGCGATCTCCCGGCTCACCGCCCTGGCCCGCGACGCGGCGCGCCTGGCGGACTGACGGACCTGGCGAACCCCGGTACGGGGAACGGCGCGGCGTCCGGCGGCCTGGATCGGGTGATCTCCGGTACGGGGAAGCGGGCGGCGAGAGCCTCGGGCCCCGTGGGCCGGGTGCCGCTCGGGTATGCGGCACGGCCCGCTTGCGTACCTCGCGCGTCGCCACACCCTGCGGTCCGTTCCGGGCGGCTCTCGTGGCGCATCGCCCCGGCCCGCGACGCCGCGCCCGGCCGGATCGGGTGAGCTCCGGTACGGGAATCCGTGCGAGCGGCGGGCACGGAGAGCGCGTGCGGCCGCCCGGGACGGGGAGAGGCCGATGCCCCCGAGGAGGGGCCGGTTCGGGCTGCCGTCGCCGGGCGGCACGTCATCGCGGCGTTCCGCGGCCGACCGCCGCCGGGCCTGGGTGCCCGGCGCCACGGGCTCCCGAGCGAACGGGCACTGGGCCTTCCGGCGGAGCGCACTTGGGCGCCGGGCCGCGTCCGTTGGCGGGCGTCACGGATCCGTCGGACCATCGGATAAACCATCTGATGCCTGGGAGGGCGCCGTGCCGAATCGACCGGCCGCAGCGAACGGACTGCGCTCGCTGCTCCGGGTCCCTCCGGCCGGCGGGCCCGTCCGGCTCCGCGCGTACGACACCCGCGCCACCCCTGGCGGCCCGGCCGGCAAGAGCCAGGCGCGGGAGGCCGTGCCCTATGCGCGGGACCGCCTGACCGCGTTGCAGGAACGCCTCTTCGCCCAGGCCACGGCGGGCGATCCGCGCTCCGTCCTCGTCGTCCTCCAGGGCAGCGACACCTCCGGCAAGGGCGGTGCCGTCCGCCACCTCGCCGGCCTGCTCAACCCGGCCGGCTGCCGCATCACCGCGTTCAAGGCGCCCACGGCCGAGGAGAAGTCGCACCCCTTCCTCTGGCGGATCAAGCGCGCCCTCCCGCACGCCGGGCAGATCGGCATCTTCGACCGCTCCCACTACGAGGACGTGCTCGCCGCCCGCGTCCGCGGCCTCGTCCCCCGGGAGGTCTGGGAGGAGCGCTTCGAGACCATCAACTCCTTCGAGGCCTCCCTCGCCGACGACGGCGTCAGCGTCGTCAAGATCTTCCTCCACATCGGCTACGCCGAGCAGCGCGCCCGCCTGCTCGCGCGCCTCGACAACCCGTGCAAGCGCTGGAAGTTCACCCCTGCCGACCTCGACGACCGCGCCCTGTGGCCCGCCTACCAGAAGGCGTACGAGGCCGTGCTGCACCGCTGTTCCACCGAGACCGCCCCCTGGTACGTCGTGCCCGCGGACCGCAAGTGGTACCGCGACTGGGCGGTGGGCCGGCTGCTCATGGAGCACCTGGAGCTCATCGACCCCAAGTGCCCGCCCGCGGCCTTCGACGTGGAGTACGCCCGCAAGCGGCTGCTCGGGGACTGAACGGGCGGCGGCCACCGCCCGGTTCAGGCCGGGGGCCGCTGTTCGCGCAGGACCGCGACACCGTGACCCGGCAGGGAGAGGAAGCGGGAGCCGGCGGGGACGGCGCAGGGCTGCCAGGAGGCGAGCACCTCGTAGCCGGGGGCCCCGCCCCGGGCGGCGTCGTGCAGGGGGACCTCGGCGGCCTCGGGGGAGAGGTTCACCGCGATGCGGAACGGGCCGCGCTCCAGGCACAGGGTGTGCTCGCCGGTGACCACCCGCACCGTGTCCAGCGCCGGGTCGGTCAGCGCCGGCTCGGCGTGCCGCAGGGCGATGAGACGGCGGTACCACGACAGCAGGGCGGCGTGCGGGGGACCGTCCGGCTCGGACCAGTCCAGGCAGGAGCGCAGCCGGGTCGCGGGGTCCTGCGGGTCCGGGATGTCCTCGGCGTTCCAGCCGTGCGAGGCGAACTCGCGGCGCCGGCCGCGGGTGATGGCGGCCGCCAGCTCGGGGTCACTGTGGTCGGTGAAGAACTGCCAGGGCGTGCGGGCGCCCCACTCCTCGCCCATGAAGAGCATGGGGGTGTACGGCGAGGTGAACACGAGCGCCGCGGCGGCCGCCAGCAGGCCCGCGGGCACGGTGGCGGCGAGCCGGTCGCCGGTGGCCCGGTTGCCGATCTGGTCGTGGGTCTGGGTGTACGCCAGGAAGCGGTACCCGGGCACGGTCGCGCGGTCGACGGGGCGGCCGTGCCGGCGGCCGCGGAAGCCGGAGTAGGTGCCGTCGTGGAAGAAGACGCCCTCCAGCACCTTGGCGAGGGCGGCGGCCGGCGCGACGGCGAAGTCCGCGTAGTAACCGGCGGATTCCCCGGTGACGGCCGCGTGCAGGCAGTGGTGGAAGTCGTCGTTCCACTGGGCGTGCACACCGAGGCCGCCCGCGTCGCGGGGGGTGGTGGTCAGCGGGTCGTTGCGGTCGGACTCGGCGATCAGGAACAGCGGCCGGCCCAGCGACGCCGACAGCCCGTCGACGGCCGTGGACAGCTCCTCCAGCAGGTGCACGGCGCGGGTGTCGACCAGCGCGTGCACGGCGTCGAGCCGTAGCCCGTCGAGGCGGTAGTCGCGCAGCCAGGACAGGGCGCTGCCGACGAGGAAGTCGCGGACCTCGTCGGAGCCCGGGGCGTCCAGGTTGACGGCGTCGCCCCAGGGGGTGTGGTGCCGGTCGGTGAAGTACGGTCCGAACCGCGGGAGGTAATTGCCGGACGGGCCGAGGTGGTTGTGGACGACGTCCAGCACCACTCCGAGCCCGTGGCCGTGTGCGGCGTCCACGAACCGCTTGAGGCCGTCCGGGCCCCCGTAGGGCTCGTGGACCGCCCACAGCGACACGCCCTCGTAGCCCCAGCCGTGGGTGCCGGGGAACGGGCACACCGGCATCAGCTCGATGTGCGTGATCCCCAACCCGGCCAGGTGCGGGAGGCGTTCGACCGCCGCGTCGAAGGTGCCGGCGGTGGTGAAGGTGCCCACGTGCAGCTCGTACAGGACCGCGCCCGGCAGCGGGCGGCCCGCCCAGTCGTGGGTCCAGTCGAAGACGCCGTGGTCGACGACCGCGCTCGCCCCGTCCGGGCCGTCCGGCTGGCGGCGGGAGCGGGGGTCGGGCAACGGCGGGCCCTCGTCGAGGGCGAACGCGTACCGCGAACCGTGCCCGGCGGGCACCTCGGCGCACCACCAGCCCTCGCGTCCGGGGTCGCGCTCCATGTCGTGAGCCCGTCCGTCGACCCGTACCTCCACCTCACCGGCGTCCGGTGCCCACACGTCGAAGCGCATGGGCACCATGCTGCCCGCCGGCCGGGGGATCACACCAGGTTGACGCGCTCCTGGGTGACCGGATAACCCGCCTTGGCGAAGTGCGCCGCCATCGGCAGGTTGGTCTGGTCGGTGGCGGCGGCTATCCGCTCCGCGCCGTGTCCGACCAGGTCGTGCGTGCACTCCACCAGCAGGTCGAAGGCGTAGCCGTGGCCGCGCTGCTCCGGCAGGACGCCGATGAAGCCGACGCAGAACGCGCCCGGATTGCGCCCGGGCACCTGGATGCCCGCGAGTTCGCCCTCGGGCGTGTACGCCAGCCGCCACCATTCGCGCGGCGACTGCAGCCAGTTGAGGAACTCCAGCTCCTCACGCGCCGCGGCGTCCGCCCCGTGCAGCCGCACGGCGCGGCGGGTGTGCGCGTCGAGGCTGCCGGCCCCGATGCGCTTGAGTACGTCGAGGATCACGGCGTCGTCCGGTTCCGGCCGGTACTCGAGCCGTCCGGTCCGCTCCGGCAGCCCGCACTCGGGCGTCCAGGTGTAGCGGTAGCGCTCGACGACCAGTTCCATGCCGGAGACGATCGCCGCGTCGATACGGGTCTGGGCGGCCTCCCGGACCTCCCGCCGCTCCCGCCAGCCGGGCGGCAGCAGCAGTTCGTACTCGGCCTTGAGCGGTGCCGTCCGCAGCAGTCGCACGGCCGCGTCGGCGTCGGTGAAGTCGAACCAGTCCAGGGCCAGCGGCTTGTCGTCGGTGGGACCGGCCCACCAGGCCGCGCGGGCGACGACCGTGCCGCCGCGCAGGGCCACCCAGGTCCAGTCGGGGCGGTACTCGCCGCCCTCGTCGGCCATGGCGTACGTGTGACCCATCAGGGACCGGCCGACCAGACCGGTGTCCTCGGGAACCAGGGAGTGGAAAAGATGCGTCTCACCCGCGACAAGCGGGCGGATGACCAGGTCGGTCATGACAGGAGAAGTCCTCACAGGAGAGTGGGGCGCTCCCGGTCAGACGGAGATCGCCCTGCGGACATCGGGGCGGGAGCGCTGAGTGGTGAACACGTACATGGCTTCCGCCTCCTTCCTCGGTCAAGGGCGTGCGAGCACCGTAGCCAGACCGACTCCCCGGCGTCCAATGCTTTTTGCGCGCGCGCCCGCCGGGCGCCGCGGCCGTCCTCCCGGTCAACGGCGCGCCGGTGCAGGGCTTCTGGACACTCCGGGGCGTTCGGCCCGACAATCACGCACGTGAGCCACGAGTTCCCGACCTATTCCGCGCCGCCGTCCGCGCCCGCGCCACGGCCCACCGAGGCGGAGCGCGAGCACGCCCTCGAGGTGCTGCGCGGGGGTGCCGTGGACGGACGGCTCTCGCACGACACCTTCCTGCACCGGGTGGAACTCGCCCTCACGGCCGGCCGCTCCGAAGAGCTGGACGCCCTCATCGCCGACCTCCCGCCCGCCGAGGGCCGGATGACGCGGCTGGGCCGGATGCTGGAGCGCGGCGTCGCCAAGATCTCCGCCCTCCAGGTCCGCATCCGCGACGCCTGGCAGGCCGAGAAGCTGCCCCCGTTGCTCTTCCCCGCCCCCGGGCCGATTCCGCTGCGCATAGGCCGGGACCTGTCCTGCGGCTTCCGCCTCAGCCACGCCTCCGCCTCCCGCATCCATGCCGAGCTGCGCCACGAGCACGGCATCTGGGTGCTGCGCGACCTCGGCTCCATGAACGGGACCTGGGTCAACGGGCGCCGGGTCATGGGCGCGGCCGTCGTGCGCCCCGGCGACCGGGTCACCTTCGGCGCCATGCACTTCCGCTTGGCGGCGCTCTGACGAGCGCGGCGCGGCCGCTGTCTCACCCCCCGATCAACGGCTCGTAGGGCCCGTGGTCGTCGTCGTCCACGTACGGCAGGAAGTCAGGCACCGTGCGTGCGGCGGTCGCCAGCAGCCGGGCCACCACCTCGTCCGCCGGCGGCGGCGTCAGCCCGAGGGCGGCGAGGACTTCCTGCCGGGCGCGGTCGAAGTCCGTCATGTCGGCGCGCACTTGGGCCTCCAGTTCGGGCAGCGGGAAGCCGGCGGCCGCGTCGCGCCACAGCGGGCACACGACCACCAGCTCCACCGCCTCCTCCAGACTCGCCCCGATGAGCGCCGCCTCGCCCTCGGAGTCCGCGTAGAGCACCGGCCGAGCGGGGTCGCCCTCCTTCCCCACCAGGAAGTACGTGCCTCCCGCGCCGTCCCCCGCTATCGGGTGCAGCGGATCGCCCGAGGGCAGGGTCAGTTCCTCCACCGGCGACCGCCGGCCGAGGTCGAAATCGCCCGGCCAGGCGAGGTACGCGACCACGGCCGGGTCGTTCTCGATGCGGGCGAGCAGGTCCTGCGGTGCGGCAGAGATGTGCGCCGAGTTCGATGCGTCCATGGGAAAAACGCTAGCCGCGGGGTCCGACAATCCGGTCCGCGCGGGCGCTCCGCCCTCAGTGGTCGACGTCGCGCACCAGCAGCCCCACGGGCAGCCGGTCCAGCAGCGCCTCCAACGGCAGCACGCCCTCGAACCGGCGGTCCGTCAGCACCTCCGTCCACACCCCCTCGGGCAGGACCAGTTCGGTGCCGCGCCAGCCGCCGGCCTCGGCCAGGCGCCGTGAGAGCCGGGTGACCACGGTCAGCGCCCGGCCGCCCCGGACGAAGGCGACGCAGTGCGCGCCGGCCGCGCCGCGGGCGTAGAGCGGCTCGTAGCCGGCCTCGGGGCCGGTGAACCACTGGGGCCGGGCGCGGCGCAGCCGCAGCGCGGCGACGGTGACGCGCCGCTTCTCGCTCGGCGGGCCGTCGGCCGCGCCGGGGTCGTAGGGCGCGCGGTTGGCGGGGTCGACGAGCAGCAGCTGCCGCTCCTCGTCGCCCTGGTACACATCCGGCACGCCCGGCATGGTCAGGTGCGCCAGGTGCGCGCCGAGGGCGTTGACGCGCTCCGGGGCCGCCAGCTCGTCCGCGATCCGCTCGGTGGCGAAGGCGGACGGGCCGCCGACCAGTTCCCTGGTGAAGTCCGTCAGTTCCTGCTCGTAGTCGGGCCGTTGGTCGGTCCACGCGGTGCGCAGACCCGCCTCGCGCTCGGACTTGAGCATGGTGGCGGCGACCAGGTCCGCGGCGGCCGGGTCGCAGAAGACCGCGGCGTACTGCCACGCCTGGTACTCCACATGCCGCTCGGGCAGCGGCATCCCGCGGCCGGTGAGGTACGCGCGCAGCTGCTCCGACGTCTCCGTCAGCCACCGCGCCCAGGGGCCGGGCAGCTCCGTGAGGGCGGCCAGGCGCGCGCGGACGTCGGCGCTGCGCTTGGTGTCGTGGGTGGAGCGCACGGTCCCGGTCAGCGGCCAGTCGGAGCGCAGCCGCTCGCAGAAGGCGTGGAACTCCTCGGGCGAGGTCGCCGGGCGGGCGGGGTCGCGGCCCACCTCGTTGAGGCACAGGAGCGGGTAGAAGCGGTAGAAGGCGGTGTCCTCGGCGGACTTGGCGCGCAACGCGGAGGAGACCTGGGCGAAGCGCACGGCGAAGTCGGCCGCGTCGTCCCCGATGTTCCCGCCGCCGTCCTCGCCAGTGGCTCCGCCACTGACCTCGCCGCTGACCTCGCCACCGTCCTGGGCGCCGCTCTCGTCGACGGCCGCGCCGCCGCCCTCGCGGCCGCCCACGAACCGTCCGAGCGCCAGGTCGCGGATCGTCTCGGCGGCCGGCAGCCCGGTGGCCTCGGCCGCGGCCTCCAGCAGCGCGACGTCCTCCTCGGGCGCCGGCTCGCCGGGCACGACGTACGGGCGGTAACGCGGCAGCCGCACCAGGGTCTCCCGGAGCGCCTCGCGCAGCACCCGCTCGTCCCCGCCGGTGGCCCGGACGGCGGCGCGGGTCAGCCGGTCCACCTCGGCGGCCAGGTCGTGGACGATGATCCGCAGCGCTGCTGCCCGCACGGTCGGCTCCCAGAGGCCGCCCCGGTCGGCGGCGGCGCCGGTGAACTCGCGGTAGAAGCCGGTGATCTCCTCGGCCCCGGCGGGGTCGGTGAACAGGCCGTCCAGGCGGTCGAGCGCGTCGTAGCCGGTGGTGCCTGCGCAGGCCCAGCCGGCCGGGAGGCGTTCGTCGCCGGTGAGGATCTTCTCCACGACCGTCCAGCGGCCGGCGGAGGCCTCGGCGAGCCGCCGCAGGTAGCCCGCCGGGTCGGCGAGGCCGTCGGGGTGGTCGATGCGCAGTCCGTCGGCCACGCCCTCGTCCAGCAGCCGCAGCAGCGTGGCGTGGGTGGCGGCGAAGACCTCGGGGTCCTCGACGCGGACGGCGATGAGCTCGGAGATGGTGAAGAAGCGCCGGTAGTTCAGTTCGGAGCGGGCCTGCCGCCACCACGCCAGCCGGTACCACTGGGCGTCCAGCAGGCGCCGCAGCGGCAGTTCCTCACTGCCCGGCCGCAGCGGGAAGGCGTGGTCGTGGTAGCGCAGCACGCGCTCACCGGCGTCCCGGTCGCGCTCCACGCGCAGGTCGCCGAGCACGTCCTCCAGGGGCGCGCCGAGCACCGGCAGCAGCAGCCGGTCGCCCTGGGCGGCCCAGTCGATGTCGAACCAGCGCGCGTACGGGGACCCCGGGCCCTCCCGGAGCACGTCCCACAGCGGCCGGGCCAGATACTCCGGCGCGGGCAACGCCATGTGATTGGGCACGACGTCCAGCACCAGGCCGAGGCCGTGCGACCGGGCGGTGCGGGCCAGCGACCGCAGACCCTTCTCGCCGCCCAGCTCCTCGCGCACCTGGGTGTGGTCCACGACGTCGTAGCCATGGGTGGAGCCGGGGACGGACTGCAGCACGGGGGAGAGGTGGAGGTGGGAGACACCGAGCGCGGCCAGATGGGGGACGACGGCCTCGGCGGCGGCGAAGGGGAAGTCCGGCTGGAGCTGCAGCCGGTAGGTGGCCGTCGGCACGGCGGGGGCGACAGCGGTCGGCGGGGTCGCGGCGCTTTCTGTCATAGCTTTCTGACTACCCCGCCGGCCGGTGTGCCCATCACACCGGGACGCCGGTTACGCCGGGCGTTGCAGCACCACCATGCTCCGGTCGGCCAGCCGCAGCCGGTCGCCCTGGGTGACCTTGCGCCCGGTCCCCGCCGGCACGCCCTCCGGCCGCTGGGTGTCCACGACGACCTGCCACTCCTTGCCGTGGTTGACCGGCACCACGAAGTCCAGGGGTTCGTGCCAGGCGTTGCACATCAGCAGGAAGGAGTCGTCGGCGATGCGCTCCCCGCGGTCGCCGGGCTCGGAGATCGCGCTGCCGTTGAGGAAGACCACCAAGGCGTTGGCCTGGGCCTCCCAGTCGTCCTGGGTCATCTCCTCACCCTCAGGGGTGAACCAGGCGATGTCCGAGAGCTCGTCGTGCGTGCCCTCCATCGGCCGCCCGTGGAAGAAGCGGCGGCGCCGGAAGACCGGGTGGTCGCGGCGGAGCCACACCATCTGCCGGGTGAACTCGTGCAGCTGCTCGGCCCTCGTGTCGCCCTCCTTGGGCCAGGGCACCCAGGCCAGCTCGTTGTCCTGGCAGTAGGCGTTGTTGTTGCCCTGCTGGCTGCGGCCGAACTCGTCGCCGTGGGAGACCATCGGCACACCCTGGGAGAGCATCAGGGTGGCGATGAAGTTGCGCATCTGGCGCTCGCGCAGGGCGAGCACGTCCTCGTCCTCGGTGTCGCCCTCGGCGCCGCAGTTCCAGGAGCGGTTGTGGCTCTCGCCGTCCCTGTTGTTCTCGCCGTTGGCCTCGTTGTGCTTCTCGTTGTACGACACCAGGTCGCGCAGGGTGAAGCCGTCGTGGCAGGTCACGAAGTTGATGGAGGCGAGCGGGCGGCGGCCGTCGTCCTGGTAGAGGTCCGACGAGCCGGTCAGCCGGGAGCCGAACTCGGCGAGCGTGGCGGGCTCCCCGCGCCACAGGTCGCGCACCGTGTCACGGAACTTGCCGTTCCACTCCGTCCACAGCGGGGGGAAGTTGCCCACCTGGTAGCCGCCCTCGCCGACGTCCCAGGGCTCGGCGATCAGCTTCACCTGGCTGACCACCGGGTCCTGCTGCACCAGGTCGAAGAACGACGACAGCCGGTCGACCTCGTGGAACTGCCGGGCGAGCGTCGCGGCGAGGTCGAAGCGGAAGCCGTCGACGTGCATCTCGGTGACCCAGTAGCGCAGCGAGTCCATGATCAACTGGAGCACGTGGGGGCTGCGCATCAGCAGCGAGTTGCCGGTGCCGGTGGTGTCCATGTAGTAGCGCGGGTCGTCGGCGAGCCGGTAGTACGAGGCGTTGTCGATGCCACGGAAGCACAGCGTCGGCCCCAGGTGGCTGCCCTCGGCGGTGTGGTTGTAGACCACGTCGAGGATCACCTCGATGCCGGCCTTGTGCAGCGCGCGCACCGCGGTCTTGAACTCCAGTACCTGCTGTCCGCGGTCGCCCATCGAGGAGTACGCGTTGTGCGGGGCGAAGAAGCCGAGGGTGTTGTAGCCCCAGTAATTGTGCAGTCCCTCGTCGACCAGACGGTGGTCGTGGACGAACTGGTGCACCGGCATCAGTTCCAGCGTGGTGACGCCGAGCTCCACCAGGTGGGAGATGACCGCCGGATGGGCGAGCGCCGCATAGGTGCCGCGGATCTCCTCCGGCAGCTCCGGATGGAGCATCGTCAGGCCGCGCACATGGGCCTCGTAGATGACGGTGCGGTGGTAGTCGATGCGCGGGCTGCGGTCGTCGGTCCAGTCGAAGTAGGGGTTCACCACCACGGAGGACATCGTGTGCGGCGCCGAGTCCAGGTCGTTGCGGGACTCCGGCTGCCCGAACCGGTAGCCGTACACCGCCTCGTCCCAGTCGATCGTGCCGCTTATCGCCTTCGCGTACGGGTCCAGGAGCAGCTTCGCCGAGTTGCAGCGGTGCCCCTGGGTGGGCTCATGGGGCCCGTGGACCCGGAAGCCGTACCGCTGACCGGGCATGATGCCCGGAACGTAGGCGTGGCGGACGAAGGCGTCGGCTTCACGCAGCTCGACGGCGGTCTCCGAACCGTCGTCGTGCAGCAGACACAGCTCGATCCGCTCCGCCGCCTCCGAGAAGACCGCGAAATTGGTGCCGGCGCCGTCGTACGTGGCGCCGAGGGGATATGCCTGACCCGGCCAGACCTGCATGTCGTCGACTCTTCCACTTCACTGCCGGGCGCCGGTAGGCCGCACCCCCGGTCACAACGTGCCGAAAGGGCATCGTCACGTACCCGCACCCGCGATGGCACGCGATTGACAGGATCTTCCCCGGTACGGGTGTCCCAATTCCCCTGCCTGCCGCAAGAATCCGTCCGCTGTGGGCAACCTGGGTCGTCTTGGCGTCATCTGAACAGGTGACAGTACGGCACAGGAGGTACATACGTGACAGATCAGGGGGAAAGCCGCGCCACGGGGAAATCGGGGGCGGCCGGACGCGGCGTCAGGCGCGTCTTATGGGGCGCCGGCGTCGCCGTCGCCGCCACCGCGGTGATGGCCGCCATCACCCTGCCGCGTGCCGCGTCCGCGGGCGACGACCACTCCACGACGGCCGGTTCCGCCGCCCCGTCCGGAGCGCCCGGGCAGCACGGCACAGGCACAGGTACAGGCAATGGCAGCGGCGCCGGCCCCGGCGCCGTGACGGAGATTCAGGCGCCCCAGGGCGGACAGCACACCGGACGAGGGCCCCTGACCAAGGCCGAGGTCGACCGTGCGAAGTTCATAGCCCTGCAGCGCGACGGCCTGCGCAGCGCGCAGGACGTGGACGGCGGGCGCGGGCCGGAGTACCTCGACACCGACCTCGCGGACCCGGCGGACGACGCCGCGCAGACCGATGAGGACCGCCGGGTCGAGGTGCTGTTCTACGACTACGGCCACGACCGGCTGGTGAAGAAGACCGTCAACCTCACCAGCGGCACCGTCGAGCACACCGACACCGCCTCCGGCCTGCAGCCGCCTCCCTCCGGGGACGAGACCGCCGAGGCGGCCGCGCTGCTCATCGAGGACCCGCTCGGCGAGGGACTGCGGACCGACTTCGCCGCGGCCGCCAAGGGAACCCCACTCACCTCGCCCGGTCAGCTGCGGCTGCGCGGCATCTCCTTCAACACCGCGGAACAGTCCGCACCGGCCGCCTTGCGCAAATGCGGCGAGCACCGGTGCGTACGCCTGTTCACACAGGTGAAGGACGGGCCGTGGATCGACACGACCCGGTTCGTCGTCGACCTCAGCGACCGCACCGTCGGCCGGATCCACTAAGAGCGGAGAGCCAGCAACCATGCGCACCGCACACGTGCGCCGGGCCGTCGGTACGGCCTCGGCGCTCCTGCTCCTGCCCGCGCTCGTCGTGGGGGCGGCGCCTGCCGCGGCCGCCCCCCAGGCGGCCGCCGCCTGCGGCACGGCCACCGCCATCAGCAAGAAGCTCTCCAATGGGACCACCTGGACCATGTGCTGGCGCATCAGCGGCACCAAGGGACTGGTCCTGGAGAAGATCGCCTACAAGCCGCGCAAGGAACCGCGGCCGATCAAGGTGCTGGACTCCGCGGCGCTCGCCCAGGTCAACGTGCCCTACGACTCGGGCCTGACCGAGTACAACGACCTGTCGGACATCGGCTTCGGCAACACGGCCGTCGACATCGGCCCCGAGGAGTGCCCCGGGGGCACCATCGGCTCCGCCTACGTCCCGCAGCAGGAACGCACCGTCAAGGCGCTGTGCACCACGACCGCGCCGCACGGCTACGCCTACCGCGGCGACGTCTACGACGACCAGGGCCACGCCAAGAAGTACACCAAGCAGGGCAGCGACCTGGTGGTGTTCTCCGTCTCGCAGCTCGGCTGGTACGAGTACGTCACCCAGTGGAACTTCTCCGACGACGGGACCCTCACCGCCAAGGTGGGGGCGACCGGCGACCTGTCGCCGTCCGACTACAGCGGCGAGGGCACCGGCTGGCCCATCGGCAAGGGCGGCCACGACCACGCCACCAGCCATTACCACTCCGTCTTCTGGCGGCTGGACTTCGCCGCGGACGGCTCCGCCCGCCCCAAGGTCGAGCAGTACGACACCAAGAAGGCCGGCCGGGGCAGCGGCTCCGCCGTCCTGAAGACCACCCGCACCCCGGTCACCAAGGAGCTGGCCGCCACCTCCGCGCTGCGCCGCTGGTGGCGCGTGGCCTCCACGGCCGGTGTGAACGCCGACCGGCATCCGCGCTCCTGGGAGCTGGTCCAGCAGCACTCCGACCACTACGACGCCCACGCCTACACCTCCAAGGACGTGTACGTCACCCAGTACCGCGCCTGCGAGGAACTGGCCAGCGGCAACAGCGACCCGGCCTGCGCCGGCCGGGGCACCTCGGTGGACCGGTGGACGGACGGCGAGACCCTCACCCACCCCGTGGTGTGGGTCAACGTCGGCTTCCACCACATCCCCCGCGACGAGGACCAGGCGCCCATGCCGATCCACTGGCAGGGCTTCCAGCTCGTGCCCCGGGACGTCACCGCGATGAGCCCGCTCACCCCGGACGACCTCTCCGGCCACAACGGCCGGGCGCACTGAGGGCTTTGGCAGGTGAAACGAGTAAGCATGTGGTGAAGTAGCGTCGTTACGGCTGCACCGCCCCCCGCCCCGCAGTACCCTTCCTTGATCGTGTACGGGGGCGGGAAGGCGGGTGCAGTCGTGATGTCGGGAGGTCTGGTGCTCCCTGGTGGTGGTGATCAGGGGGACCAGGGCGGCATCGGCGAGGGGAACGGCACCGGAACCGCCTCCCTGGCACTGCCGCTGGAGATCGGAGCGGAACTGGACTGGGGCGCCGACGAGTGGGCCGAGGTGCGCACCCGCGCCCGCCGCGCCGGGCGGGCCTACGTGTGGCTCAATCTGGTCGAGCAGCGGCTCCGTGCCGTGGTGAACGCCGTCCTGCGCCCCATCTACGAGCCTGTGCACGGCGAGGAGTGGGTGGTCGCCGCCGCGGGCCCCGCCGGGCACGAATGGGTCCAGCGGGCCGCCGCCGTCCGCGAGGTCAGCCGCCGCAAGGGCTTCCTGCTCGACCCCGCGGACGACAACATCCTCAGCTTCCTGACGCTGCCGCAGCTGCGCGAACTGGTCGTCCAGCACTGGCCGTGCTTCGAGCCCTACCTCGACGACCGTCGTGAACTCGAACTCGCCCTGGACGAGCTGGAGGTGGCCCGGCACGTCGTCTCCCGCAACCGCGCGCTGTCCCGGACCGTGCTGGACCAGGCCGAGCGGGCCGCCGCCCGGCTGCTCGACGTGCTCGGCTCCGGCCCCGGCTACCCGTCCGCCGAACGCCTGCCCGTCGACGCCGTCGAGGAACTCGTCGCCGACCGCTACGCCGATGTCGTCGGCGTCTACCCGGACCGGGTGCGACTGCAGCGGCAGCTGCCGGCCGAGGACCTGTTCGGGGGCGCCCGGCGGCTGGACGCCGTCGGGATCGGGCTCAACCTGCTCGTGCAGAACTACTCCGGCAAGCGGCTGGTGCGGCTGGCGGAGTCCGGCTGCCGGATGCGGCTGCTCTTCCTGAACCCGGCCAGCAGCGCGGTCCGGCGCCGCGAGCGCGAACTCGGCCTCGGGCGGGGGGAGCTGAGCCGTGCCGTCGAGATGAACATCATGCACATGCGCCGGGTGCGGGCACGGCTGCGCGACCCCGCCGCCTTCGAGATCCGGGTCTTCGACGAGACCCCCCGCTTCACCGCCTACCTGGTGGACGGCGACACCGCGAACGGTGTCGCGGTCGTCCAGTCGTACCTGCGCAAGGCCCGGGGCATGGAGTCCCCCGTGATCATCCTGCGCGGCGGGCCCCGTGACCTCGTGCAGACCAAGGACGGCGAGGCCGCCGAGGCGGAGCAAGGACTCTTCGGCATCTACCGCGAGGAGTTCGAGGGCGTGTGGGCGGACTCCCGGCCGGTGTCCTGACGCCGGCGGCCGCCCGGCGGCGGGACTGTCAGTGGCGCACGGGATGATGGCAGAGCACACGGGGGAACCGCGGGAAGGACGTACGCCAATGGCCATGGGATGGCACCGGGAACTGCTGGTCGGCTTCGACCTGGAGACGACGGGCACGGATCCGCTCGGAGCGAGGATCGTCACGGCGGCCGTCACCGAGGTCAGGGACGGGGAGCCGATACGCCACCTGGGCTGGCTCGTCGACCCCGGCGTCCCCATCCCCGCGGAGGCCACCGCGGTGCACGGCATCAGCAGCGAGCAGGCGGCCGCGCAGGGCCGGCCGGCGGTCGAGGCGGTGGACGAGATCGCCGACGCCCTCGTCGCCCACTGGGCGGCCGGTGTCCCCGTCGTCGTCTACAACGCGCCCTTCGACCTCAGTCTGCTCGCGGCGGAGCTGCGCAGGCATCAGCTGCCGTCCCTGGAGGACCGGCTGGGCGGCGAGGTCGGCCCCGTCATCGACCCGCTCGTCATGGACCGCACGCTCGACCGCTACCGCAAGGGCAAGCGGAATCTGGAGGCCGCCTGCCGCGAGTACGGCGTCACCCTCGACGACGCGCACGAGGCGAGCGCGGACGCGCTGGCCGCCGTCCGGGTCGCCTGCGCCATCGCCGAGCGCTACCCGCGGGCGGCCGGCGGCCTGCGGGAACTGCACCGGTCCCAGATCGGCTGGTACGCCGACTGGGCCGAGGGCTACCAGCGCTGGCTGGTCCGCCAGGGCGGGGCCCCCGAGATCGAGATCGACACGCGGTGGCCGCTGCGCGAACCGGTGTGACGGGACGTCAGGTGGCGGGCGCCGGCGCCGACGTCGGCGTCGGCTAGAACGCGTGCCAGCGCACCGTCGGGTCGTCGTCGCGCAGGGACGCGACGCGGCGCCGGAACTCGGCGAGAGCCGCCGGGTTGCCGGGCGCGTGCTGGGCGACCCAGGCGCAACTGGCGGTCTCACGGGCGCCGCGCAGGACGGCGCAGCCCTCCCAGTCGCGGACGTCCCAGCCGTAGGCGGCGGTGAACGCGTCGTAGGCTGCCGGATCGAGGCCGTAGCGGTCCCGGCTGAGCGCCATGACGACGAGGTCGTGCTCGCGCAGATCGCTGGAAACGGTCTCCAGATCGACCAGCACGGGTCCCTGCGGGCCGACATGGACGTTGCGCGGCAGCGCGTCGCCGTGGATCGGCCCCGGCGCGATGTGCGGTGTCAGGGCGGCGGCCGCGGCGGCGAACCCGTCGCGCCGCTCGCGCAGATACGCGGCGTCGGCCGGGTCGACCGCCGTGCCCGCGAGGCGCAGCCAGCGCTCCACCCCGTCCAGCAGATCCCGGCGGGGCAGGGTGAAGTCCGGTTCCGGCAGGGCGTGCACGAGCCGCAGCAGCGCGGCCAGGTCGGCGGGCTCCGCGGGACGCACGGTCTCCGGCAGGCGCTCCCAGTACGTCACCGGGTGGCCGTCCACGAGCCGGGCCTCCGGCTCCGCCGCCCGCACCGCGGGCACCCCGTGCCCGGCGAGCCATGTCGCCGTGCGCAGTTCGCGGGCCGCCCGCTCCAGGAGTTCGGGCCCCCGGCCGACCTTCGCGACGGCCGTGCCGTCGGCGAGTTCGAAGACCGCGTTCTCCCCGAGCGCGATCAGCTTCGCCTCGTGGTGCCCGTCCGCCGCGAGTACGGACCGCGCGAGCTCTTCGGTGAACGCCATACGGCGATGATCGCAGATCGGTACGGTGCGCCCGTGGCCGAGGCGGGGCCCCGGCCGAGTGGCGCGGCGCCTTGGGGTCGCACGTCACCGTGTCCGGCCCCGGCCCCGGCTCGGTACCGCACCGCTCGATCCGGGGCGCCGAACCGCTGCGCGCGCGTCCGCCCTGCGGTGTGGCGCGTGCCGTGCGGTCAGGCCCGGGTGCGGCGGATGGCTTCCCGGGAGACCGCTCGCGCGTTGCCGGTGGGCGCCGGTGGCTTGGGGGCGTTGCGGGCACGGGTGGTGGATGGTCAGGCCTGCGTGCGGATGACCGGGATCGGGCCGCCGCGTGTGTATGCCTCGCGTTGGCGGTGGGCGCCGGTGCCGTGGGGCGGGAAGCCGTCGGCGGCGTGCAGGGATGTGGAGGTCGGCGTTGCGGGCATGGGTGGTGGTCGTCAGGCCCGGGTGCGGGTGACGGCCTCGCGGATGACCGCGATCGGGCCGCCGCGTGTGTATGCCTCGCGTTGGCGGTGGGCGCCGGTGCCCTGGGAGGTCAGCCGGTCGACGCCGGCGCGCACGGTGTACAGGTCGCCGGAGTCCTTCAGGGCGCCCTCGACGTGGGAGACCAGTGCCTCGATCACGTCGTGCGCGCCCGCCGGGCGGTGCGTGAGCGGGTGCAGGAGGGCGCCGTCCAGCCCGGAGTGGCTGGCCCGCCAGGACGCCAGGCGGAGCACGTCCACGCCGGGTCCGGGGGCCGGACGGCCGTCCGCCCAGTCGCGGGCGGCGGTTTCGACCAGGCCGCGTACCAGCGCGGCCAGCACCACGGAGTCCTGGTAGTCCGGGCACACGTCGCAGATCCGCACCTCCACCGTCGGGAACTTCGCCGACAGGCGGACGTCGAAGTAGACCATGCCCTGGTCCAGCAGGATGCCGGAGGCCAGCAGTCGCGAGACCGCCCGGTGGTAGTCCGCCGCGGACCCGAATGCCGCGGTCGGGCCGGCGGTCGGCCACCGGCCGAAGACCTGGTAGCGGTAGCTGGAGTAACCCGTGTCGGTGCCCTGCCACATCGGTGAGTTCGCGCTCAGGGCCAGCAGCGGCGGCAGCCAGGGCCGGATGCGGTCGATGACCGCGACGCCCTCCTCGTCGGACGCGACGCCCACGTGGACGTGGCAGCCGCAGGTCAGCGTCTCCAGCACGGTGAGGCCGAACATCTGTGCCATCCGGCGGTAGCGGCCCCGCGGCGTCAGGCTCGGGGAGACCGGCAGCGGCGAGGTGCCCAGCGCCGCGATGTCCACGCCCTGGGACGCGGCGAGCCGCGCCGCCCGCCGGCGCCAGGTGCGCAGTTCCCCGCGCAGCTGGTCCAGCGTGACGCACGGTGACGTGTTGAGCTCGATCTGTTGCTGCTGCAGCTCCATCACGAGCTCGTGGGCCCACTGGGCGCCGCTCAGCACGGCGTCGGCGACGGCCCGCGGCTCTGCGGTCCGCGCGTCCACCAGGAGGAGTTCTTCCTCGACCCCGACGGTGCGTGCCACGACTCTTCGATACCCGCTGAGGGCGAGCGGTACCCGTGGGGGTGGGTTCAGACCCCGTCCCCGCCGTCCGTCAGATGCCCCATGGCGCGCCGGCACAGGTCCGCCGACGTCTCCCCGTCGGTGGACGTCACGCTGCAGAACAGCCGGCCGCCGAAGCCGATGACGATGACGAGCGGGGCACCGGACAGACTCGTGTGTGCCGCGCCGTGCACCGCGTACAGCCGCAGCGGTCCGTACTCCTCCGGGATCGGCAGCCGGGCGTTGCTGACGGAGACGTCGAAGCGGGGCCCGCGCTCCTCGCCGCGGCGCAGCAGCGCGCCGATCGCGCGGTGCGGGACGGCGGAGGTCAGCCGGAAGACGCGGACCAGGGGCCGCAGCGCGTCCGGGGTCAGCCGGGAGTGGATGTCGGCCCGCGCGTCCCTGGCCGCGGTCCACAGGTCGTCCCCGCCGTCCGCGGAGATCACGAAACTGGCCGCGTACAGGCCGACCGCCTCGCCCGGCGGCGGGTCCAGCACCCGGCGCAGGTCGGCCGCCACCGCGATGCGCGCGGAGCGGCCCGGCGTGGCCGCCCGTGCGAACGCCGCGCACAGCGCGGACTGCAACGTCGTCCCCTCGGCCCGGCACCGCTTGAGCAGCAGCGCGGTCTCCTCCCGGTCGACCGTCCACGGGAGGAACGCCAGCGGCCCGCCGCGCGGCCGCGGCACGGGCACCGTCCCGCCCAGCGCGCGGGCGGTCCTCAGCAGGTCGGCGGGGTTGACCCGCGGGCCGGGGACGAGATGGTCGGCGGGCGGGGCCAGCACGGGAGCGGTGTCCGTCACCGGCGCCGCGGCCAGACGCGTGAGGAGGTCGCGCACGACCACGCCCGCCGAGACCGCGTCCGCGACGAGGTGGTGGAAGACGGCGACCAGGTCGAACGCCTCGCCCGCGTCCACCAGGACGAAGCGCGCCAGCGGCCCCGCGGCCGTGTCGAAGGGGCGCTGCAGCTCCTCCTCCACGACCCGGGTCCAGTCGCCGGGCTCTCCGGTCCCGGTGGCCCGCACCACGCGTACCGGCGGGTCCGCGGCGCCCGCCGTGGTCAGCCGTGCCTGCCACCACCCGGGGTCCGCCACCCGCACCCCCAGCAGCGGGTGCCGCTCCCGCGCGAAGGCGACGGCCTCCCGCACCCGCCCGGCGGTCGTGCGGCCCGTCACGCGGGCCACGGCGGCGATGTTGACCGGGAGGCGTTCGCCCGCCGCCCAGATCGCGCGTTCGTACGGCGACAGTCGACGGCGCATGACGGGGGCCACCTTCCTCGGGGTGTGCATGCCGGGTCCGGGTCAGCCCGTGAGGGAGGCGCGGAGGCCTTCGGCGAGCGGGGTGGTGGGACCGAAGGGCAGGGTCTCGCTGGGGGCGCAGGTCCACGCGGGATGGCGGGCCTCGGCCACCTTGTCGGGGTTGAGCATGGAGGAGCGGCCCGCCAGGCGCGCGGCGGCCGCGGCCAGCGGCGCGGGGATGTGGACGACGCGGGGGGCGCGCCGGCGCAGGACGGCGGCGACCGCGCCGCCGATGTCGTCCCAGCGGTGCTCGGTGCCGTCGCAGACGTGGTGCGTGCCGGGGGCCGTCGCGGGGTCGGCCGCGGCGATGAGCGCGCGGCACAGGTCGTCGACGTGGACGAGGCAGTAGTGCCGCGGCCCGGGCCGTCCGACGGCCGGGAGCAGTCCGGAGCGCACCGCGCCCACCAGCCGGGGCAGGAACTCCCGGTCGCCCGGGCCGTAGACGATGGGCGGCCGGACGGTGACGGCGTTCACCTGGTCCGCCGCCTCGCCGAGCGCCAGTTCGCCGCCGAGCTTGCTGCGCCCGTACAGGGAGACGGGCGCGGGCGGTTCCTCGGCGCGCCGCCTGCGTCCCGGACCGGAGGCGGCCAGCGAGGAGCAGTAGACCAGCCGCGGCGGCACGGGGAGTCCGGCGACGGCGTCGCGCAGCCGCCGGGTGCCGTCGGTGTTGACGGCGGTGTAGGCACGCGGGTCGGCCGACTTGGTGACCCCCGCGAGGTGGATGACCCGGTCGACGTCGCGCAGCGCGTCGGTGAGCCCCTCGCCGGTGAGCAGGTCTCCGGGGGCGAGCCGGGCGCCGGGCACGCGGCGGCCGTCGCGCACGAGGGCGGTGATCTGCTCGCCGCGTTCGGCGAGATGGCGGACGAGGTGACCTCCGACGAATCCGGTCGCGCCGGTGACCAGATATCTCATCGGGGGCCGCCGTCGCGCACGTACAGCCGGTGGGTGCGGAAGTGGACGCCGCCCATGGCCTGGGCGTGCCGGTTGGAGCCGCGGTTGTCCTCCAGGATCCAGGACAGGTCGGTCTCGGTGTAGCCGAGCCGGTGCGCGGCGCGCTGCGCGTCCGCGAGCAGCACGGCCACCAGCCCGCGGCTGCGGTGCTCCTTGCGCACGCCCGAAGTGCCGCCCCGCACGCGCGTGATGCGGCCCATGCCGAGGGTGACGCGCAGCAGCCCCACCGGCAGCCCCCAGGTGGTGAGCCGGCCCCGTGCGGCGCGCAGCGCCTGGTTGACGTCGGGCAGCCACATCGTGAAGGCGGCGGGCTCGCCGTCCACCTCGGCGATCCGCACCAGTTCGGGCTTGAGTACGGACTTCAACTGGGCCGCCATGTGCCGGAACTCGTCGTCCGTCAGCGGGACGGAGGCGTAGTTCTCGGCCCAGGCGTCGTTGTAGATGTCCTTGATGACGGCCATCTCCTCGTCCCAGCGGCCCGGGTCCAGCGGCCGCACCCGGACGGCCGGGTCGGACAGGGTGCGCTCGGCGACCCGCCGGATACCGGCCGGCGGCTCGCCGTCGGGCGGCATCGGCACCAGCCAGGACAGCAGGTCCTTGGCCTTGCCGAAGCCGCAGTCGGCCAGCAGCCGTGCGTAGTAGGGCGGGTTGTACGGGATGCCCACGCTGGGCGGACCGTCGAAGCCCTCCACGAGCACCCCGCACTCGTCATTGACGGAGAAGCTGAGCGGGCCGAGCATCCGGGTCAGGCCCCGCTCGCCCAGCCAGGCGGCGGCCGCGTCGAACAGCGCGGCGGCGGCCTCGGTGTCGTCGGCGCATTCGAAGAGGCCGAAATGGCCGCAGGTGAAGTCGTGCCGCTCCTGGTAGCGCGGCTCGGAGATCACCGCGATCCGGCCGACGACGGCCTTGCCGCGCCGGGCCAGCAGCAGCCGGATCTCGGCGGTGGCGAAGGTGGGATTGCGGCGCGGGTCGAGGAAGGCGCGCATCTCCCGCTCCAGGGGGGCGACCCAGTGCGGGTCGCCGCGGTAGAGCGCGTACGGCAGGCGGATGAAGGCGGTGGTGTCGGCCCTGCCGTCGACGGGGGTGACGGTGACGGGTGCGGGTGCGGGGGCGACTCGCGCGGCGGTGGCGGCGGCGCTCACCGGGTGGCCGCCTGACGGGGCAGCGCGGGCAGCAGGCCGACCCGGCGGCCGGCCGCGTCGAAGGCGTCGAGGATACGCCCGAGATGGCCGTCGGAGTGCGTGGCCTGCACGGTCACCCGGATGACACAGCGCCCCTCGGGCACGGCCGGGGCGCCGACGGCGTTGGTGAACACGCCCTCGTCGAGCAGGGCCTGCCACATCCGGGCGCAGTCGGCGGCGTCGCCGATCAGGACGGGCACGACGGGTGTGACCGAGTCCCCGGTGTCGTAGCCGAGGGCGCGGAGCCCCGCGCGGAGCCGGTCGGCGAGCGCGAGGACGCGGACGCGGCGCCAGGGTTCGGCCTCGGCGATGTCGAACGCGGCCAGCCCCGCGGCCAGCGCGGCCGGCGGCATCGAGGCGGAGAACAGTACCGAACGGGCGCTGTAGCGCAGGTAGTCGATGACGTGGGCGGGTCCGGCGAGGAAGCCTCCCGTGGAGCCGAAGCACTTCGACAGCGTCCCGGTGAACAGGTCCACCCGGTCCAGCAGCCCGAAGTGCTCGGCGACGCCGCGGCCGCCGGGGCCGAGCAGCCCGATGTCGTGCGCGCCGTCGACGATCAGGCGCGCGCGGTGCCGCGAGGCGAGCGCGGTGAGTTCGGGCAGCCGGCACAGGTCGCCGTCCATGGAGAACATGCCGTCGGTGACGATGACCTTGCCCGCGGCCGGGTCGACGGCCGCGGCCTGCTCCAGCAGGGTGTCCAGGTGCCCGGTGTCGGAGTGCGGGTATAGGGCGCGGCGGGCGGCGCCCAGCCGGATGCCGTCGACGAGCGAGGCGTGGTTGGCCATGTCGCTGAAGACGATGTCGCCCTTGCCGAGGAGGGCGGCGATGGCGAGGTTGGCCTGGAAGCCGGTGGTGACGACGGCGGCCGCCTCGGTGCCGAGGAAGTCGGCGACGCGGCGTTCGAGTTCGCCGTGCAGCGGCAGGGTGCCGTTCAGGGTGCGGGCCCCGGAGCAGGAGGCGCCGTAGCGGGTCAGCGCCTGCGCGGCGGCCGCGGTGACCCGCGGATCGGTGGACAGGCCCAGGTAGTCGTTGCAGCCGGCCATCACCACCGGGCGGCCCTCGACCAGGGCCTCGCCGTCGGCCGAGGCGTGCATCGGCCGGTAGAAGGGCCGGATGCCGGTCGTCTCCATGGCCCGGACGAACGTCGACGAGGACAGGTCCTTGTCGAACACGTCGGTGGCGTCCTGGATGTCGGTCATTGGCTCGGTCTCCCTTGACTGAGGGGCGAGTGGATGGGAAGCCGGGCGATGTCGGCCATGCTGGGGCCGGCATGGCGCTCCGGCGGCGCCGCGGCGCGGGCTCCGGGCAGCGCGTGGGCGAAGCCCCGCGCGAAGGCGACCGCCTGAGTCCGGGCCAGGTGGGACCCGAGGCAGTAGTGCAGTCCGGCGCCGAAGGCGAGCAGCCGCTGTGCGGGCCGGTCGGGGTCGAAGGCGTGCGGTTGGGGGAAGAACAGCGGGTCGCGGTGGGCGGCGCCGATCAGGGCGTGGACGACCTGCCCGGCGGGCAGTTCGCGGCCCGCGAGTTCGGTGCCGGCCGCGGCGACCCGGGTCACGACGCGCCCCGGCGGGTCCCAGCGCAGTACCTCGTCGGTGAGCCGCTCGGCGAATCCGGCGTCCTGGCGGATCCTTTCGGCAAGCAGCGGCTGGGTGGTCAGCGCCAGGGCGACCGCGGCCAGCAGGGCCGCCGTGGTCGGCACCCCCGCGGAGAACAGCGTGAGCAGCAGATAGCGCGCCCCGTGCGGGTCCTCGGCCGCCCACTGCGACAGCAGGTCGCCCGTGGGGCGCCGGTGGCGCTCGGTCAGGACGCGGTCGTAGCAGGCCAGCAGTGCGACGGCGGCGGCGTCCGCGCGCCGCACCACGCTGGGGGGCGCGGCCAGTTCCTCCACGCGCACCATCGCCATGCTCTCGGCGGCCAGCCACGCCCGGTCGACCTCGGGCGGCAGCCCGGTGAGCTCCGCCAGCACGGCGGTGGGCAGCGGGCGGCACACTTCGGCGACGATGTCGGCGCTGCCCTGTCGCCGCACGGTCGCGGCGAACCGGTCGACGGAGGCGGCGACGAGCGGCTCCACGAGGTTCTCCGCGGCCTCGCGCATCGCGCGCGGGGCCAGCGCGGAGTTCAACGGGCGGCGGCGCGCGGTGTGTTCGGGCGGGTCCTGCTGCAGCGGGGTCTCGCACAGCCCCACCGTGCTCGGGCTGCTGCGCCACCCGGGGCGGTGTGCGTCCCGCCAGCGGGCGCCGAGGGTGCGCCAGGCCCGGTCGGCGAGCACCTGCCGGCAGTCCTCGTGGCCGGTGACCAGAAGGGCGCCCCACGGGGTCGGCACGAGCGGGCCGGTCGCGGCCAACGCATCGTAGACATCAGCGAGTTCGTCCGGGTCCACCGCCTTGCGCCACCGCCGTACGAGACCCGCCGCGGAGCGTGCGTGGGGGGCGGGTGAGAGTGGGGGCGAGGTCACATGGATCATGGAGGGGATGCGGACTCCGGCTCGGGGGCGGGGCGCGCCGGGGCGGGCACGCCCGAAGGCGGGGCAATGGGCACGTGCCCAGCAGAGTGCTCCGCCGGATGGGTCCGGATCCAGCCGGGTCGACACATTTCACCCACCCGTGAACGTAATTGGCGCTTGTGCAGGCCGGTCCGCTACGGTCGCCCGTTCACTTCGATCAGTCTCTGCGGTACTTCCACGCGACCCACGTCTCTAGAACACTCACTGTTCATATTTTCATCACTTGTGAACGCCTCCGACGACACGCGTCACCTCTTGAATCACCCAGGAACTACGCCCGTAGACGGCGTAATCGAGGGAGGGGCGCAGCAAATGTCAACCGCATCGGCGGGAGTGGAGCCGGTGAGACCGGAGCCGGAGAGCGCACCACCGCGCATGAAGAATTCGGCGCGCGGTACCGGCGACCGGGTCTTCCGCTGGTCTCTGACGGCGGCCGGCACGACCGTTCTCGCGATCATGGCCGCGGTCGGCGTCTTCCTGCTCCTGAAGGCCGGGTCCGCGCTCAAGGTCGCCGGCTTTTCGTTCCTCACCACGGCCGCCTGGCAGCCCGACGTCCACCACTTCGGCATCGCGGCGGTCCTCCCCGGAACGCTGCTGATCGCCGCCGTCGCCGTGTTCTTCTCGGTGCCGCTGGCCCTCGGCACCGCGCTGTTCATCACCGAGGTCGCGCCGCGCCGGCTGCGCCGCACGCTGATCGCGATGGTCGACCTGATGGCCGCCGTCCCGTCCGTGGTCTACGGCCTGTGGGGCCTGTTCTTCCTCCAAGGCCACGTCATCGGGTTCTCCCGATGGCTGTCCGACTGGTTCGGCTGGATCCCCTTCCTGCACGTGGACGGCACGCAGCCGGGTGAACCGCTCGCCTCCAGCAGCGTGTACACCGCCTCGTCCTTCATCGCCGGGCTCGTGGTCGCGCTGATGGTGGCGCCGATCCAGTGCTCCGTGATGCGCGAGGTCTTCGCCCAGGCCCCGCCCGGTGAACGGGAAGGCGCCTACGCGCTCGGCGCCACGCGCTGGGGCGTGATCCGCGCCGTCGTGCTGCCGTACGGCCGCGGCGGCATCATCGGCGGCACCATGCTCGGACTCGGCCGGGCGCTCGGCGAGACCATCGCGGTCTACATGATCATCTCGCCGGTCTTCACCATCCAGTGGCACGTCCTGCAGACCGGCGCCAACTCGGTCTCGTCGCTGATCGCGCTCCACTACGGCGACTCCTCCGAGTTCGGCATGTCGGCGCTGATGGCGGCCGGCCTGGCGCTGTTCGTCCTCACGCTGGTGGTCAACTTCACCGCCTCCTCCTTCGTGGCCCGTTCCCGTTCCGGCTCGCAGAGCGAGGCATGACATGACCGTCGTCGAAGAGACCCCCGCGCACGCCGTGAAGGGCGCCGCGGAGGACGCCGTCCCCGGGACGTCCGCGACCTCCGCGGCCGCCACGGCGCCCACGACGTCCCTGCCCACGGAGGACCCCGCCGCGGCCGAACTCGACCGGCCCCGCCGGATCGGCGGCGCCGACCGCAACGCGCTGCTGGCCCTCGCCGGTGCCGCCGCGTCAGGCCTGTGCCTGGCGGTCCTGCTGTTCGGCGAACTCGCGCCGCTGTCCGGCGCGTTGGGCTTCACCGTGACCGCGTACCTTGCGTTCCTGGCCGGCTACGCCATCCTCACCGGCCTCGAGGACGACGGTCCCGCGGTCCGCGACCGGGTGATGACGGTCGTGCTCTGGACCGCCGCCGTCGTGCTGTTCTCCGCGCTCGTCCTCGTCGTCGGCTTCACACTGTGGCGCGGCCGCACGGCCCTGCCGCACGGCAACTTCTTCAGCCAGGACATGCAGGCCGCCGGCCCCCTGGACCCGCTGAGCGTGGGCGGCATCGCGCACGCCATGCTCGGCACCCTGATCATGATCAGCATCGCGCTGGCGATCACCGTGCCGCTCGGCCTGGCCTGCGCGGTCTACCTCAACCAGGTCCCCGGCCGCTACTCCCGCTTCGTGCGGACCATCGTCGAGGCCATGACGGCGCTCCCGTCGATCGTGGCCGGCCTGATGGTCTACGCGACCTGGATCCTCATCCTCGGCATGGAGAAGTCGGGCCTGGCGGCGGCCTTCGCCATCAGCGTGATGATGCTGCCGATCGTGATCCGCGCCTCCGACGTCGTGCTGCGGCTGGTCCCCGGCACGCTGACCGAGGCCTCCGAGGCCCTGGGCGCGCCGCGCTGGCGCACCGTGCTGCACGTCGTACTGCCCACCGCGCGCTCGGGCCTCGCCACCGCCGTCATCCTCGGCACCGCCCGCGGTGTCGGCGAGACCTCGCCGGTGCTGCTCACCTCGGGCTTCACCGCGGCCCTCAACGCCGACCCGCTGCACGGCCCGATGATCTCCCTGCCGCTGGCCGTCTTCAACTTCGTCAAGTCCCCGGAACCCGCCATGATCGCCCGAGGCTTCGGCGCGGCTGCCGTGCTGATGGCCCTGGTCCTGGTGCTCTTCGCGATCGCCCGTGTGCTCGGCGGCCGCGGACCGGGTCAGCAGACCAAGCGCCAGGCGCGTCGCGCCGAGCGGGCCTCCCGCCGCGACACAGAGCGCTTCGAACAGCTCCACGCCCCCGCCCTTTCCGTGCTCGGCGCCGCCACCGCCACCGCTCCTGGAGACAACGACTGATGCGCAATCCCCTCACCGGACGGCACACGGCCGTCCGGGCCAGATGGCGCGCTCTGAGCGCGCTCGCCGCGCTGTTCGGAGTGCTGGCCGCCGTGGTCCTGCCGGCCGCGCAGCCCGCCGTCGCCGACTCCGGCTACACCCCGATCGCCGGCGCCGGTTCCACCTGGGCCGAGAACGCGGTCGACGAGTGGCGCCGCGGCGTCAACCAGTACGGCATGCGGGTCAGTTACTCCGGTACGGGCAGCTCCGACGGCCGTCGCCAGTTCCTCAACGGGCAGGTCGACTTCGCCGTCTCCGACATCCCGTTCCAGACCAAGCCCACCGACGGCTCGGCGGCCGAGAACCCGGCCAAGGGCACCTACGCGTACATGCCGATCGTGGCCGGCGGCACCGTCTTCATGTACCACCTCACGATCAACGGCAAGCGGGTCACCAACCTGCGGCTGTCGGGTGACGTGGTCACCAAGATCTTCACCCGTGCCGTCAGCTACTGGGACGACAAGGTCATCGCCGCGGACAACCCCGGCGTAGCGCTGCCGCACCGCGCGATCATCCCCGTCGTGCGCTCCGACGGCTCCGGCTCCACCGCGCAGTTCACGATGTGGATGGCCAACCAGCACAAGGCGCTGTGGCAGGCCTACTGCGGGAAGGTCGGACGCTCCGGCGCCTGCGGCCAGACCTCGTACTTCCCGACCGTCTCCGGCATGATCGCCCAGTCCGGCGACCTCGGCGTGGCGGGCTACGTCGCCCAGGGCTACGGCGAGGGCGCGATCGGCTACGTCAACTACTCGTACGCGCTCAACGCGCACTTCCCGGTCGCCAAGGTCCTCAACCACGCGGGCTACTACACCGAGCCCACGGCGCAGAACGTCGCGGTGTCGCTGCTGAAGGCGCGGATCAACACCGACAAGAACTCCCCGGACTACCTCACCCAGCAGCTCGAGGGCGTCTACAACGACAGCGACCAGCGCAACTACCCGCTGTCCAGCTACTCGTACATGATCCTGCCGCTCAAGGAACAGGGCACCTTCACCAAGGCCAAGGGCAAGACGCTGGGCGCCTTCTCCTACTACTTCATGTGCCAGGGCCAGCAGCAGGCGCCCGAACTCGGCTACTCGCCACTGCCGATCAACCTGGTGCAGGCCGGCTTCGACCAGATCCGCCGCATCCCCGGGGTCAAGACGCAGTCCATCAACATCAAGAACTGCAACAACCCGACCTTCAGCGCGGACGGCCACAACCGCCTCGCCGAGTCCGCCCCGTTCCCGAAGGCCTGTGACAAGAAGGGCGCAGCGCCCTGCACCACCGGCAGCGGCGGCGCCAAGGGCGGCACCAGCACCTCCTCCTCCGGCGGTTCGAGCAGCTCCGGCGGCAGCACCACGGGCGGCACCACCACCGGCGGCACCGGCACCGACGGCGCCACGGGCGGCACCGGCGCCTCCGGCGGCAACGGCAGCAGCCCCTCCGTCGACCCCGACACCGGCCAGACCGTCGCCGCCGACGGCGGTGCCACGGGCGGCACCGGCACCTCCGGCGGCGCCACCGGCACCATCGCCCTGGCGCAGCCGGTCAGCGTCGCGGCCCAGAGCGGCTGGGGCGGCGCGCAGACACTGATGCTGCTGGCCGTGATCACCCTGCTCGGCCTGGTGCTGCTCCCCGCCGCCGTCTCCCAGCTGCTGCGAAGGAGATCCCGATGAAGCGCCCGATGAACCGGGGGACCCGCGTCCGGCGGCTCCTCGCACGCCTGGCCGCCGGCGCGGCCGTCGGCGCCCTGCTGGGCGGGCTGGTCGCGCAGGCGGCGCAGCCCGCCGTCGCGGCGGACCCCGAGAACTCGTCCGTCAGCGTCTCCGGACGCGGCGAGTTCAAGGACATGAAGTTCACGGTCAGCCAGACCAAGCACCTCACCAGCCAGGCCGTCACGGTCTCCTGGAAGGGCGGCACGCCGACCACGTTCGCCGGCACGCAGTTCAACACCGACTTCGTGCAGATCATGCAGTGCTGGGGCGACGACGACGGTTCCGTCCCCGGCAACCCGGGCCCGCCGCGCACCCAGTGCCAGTACGGCGCCTCGCCGACCACCGGCCGCAGCACCTGGCCGGGCAACGACCTCGACGACAGCCGCAAGGTCTTCTACAGCGCCGACCCCACCAACTACGGCCAGGACAGCCAGTACGGCGCCGCCAACCCCAACGCCCCGGGCGAGGTGCCCTTCAAGGCGGTCGACGGCACGATGGTGACCAGCAACCTGCAGAACAACCGGCTGTACAACTACAACACCACCAACGAGGTCGACTTCGCCCGCACCAGCGCGGACGGCTCCGGCAAGGAGTTCTTCGAGGTCCAGACCGCGTTCGAGGCCCCGCACCTGGGCTGCGGCATGCCCGTCACCAGGAACGGGCACGCCACGCCCCGCTCCTGCTGGCTGGTCATCGTCCCGCAGGGCCACCTCGACCTGGACGGCAAGCCGTACGCCGACCACACCCAGGTCAACGCCGGCTCGCCGGTCTCCTCCACCAACTGGAAGAACCGCGTCGCCATCAAGCTCGACTTCAACAAGGTCGGCGCCACCTGCGCGCTGGGCGCCAAGGAGCGCCCGACCAGCGGCAGCGAGCTCGCCGCGGACGCCATCACCAGCTGGCAGACCGCGCTCTGCGCGAGCGGTTCGGTCTACGGCTACACCGAGCTCGGCGAGCCCGACGCCCGGGCCCGCCTGGAGAACAACGGTGACAGCGGCCTGGTCTTCACCACCCGGCCGCTGAACGCCACCGAGGACGCGTCGTATGCGCCGGTCGCCCTCTCCGGCGTGGTCATCGGCTTCACCATCGAACGCCGGGCCAAGGCCGGAGCCCCGGAATCGGTGCGCAAACTGACCGGCACGAAGGTGGAGTCCATCGACCTCACCCCGCGCCTGGTGGCCAAGCTGCTCACCGAGTCGTATCGCAACTCCACGTGGGGTTCGGTGGGTTCGACGACGACGGCCGAGGGCTACGAGTGGGCCGCGAAGAACCCGGCCGGCCTGGTCAGCGACCCCGAGTTCCTCAAGTACAACCCGGAGTTCGCGCAGCTGTCGGTCTCCGAGACCCCGGCCACCGACACGGACCTGATCACCGCCCTCGGCCACTCCGACTCCGCCCGCGCGGTGTGGAAGTGGATCGCCTCCGACCGGGACGCCCGGCGGTTCCTGGCCGGCATCCCCGACAACTGGGGCATGACGGTCAACCCGAACTACAGCACCAACGCCGACCTGAACACCGCGGGCGCCTTCGACCCGAACGTCGACGACTACCCGAAGAGCGACCCCTGGTGCACGGTCCCCCCGGGGGCCGACACCAAGCAGGAACAGTGCATGACCGACTTCCACCCCTACGTGGACGACATGCACTCCGGCGCCCTGCACACCCGCCGCGCGGACACCCTGTGGAAGTCCACCTGGGACCCGCTGGCCAGCCCGCCGGCCTACAAGAGCCCCGGTCCGCAGACCGTCGGTTCGCGCTTCGTGCTGACCATCACCGACGCCGCCTCGGCGGACCGGTACAGTCTGCAGACCGCGCGGCTGCTGAACGCCGCCGGTGAGTTCGCCGCGCCGACCGGCAAGGCCCTGACCGCGGCCGCCGCGAGCGCTTCCGACAGTTCCGTTCCCGAGGTCGACCCGGCCGCGGCCAAGGCCAAGGACGCCTATCCGCTGGCCGAGCTCGTCCACGCCGCCGTGCGCCCCGCGGCGCTGGACGCCAGCGCGCGCAAGGACTACGCCAAGCTGCTCCGGTTCGCCGCCGGCTCCGGCCAGACCACCGGCACGGGTCCGGGCGAACTCCCGCCCGGCTACGCCCCGCTGCCCTCCGGTCTGCGTACCAAGGCCGACAAGGCGGCCGACAAGCTGGAGTCCTTCAAGCCCGCCCACCCCGCGGGCGAGGACGAGAACGCGACGGGCGGCGACACCGGCGGCACGGGCACCACGGGCGGCACCGGCGACACGTCGGGCGGCCTGCCCAGCGGCACCGCCGACCCGTCCGCCCCGGCGTCCGCGAGCCCCGCGCCGAGCACCAAGCCGTCCTTCGACGGCGGCGACGCGGTCCAGGTCACCGCCAACGGCACCACCCCCGCCGATCCGTCCAACGCCCTGCGCTGGGCCGTCCCCGTCGGTGCGGCGCTCGGCGCCGTGGCCGCGGTGGGTGCGCCCTTCGCGGGCGGGGCGAAGCCCCGACTGCCGTTGCGCGTCCCGCTTCCCGGCGGCCGAGCGCTGACGCTGCTGCCGGAGGAGGCGGTCCTGCGGGACATGTTCGGGCGGCTTCGCCGCCGCGTCGGACTGTGACCCGCACGGGCGGCTGAGCCGCCCCCACGAACGGCCGCCCGCCCCGAAAGGCAGTCGGGGCGGACGGCTGGCACCACCCTGCCAGATCTTTGGCAACCACCGGTTTCACCGTTCATGAGCAGGAGATCCTTCATGCGCTCTACGCGCCTTACGGCGGTGGCCCTCGTGTCCGCCGTCGTGGCCGGCGGCCTGGCTCTCGCGAGCCCGGCCCAGGCCGACCCGGACGCCGGTGCCTTCCGCCAGCTGGTCGGCGTTGGCTCCGACACCACGCAGGACGTGCTCAACGCGCTGGCGGGCGACACCGTCAACGGCGTGAGCTATGCGACCAAGGGGGTGTCCTCGGGCGACGTCCGCCTCGCGTCCTACGACGCGATCGGCTCCGCCACGATCAGCACCCGCGAGCACGGCGTGTCCTTCACGCGCCCCAACGGCTCCGGCCCCGGCCGCGCCGCGCTGAGCGCGTCGCTGACCGGTACCACCTTCCCCAACGGGCAGGGTGTCGCCATCAAGGGCCAGGTGGACTTCGCCCGTTCCTCGGGTGGCCCCAGCGTCAGCGGCACCGCCCTGACCTACATCCCGATGGCCCGTGACGCGGTGGGCGTCGCCGCCCGCGGTTCCGCGCTGCAGAACCTGACGGTCGACCAGCTGCACGACATCTACAACGGTTCGCTGACGGTGGTGAACGGCCAGGCCGTCACCCCCTTCATCCCGCAGGCGGGCTCCGGCACCCGGAAGTTCTTCCTGGCCGCGATCGGCCTCAACGACAACGACGTGTCGAAGGTCGCCACCGTCCAGGAGAACCAGGCCAACGACGCCCTCAAGGCGGACGGCGCCCTGGTTCCGTTCTCCGTGGCCAGCTGGATCGCGCAGAACAACGGCATCGCGCCCGACCACAGCTCCACCGCGGTCGCCGCCGGTGCCTTCCTGGCCAACATCCAGCTGCCCGGGGACACCGGCACCACGTCCCCGATCACGAAGGTCAACGGCAAGCTCGCCCCGGTCGGCGGCTACTACGACAACGCGACCTTCGGCCGCGATGTCTACAACGTCGTCCCGACCCGGTCGATCGACCCGACCAGCGTCTTCTTCGACAAGGCGCTGTACGACATCTTCGTCACCAGCGGCAGCCACACCGCGGCGCTGGCGTCGGACACGGCCGAGGACGTCATCGACGACTTCGGCTTCATGAACGAGTCCTACAACGGCTCGATCAGCCTGGCCAAGCACGCCAAGCAGGGCGGCCTGGAGGACGGCACCGCCGCCAACCTCCCCGTCACCCCGGCGGTCAAGACCACCCTCGGCAGCGGCAGCGTGAAGCTCAGCTGGGCGGCTCCCGTCGCCGGCGGCATCCCGGTGACCGACTACCGCGTCCTGATCACCCGCGCCGACGGCTCGGTCGTGGTCAACAAGGACCTGGCGGCGACCACCACCTCGTACACGGCCACCGGCCTGACCGCCGGCACCTACACCGCCACCCTCGTCGCGAACAACCTCGTGGGCGCGAGCGAGAAGCCGGCCACCTGGACCGGCGCGGTGAAGTACACCAGCAAGGTCACCGGCACGGTCGCCAAGACCGGGTACGGCCACACGCCGAAGATCGCCGTCACCGTCACCGGCAGCAACGGCGTCAAGCCGAGCGGCAAGGTCACGGTGAAGGAGGGCAGCACCACCCGCGGCACGGGCACCCTCGACAGCCACGGCAAGGCCACCGTCTCGGTGTCCAGCCACCTGTCGGTCGGCACCCACACCCTGACGGTGTCGTACGGCGGCAACAGCGGCCTGTACACCGCCACCGCCACGGTGAAGCTGACGATCGTCAAGGCCACCGCCTCGGTGTCCGCGTCCCACCCGACCTCGGTCAGCCACACCAAGCAGGCCAAGGTCTCGGTCAAGGTCACCGCTCCGGGCACCACCCCGGGCGGCAAGGTGCAGATCGTCGACGGCACCAAGGTGATCGCGACCCGCACCCTGAGCGGCGGCAAGGTGACCGTCACCCTGCCGAAGCTCAAGAAGGGCACGCACAAGCTCCACGTGCACTACCTGGGCTCCTCGACGGTGAACGCCCGCAACGGCTCCACCTTCACCATCAAGTCCACCTGATCGACCGCCGGGGAGGCCGCGTCCGCGCGGCCTCCCCGGCCCCCGACCGCATCCGCAGGAGGCAGACCGCCGTGACGGTCGTCGCACCGAATCCGCCCCGTACCCGTGACCGGGGCGCCACCGTAACGCTGTCCCTCGCGCGGATACCCGCCACGCAGCACCTCGTCCGGGGCGCGCTGCTCACCCTGGCCGCGCTGCTCCTGGGGCTGACCGCGCAACTGCTGGTCGTGAGCCACCTGGAGTACCGGGCCGCGCAGCACGCGGCGTTCGACGCGCTGCGGGCGAACCTGGCGCTGGGCACGGCGCCCGTCGCGCAGACCGACCAGAACGGCAAGCTGCTCGCCCCCGGTACCCCGCTGGCCCTCATCGACATCCCGTCCGTGGGTGTGCGCGAGGTGGTCCTGGAAGGGACCGACTCCCGCGTGCTCGCCGACGGTCCCGGCCACCGCCGGGACACCCCGATGCCCGGTCAGGCCGGCACCAGCGTGCTGATGGGCCGCGCGGCCGCGTACAGCGGTCCCTTCGGGCACCTGGCGCAGCTGCGGTCCGGCGACCCCTTCACGGTCACCACCGGCCAGGGCAAGATCTCCTACCGCGTCACGGACGTCCGCCGGGCCGGCGACCCGGCGCCCGCGGCCCTCGCCGCCGGCAAGGGCCGGCTCGTGCTGGTGACCGCCACCGGCCCGTCCTATCTGCCCGCCGGTGTGCTGCGCGTCGACGCCGAGCAGGTGTCCGCCACCGTCGAGAGCCCGGCCGCCGTCATCCAGTCCGGCACCCTGCCCGACTCCGAGCAGCCGATGGCCGCCGGAACGGGCGTGCCGTGGCCGCTGGTGATGTGGCTGCAGGCGCTCGCCCTCGTCTCCATCGCCGCCGTGTGGGCCTGGCACCGCTGGGGCCGCCACCAGACCTGGATCGTCTTCCTGCCGGTGGTGGCCGTCGTCGGCCTCCAGGTCGCCGGCCAGGTCACCCAGCTGCTCCCGAACCTGCTGTAGAGGAAACCAACCATGACCGACATCGCCGAGTCCGCAGAGCCCGTCCGCGCCTCCGACGCCGCTGACGTCTCCGACGCGCCTGTCGCGCCCGTCGCGCTCGTGAAGACCGCCGTGCCTGCCGCGTCCGCCGCGTCCGCCGAGGGTGCCGCCGCCGAGAGCACCGGGGCGGCCGACACCGCCGTCCTGCCCGCCGTGACCGCGACGGCGGGGTCCGCGGTCCCGTCCCCGGCCGAGCTGGAGGCGCGCGCCGTCTCCGCCTGGTTCGGCGACCACAAGGTGCTGGAGCGGGTCTCGCTGACCATGCCCGCCGGCGAGGTCACCGCGCTCATCGGCCCGTCCGGCTGTGGCAAGTCGACGTTCCTGCGCACCCTCAACCGGATGCACGAGATGATCCCGGCCGCCGCCCTGTCCGGTGAGGTGCTCTTCGAGGGCGAGGACATCTACTCCCCGGGCCGCCGTCTCACCGACGCGCGCCGCCGGATCGGCATGGTCTTCCAGAAGCCGAACCCGTTCCCGGCGATGTCCATCTACGACAACGTCGTCGCGGGGCTGAAGCTCACCGGCACCCGCGCCACGCGCCGGGAGAAGGACGAGCTGGTCGAGGAGTGCCTGACCCGCGCCGGCCTGTGGAAGGAGGTCCGCGACCGGCTGCGCAAGCCCGGTGGCGCCCTGTCCGGCGGTCAGCAGCAGCGTCTGTGCATCGCCCGCTCGCTCGCGGTCCGGCCGCGCGTGCTGCTGATGGACGAGCCGTGCTCCGCCCTGGACCCCACCTCGACCCGGCGCGTCGAGGAGACGATCATGGAGCTGGCCGGCGAGGTCACCGTCGTCATCGTGACGCACAACATGCAGCAGGCCAACCGTGTCTCCGCGCAGTGCGCGTTCTTCCTCGCCGAGCAGGGCACGCCCGGCCGGATCGTCGAGCACGGTGCCACCGAGCAGATCTTCGGCAACCCCTCCGACCAGCGCACGGCCGACTACGTGGCGGGCCGCTTCGGCTGATCCGGCCCCGCCGGGCCGCGGCGGAATAAGGGCAGTGGGTGTTCTCGTTCGAGGAGGTGGTTGAATAATAAACAAGCCAGTCGAGGCGATGCAGGAGGACGAGGCCGGTGCAGTTCGGAATCTTCACGGTGGGTGACGTCACCCCCGACCCCACCACAGGCAGGACGCCGAGCGAGCACGAGCGGATCAAGGCGATGACCGCGATCGCGCTCAAGGCCGAGGAGGTGGGGCTGGACGTCTTCGCGACCGGCGAGCACCACAACCCGCCCTTCGTGCCGTCGTCGCCGACGACGATGCTGGGCTGGATCGCGGCCCGCACCGAGAACCTGATCCTGTCCACCTCGACCACGCTGATCACCACGAACGACCCGGTGAAGATCGCCGAGGACTTCGCGATGCTCCAGCACCTGGCGGGCGGCCGCGTCGACGTGATGATGGGGCGCGGCAACACCGGCCCGGTCTACCCCTGGTTCGGCCAGGACATCCGGCAGGGCATCCCGCTCGCGGTGGAGCACTACGCGCTGCTGCACCGGCTGTGGCGCGAGGACGTGGTGGACTGGGAGGGCCGCTTCCGCAGCCCGCTGCAGGGCTTCACCTCCACGCCGCGGCCGCTGGACGGCGTCCCGCCGTTCGTCTGGCACGGCTCCATCCGCTCGCCGGAGATCGCCGAGCAGGCGGCCTACTACGGCGACGGCTTCTTCCACAACAACATCTTCTGGCCGTCCGACCACACCAAGCGGATGATCGAGCTCTACCGCGCGCGCTTCGCGCACTACGGCCACGGCACGCCGGAGCAGGCGATCGTCGGGCTCGGCGGCCAGGTCTTCATGCGGAAGAACTCGCAGGACGCCGTGCGCGAGTTCCGCCCGTACTTCGACAACGCCCCGGTGTACGGCCACGGGCCGTCGCTGGAGGACTTCACCGAGCAGACCCCGCTGACCGTCGGCTCGCCGCAGCAGGTCATCGAGAAGACGCTGTCCTTCCGCGAGTACGCCGGCGACTACCAGCGCCAGCTGTTCCTGATGGACCACGCGGGCCTGCCGCTGAAGACGGTCCTGGAACAGCTCGACATGCTCGGCGAGGAAGTCGTGCCGGTGCTGCGCGAGGAGTTCGCCAAGGGCCGCCCGGCCGGCGTGCCGGACGCGCCGGTCCACGCCTCGCTGGTCGCCCGGCGGGACGCCGAGGCGGCCGCCGCGGCCGAGAAGGAGACGGAGGTCGTCCGATGAACCCTGAACCGATCGAGCTCGTGGTCGTCTCGGCCGGGCTGAGCGTCCCGTCCTCCACCCGGCTGCTCGGCGACCGGCTCGCCGAGGCCGCCCGGCAGTCCGCCGCCGAGGACGGGCGCCCGGTCGAGGTGCGCGTGATCGAACTGCGCGACCTGGCCGTGGACATCGCCAACAACCTGGTCACCGGCTTCCCCGGGCGCGCGCTGGCGGAGGCGATCGAGGCGGTGACGCGGGCCGACGGGCTCATCGCCGTCTCGCCGGTGTTCAGTGCCTCCTACAGCGGGCTGTTCAAGTCCTTCTTCGACGTGTTCGACAATGACGCGCTCACCGGCAAGCCCGTGCTGATCGCCGCCACCGGCGGCACCGCCCGGCACTCGCTGGCGCTGGAGCACGCCATGCGGCCGCTCTTCGCCTACCTGCGCGCGATCGTCGTGCCGACGGCCGTCTACGCCGCCTCCGAGGACTGGGGCGGCAGCGGCGACCCGCTGACCGACACCCTGCCGACCCGGATCGCGCGCGCCGCGGGCGAGCTGGCCGGGCTGCTGGTGGCGCGGCCGCCCGCGCCTCGATCCGTGGCCGATACGGTCGTTCCGTTCGAGCAGCAACTGGCCGCCCTGCGGCCCGAGTAGAAGGGGGCCGCACCATGGCAGCACGTGTCGCGGACAACCCGGACAAGTCGCGCTTCGAGATCTTCGAGGCGGTGGACGAGGGGGGCCCGGAGGAGCGAGCCGGCTTCGCCGAGTACCACCTGTACGGCAAGGAGATGGCGTTCATCCACACCGAGGTGGATCCCCGCTTCGGTGGCCGGGGCCTGGGCGGGATCCTGGCCCGCGCCGCGCTGGACGCCGCGCGCGACCGGGGGCTGGAGGTCCTGCCGTTCTGCCCCTTCATCCGGGCCTGGATAGGCAAGCATCCCGAGTACGTGGAGCTGGTGCCCGAGGGGCAGCGCGCGCGCTTCGGTCTCTGAGTCGCGGCGTCGGCCGGGCGAGGCGGCCCGTCGGGCGGGCGGGGTCGGCGAGGGCCGGAATGAAGTTGGTTGGTTGAAGGTTAAACCAGTCGACGGAGGTCCGGCCCGGACCCCCGGGAGAGTTCCCGAGAACGAGGAGCGTCCCATGCCCGCCGTGACCGTGGAGAACACGCTGCTCCTGCCCCGTGTCACCGAGCCCGACCCGGTGGCCGCCGAGCAGCGCCCCGTACGCACCGTGACCACCGCTCCGCGCGGTTACGAGGGCGAGGGCTTCCCCGTGCACAGGGCCTTCGCCGAGGTCTCCCCGCGGGTGCTCGACCCGTTCGTCCACATGGACCAGATGGGCGAGGTCGAGTACGCCCCGGGGGAGCCCAAGGGCACCGCCTGGCACCCGCACCGCGGCTTCGAGACCGTCACGTACATGATCGACGGCCGCATGGAGCACCAGGACTCGCACGGCGGCGGGGGCACCATCAGCGACGGCGCCACGCAGTGGATGACGGCCGGCAGCGGCATCCTCCACATCGAGACGCCGCCGGAGGAACTGGTCGTCTCCGGCGGGCTGTTCCACGGCATCCAGCTGTGGGTCAACCTGCCCCGCGCCCACAAGTGGAACCCGCCGCGCTACCAGAGCATCGAGGGCCCCGAGGCGGCGCTGCTGTCCTCCCCGGACGGCGGCGCGCTGGTCCGCGTCATCGCCGGCGAGGTCGCCGGACACCGCGGGCCGGGGAGCACCTTCACCCCGATCACCCTGGTGCACGCGACCCTGAGCCCCGGTGCCCGCCTGGTCCTGCCCTGGCGGCCCGACTTCAACGCCCTGGCGTACGCGCTGTCGGGGAGCGGTACGGCCGGCGCCGAGCGGCGCCCGCTGGACGCGCACCAGCTCGCGGTCTTCGGGGCGGGCGACACCCTGACACTGGAGGCCACCGGCCACCCCGACAGCCGCACCCCCGACCTGGACGTCCTCGTCCTCGGCGGGCGCCCGATCCGCGAACCGGTCGCGCACTTCGGACCGTTCGTGATGAACACCAAGGCCGAGGTCCTGCAGGCCATCGAGGACTTCGACAAGGGCCGGCTCGGCTTCGAGCAGGCGGCCCGCATGCCGCACACCGCACCCGGAGAGGAGCTCACGTGAACCCCACCCGTTTCGAGTCGTCCGAGGCCGTCGAGCCCTTCGAGGCCGCCGAGGAGACCACGGCGGAGCGCTGGGAGCGCGCCGGGCTCTTCTTCGAGGCCAAGGAGTACACGGAGGCCGCCCGTCTGCTGACGGACGTCGTCGAGGAGGTCCCGGAGCAGATCGCGCCGCGTCTGCTGCTGGCCCGCTCCTACTACCACTCCGCCCAGCTCGGCCGCGCCGAGGAGCAGTTGCGGGCGGTGATCGACCGCGACCCCGTCGAGCACTACGCGCACCTGATGCTGGGCCGCACCCTCCAGCGGCAGGGGCGCGCCGACGAGGCCACGCCCTGGCTGCGGCTGGCCGCGGCCTTCTCCGGGGAACTGCCGCCGGAGAGCTGACAGCCGCTCCGAAAACGCCGCGCCACCGTCTAAAGGCTGGGCAAAGTCCCCGGCCGGGCGGTGGCGCGGCACATACGTTCCCCGGACATCGGTCTGCAACGGGGGGAAACCGTGTCCGGACGGTCACGTGTGTCATCGGCGCTCGGCTGGGCGCTCACCATTGTGTGCAACATCGTCCTGCCCATATTGACGTACAACCGGCTCATGGACGCGGGCTGGGACGAGTTCCCGGCCCTGCTGGTCTCCGGTGTCTGGCCGGTGCTGGAGACGGGCGTCTCGCTGGCCTGGCGGCGCAAGGTGGACGAGTTCGCGATCATGACGCTGATCTTCCTGGCCATCACCGTGCTGGTCACCGTCGTGGGGCCGCACTCGACCCGGCTGCTCCTGGTCAAGGACTCGGCGGTGACGGGCCTGTTCGGTGTGGTCTGCCTCGCCAGCCTGCTCGCGCCGAGGCCGCTGATGTTCTACTTCGGCCGCAAGTTCGGCACCGACGGCACAAAGGAGGGCGCCGAACGCTACGACGGGCTGTGGCAGTACGAGGGCTTCCGCCACGTGGTGCGCACGATGACCGTCGTCTGGGGGGCGAGTTACGTCGTGGAGGCCCTGGCCCGCATCGGCCTGTCGTACCGGCTGTCCACCGCCACCATGGTGACGGTCAACTCGGTGCTGTCGTACGCCGTCGCCGGCGTCCTCATCGCCTGGACCATCCTCTACGGCCGCCGCGCGGCCGCCCGTGGCCAGGAGCGCGCACGGCAGGCGGCGGCCGCTTCTGAGGCGGCGGCACTAGGCGAGGCGGCCGCCCCGGCCGGGCCCGGGGGCGGCCTGACCGCGCCCCGCGGCCCCGGAGAGGCGTTCGGCGATCCGGGCGGTCTTCCCGCCCCTCGCACCGCGCCACGGCGGCCGCCTGCGAGCGGCCGCCACGACGGGACGGTAGACCGGCGGTCATGGACGACAAGCACGAACAGCGGCGGCCGGTGGTGGTCACGGAGCGCGGCTCCGTGCGCGGGGTGACCGAGGAGGGCGGGGTGGCGGCCTTCCGCGGGATCCCGTACGCCGCGTCGCCGGTGGGCGACCTGCGGTTCTCCTCCCCGCGCCCGCATCCGGGCTGGAACGGCGTGCGGGACGCGGCGCGTTCCGGTCCCGGGGCCCCGCAGGGGCACAGCCGCCTGGAGGCGATCCTGGGCCCGCGGGAGCTGCACAGCGACGAGGCCGGCTGCCTCACCCTCAACGTGTGGGCGCCCGAGGGCGCCCTGGACGCCGGGGCGCCGCCGCGCCCGGTGCTGATGTGGATCCACGGCGGCGGCTACACCAGCGGCTCGGGCGGCTGGGACCTCTACGACGGCGGGCGGCTGGCGGCACTCGGCGGGATCGTCGTCGTCACCATCAACTACCGTCTCGGGCCGCTGGGTTATCTGCAGGCGCCGGAACTCGGCGCCGACAACATCGGCAGCCAGGACCAGGCCGCCGCGCTGCGCTGGGTGCGGGACTCCGTCGCGGCCTTCGGCGGCGACCCCGAGGCGATCACCGTCGGCGGCCAGTCCGCCGGCGCGTACTCCGCGCTCGCCCTCGCGCTCGACCCGGGGACGCGCGGGCTGGTCCGGCGGGTGATCGGCCAGAGCGGTCCGTGGGGGCTGGAGCCGCAGGAGCCGGCGGAGGCCGCCGACGCCGCCGCGCACTACCTGCGCCTGCTCGGTGTCCCGGGGGCCGGCGCCCTGCGCGGTCTGCCCGTCGAACGCCTGCTGGAGGCGTACGGGCGGCTCGTCGTGGAGCGCGCCCGGCCGGGCGACACCGCGCCGCCGACCTATCCGGTGCGCGGCGGCGCGCTCACCGCGACGGGATGGCGGGAGGCGGTGGCCGGCGGTGCCCTGCGGGGTACGGACGTCCTGCTGGGCGGTACGCAGGACGAGATGACCGCCTTCCTGGCCATCACGTCCTTCGGCGAACCTCTGGACGTCGCCGCCGAGCAGTTCTTCCGCGCGGGCATCACCGAGATCGCGGGGCAGTGCGCCCGTGACGGGGCCCCCGCGTACGTGTACCGCTTCACGCGGCGGCCGCCCGGGGAGGCCGACATCGGCGGCGTCGCCCTGGGTGCCACGCACTGCGCGGAACTGCCGTTCCTCTTCGGCACGTTCGACGCCTTCCGCGACGCGCCGATGCTCGGCCGGGTGGACGCGGCCGACCGCGCCCTCGGGCGGGCCTTCGGTGGCGCGCTCGCCGCCTTCACGGCGACGGGAAGCCCCAACGGGCCGGGCCTGGATCCGTGGGGGCCGTGGATCCCGGGGGTTCCGGGACTGGAGCCCGGGGCGGAGCCGGAGTCGGGGCCGGAGGTGAGGCGGTTCGGGCCGGCGACTCGATAACTCTTTTGGGGGATCGCACAGATATTCGAACACCGGATAGTCTGCTGGACATGTCGACCTCACACGAAGAGCCGGCGCTCTTCTCCGATCCCGACCTGACCGCTCCCGCCCCGGTCCGCGGCCCCGCGCCGGTCCTCGATCCGTTCCACGCTCCGGCGCCCGCCGGTCCCGTGGCCGGACCGAGGGCGGGGGAGGGGCGGGAGCCGATAGGCCCGCGCCCCACCGAGTCCGGCTGACGGGCGCGTTCCGCGGACTCAGCCTCCGGCGCGGGCGTCCTCCACGTGGACGACGCGGAGTTCGGCCCCGTCCCGGTGGCGCTTCGAGCGGCCGTGGAGACCGACGGCGATGTCGGGCGCACCGGCGGTCCTGTCGTGCTCGTCGGGCGCCACGTGAGTGAGTACGTCCGGGTGGTCTCCCGTCACCACCCAGCCGTCGGCCTCCCCGACGTCAATCACGGAGAAGTCCCCGGCTGGGCCGCTGGCCTGCACCGGCCCGAACTCCCGCAGGATCGCGGTGGCCTGGCCGGCCGGGTCGTCCGTGGAGGGGGCCGTCAGCACGACGCACGTGCCGTGCTCGAAGAGCACCCAGCACTTGCGGGGGTCGTCGAGGAGTCGTCGCCAGGTGTCGATGCGCGTCTGTGTGTCCACGCGGCCATGATGGCGCGGGGCACCGACAGCCGGCCCGGCCCCCGCGATGCGGGGACCGGGCCGGGAGCGCCTGCCGCGGGCAGTGGGTTCAGCGCCCCACGCCCGAGGGCTCGGCCGGGGCCGGCACACCGTCAGGGCGGACCGGCGGCGGCGCGATCGCCGTCTCGTCATGGGTCATGTCGGGCAGCCAGTTGAGCCACGAGGGGAGGTACCAGTTGCGCTCGCCGAGCAGCGACATCACCGCGGGGAGCAGGATTCCGCGGATGACGGTGGCGTCGATCAGCACCGCGGCGGCCAGGCCCACGCCCATCTGCTTCATGCTCTGCATGGACAGCGTTCCGAAGATCGCGAACACCGCGACCATGATGACCGCCGCGCTGGTCACCACACCCGCCGTGGTGGTGATCCCCTGCCGGATCGCATCCTGGGTGCTCAGACCGCGCATACGGGCCTCGCGGATCCGGGAGACCACGAACACGTGGTAGTCCATGCTCAGCCCGAAGAGGATCACGAACAGGAACAGCGGCAGCCAGGCCACGATCGCGCCGACGCCCTCGGCACCGACCAGGCCCGCGCCCCAGCCGTGCTGGAAGACCACGGTGAGGATGCCGTACGCGGCGCCCACCGAGAGCAGGTTGAGCACGATCGAGGTCAGGGCGATGGTCAGCGACCGGAAGGAGAGCAGCATCAGGAGGAAGGCGAAGGCGACGACGAAGGCGAACACCGGGGGCACGGCGTCCCCGATCTTGTCCGTGAAGTCCATCGACGCGGCCGTCGAACCGGCCATCGGCGCGCTGACGCCGGCGACCTTGCCGAGAGTGTCGGGGCGGACCTGGTCGCGCAGGATCCGCAGCGAGGCCTCCGCCTTGTTCTCGTCCGTGCCGCCGGTCAGCGGCACCGTGAGGACGGCGACGTTCTCCTTCGGGTGGGTCTCGGTCTCCACCGGGCCAGGGCTGGCGCCCTTGGCCACCGCCTCGTGGGAGAAGGCGTCGATGGCCCGGCGCACCTCGGGAGCGGAGATGTCGGAGGCCTTGACGACGACCTGTGCCGGTTCGGGACCGCCGGGGAAGGCCGTGTTGATGTCCTCGTAGGCGCGGACGACGGGCAGCTTGTCGCCGAGCTCCTGGCTGAGCGTCAGGTTGGCGGTGTTCAGGCCCACCGCGGGCAGCGCGATGGCGATCAGCGCGCCGCCGGCGACCGCTGCGGAGAGGGCCGGACGGCGCAGGACACCACCGAGCACGGCACGCCAGAAGCGGGACTCGCCGCTGCCGCCGCTACCGCCCCGGCCGCGCCGGCGCAGGAAGGGCACCCGGCCCTTCTCGACCCGCTCGCCCAGCAGCGACAGCAGCGCCGGGAGCACCGTGACCGACCCGAACATCGCGACGGCCACCACCATCATCGTGGCCAGGCCCATCGCCTTGAAGTCGCCGATGCCGGTGAAGAGCATGCCCGCCATCGCCACGATCACCGTCACGCCGGAGACCAGGATCGCCCGCCCGCTGGTCGCGGCGGCGATGCGCAGCGCGGTCTGCGGGTCGTGCCCGGCCTCCCGCTCCTCGCGTTCGCGGCGCAGGTAGAACAGGCAGTAGTCGACGCCGACGGCCAGACCGACCAGCAGCATCACGGAGTTGGCGGTGTCGCTCATGTGGACCGTGTGGCTGACGACCGCGACCAGACCTGTCGTCGCCAGGAAGGCCGTCATCGCGAGCGCGACCGGCAGCAGGGCGGCCACCAGGGCGCCGAAGGCGATCAGCAGGATGCCGAGCGCCACCGGGAGCGCCGAGTACTCGGCCCGCTGGAAGTCGCTGCCGAAGGCGTCGTCGAACACCTTCTGCGAGCTGGCCTCGCCGAACTGCTCGACGGTGAAGTCGCCGTGCCGGTCCTGGACACCCTGTACGGCGTCGACCACGGGCTGTACGCGGTCGGGAGCGGTGTCCGGGTCGCCGCGCATGTCGAACTTCACCAGTGCCGAACGCCCGTCCTCGGACACGGCCTTGATGTCGTACGGAGACTGGACCGAGGTGACCTCGCCGGTGCCCTTCACGGCGCTGATGACATCACCGACCGTGGCGCGGAAGGCCGGGTCGGTCGCCTTCACCGACCCCGACGCCGCCCGGACGAGCACCATCTCGCCGGCCGGGCCGTTGCTCAGCCCCGCGTCGTCCAGGATCCGCACGGCCTGGCCGAACTCGCCGGGCACCTCCTCGCTGTCCGTCACGTCGACCCGGCCGGCCATCGAACCGATGGCCAGCGCGAGGACGACGAAGAGCAGCCAGCCGCCCACCGCCGTCCACCGGTGCCGGGCGCTCCAGCCGCCCATGGCGGCGGCGATGCCTTGCTTGCCGTGTGCCGTACCCGCGGTACGGGTGCGGCCGTGTGCGCTTGCCACGGTGTCGAAACCCCCTCGGAGCCGGGCGGTGGTACCTCACCACCGCCTCGACCTCGACGCTATGGGCCCCGGAACCGCCGTCCCATCCGGCTGACCGGTGACTCAGCGGCGGGTTTCTCCTCCCCGGGAAGTGGGGAAAACCCCCGCCCCGGACTTCGGTGGCCCCTACATGCGCCGCCTGTCCGTGGGAGTTCCGGCACGTGGCGGCGGTGGGGTCATCCCCCGGGCGTACGTCCCACCGTCCCGGCCGGGGTCACTGGCGATAGCCGGCGAGGAAGCGGCCGATGCGGCTGATGGCCGCGTCCAGATCCTCGGCACGGGGGAGGGTGAGGATGCGGAAGTGGTCCGGGCGCGGCCAGCTGAAGCCGGTGCCCTGGACCACCTGGATCTTCTCGCGCAGCAGCAGGTCCAGTACGAACTTCTCGTCGTCGTGGATCTGGTGCACCTTCGGGTCCAGGCGCGGGAAGGCGTAGAGGGCGCCCTTGGGCTTCACGCAGGAGACGCCGGGGATCTCGTTGAGCTTCTCCCAGGCCGTGTCGCGCTGCTCGTGCAGCCGGCCGCCGGGCAGCACCAGGTCCTTGATGCTCTGCCGCCCGCCGAGGGCGGCCTGGATCGCCTGCTGGGCGGGCACATTGGGACACAGCCGCATGGAGGCCAGCGTCGTCAGGCCCTCCAGGTAGCTCTTGGCGTGCTGCCGCGGGCCGGTGACGACCAGCCAGCCCGAGCGGAAGCCCGCGACGCGGTAGGCCTTGGACAGCCCGCTGAAGGTCAGGCACAGCACGTCGGGGGCGAGCTGCGCCGCCGTGTGGTGCACTGCGTCGTCGTAGAGGATCTTGTCGTAGACCTCGTCGGCGAAGACGACCAGATGGTGGCGGCGGGCCAGGTCGAGCATGCCTTCCAGCAGCTCGCGCGGATACACCGCGCCCGTGGGGTTGTTGGGGTTGATGATCACCAGTGCCCGGGTGCGGCCGGTGATCTTCGAGGCGATGTCGTCGAGGTCGGGGAACCAGTCGGCGGACTCGTCGCAGACGTAGTGCACCGCCTTGCCGCCCGCCAGGTTGGTCACGGCCGTCCACAGCGGGAAGTCGGGGGCCGGGATCAGCACCTCGTCACCGTCGTCCACCAGGGCCTGCACGGCCATCTGCACCAGTTCGGAGACGCCGTTGCCGAGGAAGACGTCGTCCACGCCCACGTCGGCGAGGCCGCGTTCCTGGTAGTGCTGGGCGACGGCGCGGCGCGCCGAGAGGATGCCGCGCGAGTCGCTGTAGCCGTGCGAGGTGGGGAGGGTGCGGATGATGTCCTGGAGCAGTTCCTCGGGGGCCTCGAAGCCGAACAGCGCCGGATTGCCGGTGTTGAGCCGCAGGACGCTGTGCCCGGCCTCCTCCAGCGCGTTGGCGTGCTCGATGACCGGACCGCGGATCTCGTAGCAGACCTCGGCCAGCTTGCTCGACTGCTTGTACTCCATGCGACGGCCTCCCGGTCCGGTCCCGCACCCTGCTGCAGAGGCACAGGCTACTGCTTGGTTTTACCAAGTGCCAGCTTGGAAAGTCCAACTCTTTGTCTACACTGGGATCATGCCGCGCCGAAGTTACGACCAGTACTGCGCCGTCGCCCGTGCCCTCGACACGGTCGGCGAGCGCTGGACGCTCCTGATCGTCCGTGAGCTGCTGGCGGGCCCCCGCCGGTACACCGATCTCCACGCCGACCTGCCCGGCGTGAGCACCGACGTCCTCGCCTCCCGCCTGAAGGAGATGGAGCGCGACGAACTGGTCACGCGCCGCCGCCTGCCGCCCCCCGGCGCCGCGTACGTCTACGAACTCACCCCGCGCGGACGGGACCTGCTGCCCGTGCTCGGCGTGCTCGCCGCGTGGGGCGCCGCCGACCTCGGCGAGCCCCGCCCCACCGACGCCGTCCGCGCCCACTGGGCCGCCGTCCCGCTGATGCGCCGGCTGGCCGAGCTCCAGGACCTGCCCGCCGGCGTGGTCGAGGTCCGCCTCGACGAGGGCGCCTTCCACATCGAGCTGGGCGGCACGACCCCGTCGTACGCGGACGGTCCCGCCAAGAGCCCCGACGCGGTCCTCGCCCTGCCGGCCGGCGCCCGCGCCCTCCCCGACGCACTGGCGGACGGGGCCGCCGAGGTGACCGGCGACGGACCCCTCGCGGACGCCCTGCGCACTGCCGGGGCCTGACCCCACGGGATACGGTGCCCGCATGGGACGTCAGCGCGTGGAACTCGGCCGTGTCCAGGAGACCCTGCTCATACCGCTGCGCGCCCGCGCGGCCGAGACCGCCAGGAAGCGGCCGCTGACCCGTGACCCCAAGGCCGTGGAACTGGTCGAAGCCCTGGACCACGACTTCTCCGGCATCGGCGGCGGCGCGAGCCACCTCGGGGCGGTGCTGCGCGGCGTCATCCTGGACGCCTGGGTGCGCGAGTTCCTCGACGCCCACCCCGCGGGGTCGGTCGTCGAGCTCGGCGCCGGCCTCGGCACCCGGTACGAGCGGCTGGACAACGGCACCGCGACCTGGGTCGAGGTCGACCTGCCCGACGTCATCGCGCTCCGCCGCGAGCTGCTGGAGGAGAGCGGACGGCGGCGCATGGTGCCCGGCTCCGTCACCGAGCCCGGCTGGACCGCCGCCGTCGAGGCCGCCCCGGGCCCGTACCTCTTCGTCTCCGAGGCGGTGCTCGTCTATCTCACCGAGGAGGAGGTCCGGACGGCGATCGGGCTCATCACGACGCATTTCCCCGGCTCCGTCCTGCTCATGGACACCGTCTCCGCCGCCGTCGCCCACCGCGAGCGCACCGTCAACGTGGGCTGGAGCTGCGACGATCCGCGTGAACTCGCCGACTGGGGACTGCGGTTGCGCGACTCACGAGCCCTGTGGGAGCTGCCGCCCGAGGACCGCCCCCGCCTCACCCCGGGCCGCCGGGTGCTCACCGCGCTCCTCAACCGCCTCGCCGGGAGCGGGGGTTCGCGCTTCAGCCGATTCGACGTCGGCTGACACACTGCCCATGGTCCGCGGCGGGGCCCGCCGGTAGGGTCGTTCCGGGGGTGGGGGATGACGTCGACGACGGACCGGCCGGCGGTGGCGGCCTTCGCCGCACGACCGGTCGCGCTGGTGGCCGGGCTGCTCGCGGCGGTCCTGACCGCCCTGTCGTGGCGGTACGGCTTCCACCGCGACGAGTTGTACTTCCTGGTCGCCGGCGACCACCCCGCCTGGGGGTACGTGGACCAGCCGCCGTTGACCCCGCTCGCCGCGCGGCTGTCCACCGCCGTCTTCGGCGACAGCCCGGCCGGCCTGCGCGTGGTGGCGACCGCCGCGTGCGCGGCGATCGTCGTCCTGGCCGCCGCCGTCTGCCGTGAACTGGGCGGCAGCCGTAGGGCGCAGGTGCTCGCCGCGGTCTTCACGGCCGTGTCCGGATTCGTCCTCGCCGTCGGCCACATGGTCTCCACGGCCACCTTCGACGTGCTGGTCTGGCTCGCCGTCTGCTGCCTCGTGCTACGCCTGCTGCGCACCGGGGACGGCCGGTGGTGGCTCGCGGTCGGCGCGGCCGTCGGTGTCGGCCTGGAGAACAAGTACCTGGTGGCGCTGCTGGTCCTCGCCCTCCTCGGCGGGCTGCTGCTCACGGGGCCGCGCCGGGTGCTGCGCGGCTGGTGGCCGGTCGCCGGCGCCGCCCTCGCGCTCGCGCTCGCCCTGCCCAACCTGTGGTGGCAGGCCCGGCACGGCTGGCCGCAGCTCACCGTCGCGGGCGGCATCAGCGCCGACGACGGCACCGAGAACCGCCTGCTGTTCGTGCCGGAGCAACTCCTTTATCTCTCGCCGGTGTTCGTGCCGGTCTGGATCGCCGGCGGTCTGCGACTGTGGCGCGATCCGGAGCTGCGCCGGGCCCGCGCCTTCGCCCCGGCCTACCTGATCCTGTGCGTCCTGGTGCTCGCGAGCGGCGGCAAGCCGTACTACGCGCTGCCGCTGCTCATCGTCCTGCTCGCCGCGGGCTGCGAGCGCTACGCCGCGAGACCCCGCGACACGATCGTCCCGGTCGCGCTGACGGCCGTGCTGACCGCCCTGCTGTCGCTGCCCGTGCTGCCGCCGGGCGCGGTCTCCGTCGTGAACGCAGTGAACCCGGAGCAGGGCGAGCAGATCGGCTGGCCCCGCCTGGCCGACGCCGTCGCCGTCGCGTGGGCCCGCATACCCGAGGGCGACCGCGGGCGCGCGGTCCTCCTCGCCCAGAACTACGGCGAGGCCGGCGCCCTCGCCCACTACGGCCCCTCCCGCGGTCTGCCCGCCCCCTACTCCGGCCACATGGGCTTCCACGACTGGGGCCCGCCCCCCGACTCCGCGGACGGCCCCGTCCTGCTGGTCCGCCAGCGGGAGGCCGACGGCATCGAAGCACACCTCAAGGGCTGCCGTCAGGTCGGCACCGTCGACAACGGCCACGGCGTCGACAACGAGGAACAAGGCGCCGCCATCGTCCTCTGCACCGGCCCCGCGGCCCCCTGGTCCACCCTCTGGCCGTCGCTGCGCCACTTCTATTAGGCCGGCATGGCCAACCTTTCGCCGTGGACCTCTACTTCGATCCGGTGCCCCTGCTAGGCGATGCGAGTGAGGTGTTCCGCGGACAGTGGACGGACCGGAAGTGGCTGAACGTGCCGGGACCCTTCTACGGCGCCGACACCGACAACTGCGCAACCGGCCGCCTGCACGCCCCGGGGCTCGTGCTCGCCGAGGGCGAGTACTTCACCGGGAACTTCCGGGGATGCCCCGGCCTTCAGGCCGGGGAAGGATCGGACCCCTGCGGAGGAGGACAGGGAACGGGGTTTCGCTGTCAGGGCGAGAGACCGCCCGCACGGTCGGCTAGGCTGATTGCTGTGCGTTGCGAGAACCAAGCAGCGCGTTCACCGTGCTGATCGAGAGCCAAGACGGCACATGCACCTCCTGGATGTGCTTCGTCAAACCGGGCTGGTCTCAACCCGGCTGGTGCTGATCGTGTAAGAGCTGACGGACCGCAGGTCTCCAGCCCACGTGAGCCAGGAATCCCCCTGCTTCAGCCGGGGGAGGATTCAACGAGTACGTCTACCGGCAGCCCCGGACGACGCAGGAGCTCCGGCAACTGGTCGACGCCGCCGAGGCGGATCCCCTCGAGGGCTATGGCCGCGACGGCGACGAGCACTGGACGCCGGCAACGGTCCGGGAGTGGTGGCGGGACCGGGGGCGGATCCGGGACCACCTGGTGGACCGGCGCGGCGTGTGGGAGGCCGACGACGAGAAGTCGGGGCAGGGCACGGCCGCCGCCGCACGCGACTACGCCGCCTACCTGGACGGTGAGTTGGCCGAGCACCTGCGGGTCTACCTCTTCTGGCTCGAGGAACGCCGCCCTGCGGCGCCGGTGGACCGGCTGCCGCGGCTCTAGCCGGCCGCTTCCCACCGGTTACGGCGCCCCGGGGGCGCCGTGGCGGAGGCCGTCGACGAGGAGGGCGACGAGGCGGTCGGAGCGTTCGCGGGAGCCTGGGCGGCCGGTGATGAGGCTGAAGCCGCTCAGGGCGCCGGCCAGGTCGTCGGCGGAGACGCCGGGGCGGATGGTGCCGGCGCGTTCGGCCGCGTCGAGGAGCCGGCGCAGGGCGGCGAAGATGCGCTCGTGGCCGGCGCGGACGGCCTCGGAGTCGGCCGTGTGGACGATGGCCTTGAGCGCGACGGCCATGCCGGGCTGTTCGGCCGCGGAACCGATGAAGCGCCGCATCCAGACCACGAGCGCCTCGTCCGGCGGCAGTTCGGCCAGCAGGTCCTCGACACCGTCGCACAGCAGGTCCATGTGCCGCACATAGGCGCCGACCACCAGCGCCTCGCGGGTGGGGAAGTGCCGGTAGAGCGTGCCGATCCCGACGCCCGCCCGCCGGGCGATCTCGTCGAGCGCGACGTCCATGCCGCGTTCGAGGAAGACCTCGCCCGCCGCGGCGAGGATCGCCTCCCGTTTGCGGCGGGCGTCCGCGCGCATCGGCCGGGCTTCGCTCATGGTGCCTCCTGTGACCTCCTCCGACCTGGTCAACCTACCCCGTTGCTAAGTGGAGGATTCCTCCGTACAGTCATCCGGAGGAATCCTCCGTTTATCCGATCCCATCCCCTGGGGGAGCAGCGTGAAGGTCGTCGTGTTCGGCGCGGGAGGCATGGTGGGCACCGGCGTCCTGCGTGCCTGTCTTCTGGACGAGGAAGTGCGGAGCGTCGTCGCCGTGGTCCGGCGGCCCCTGGGCATGGGGCACCCAAAGCTCCGCGAGGTCAGCCCCGCCGACTTCGCCGATCTCGCCGACGTGGCGGGGGAGTTCGCCGGAGCCGACGCCTGCCTGTTCGCCCTGGGGGTTCCCTCCGCGGGGCGGACCGAGGCCGAGTACACCCGTGTGACGCGCGACTTCGCCCTGGCGGCCGCACGTGTGCTGCTGCCGCTCGGCGAGCACCTGACCTTCGTCTACGTCTCGGGCGCGAGTGCCGACAGCGCGAGCACCACCATGTGGGCGCGCGTCAAGGGCCGCGCCGAGGACGAACTGCTGGCGCTGCCCTTGCGCACCTACGTCTTCCGCCCCGGCTACATCCGCCCCCGCCACGGCGCCCGCCCGCGCTCGCTCACCAGCCGGCTGGCCTACGGCGCCACGTCGTGGACCTACCCCGTCCTGCGCCGGCTGTTCCCCCGCCACACCACCACGACCGACGCCATCGGCCGCGCCGCGCTCGCGGTCGTCCGGCGGGGCGGGACCGGCTCCCGGGTGCTCACGAGCGCCGACATCAACGCGGCCGCCACGGAGAAGGCGCTGTCATGACGGAGAAGATCCTGGTCACCGGCGGCACGGGCTTCGTCGCCGGTTGGTGCGTCGTGGAGCTGCTGCGCCGCGGTTACGAGGTGCGCACCACCGTCCGTGCCCCGTCCCGACAGGGCGCCGTACGGGAGGCGGTCGCCACGGCCGTGGACCCGGGCGGCCGCCTCACGTTCGCCGTCGCGGACCTGACCTCCGACGACGGCTGGGACGAGGCGGTCGCCGGCTGCGACCGCGTCCTGCACGTGGCCTCCCCGCTGGTCACGGAGACCGAGCGGGACCCGCACGCTCTGATCGGCCCGGCCCGCGACGGCACCCTGCGGGTGCTGCGCGCCGCGGCCGGCGCCGGGGTGAAGCGGGTGGTGATGACCTCCGCGTGCGCCGCAGCGTCGCCTCCACTGGCCGGTCCGGACAGCGTCAGCGACGAGACCCGCTGGACGGACACCGACGACCCGGCACTCACCGGGTACCGCAGGTCCAAGGCCGTCGCGGAACAGGCAGCCTGGCGCTTCGCCGAGGTGTCCGGCGGGCGGGCCGCCCTGACCACGATCCTGCCCGGCGCCGTGTTCGGGCCGGTGCTCACCCCCGCCGGCCGGGGTTCTGTCCAGGTGGTCGGACGCCTGCTGGCCGGCCGCATGCCAGGCACCCCGCGCATCGGCTTCGAGGTCGTCGACGTACGCGACCTCGCGGACCTGCACATCCGGGCCATGACCGCGCCCGCGGCGGCCGGTGAACGCTTCATCGCCACCGGCGAGTTCCTGTGGATGTCCCAGATCGCCCAGGTGCTGCGCGACGAACTCGGCGACGCCGCGCGCAAGGTGCCCACCCGCGCCCTGCCCGACCTCGCGGTCCGCCTCATGGCACGACTGGACCCCGGCGTCCGGGCCGTGGCCCCGTACCTCGGCCGCAGGCACCTGCACTCCGCGGCCAAGGCCGAGCGCGTCCTCGGCTGGCGGACCCGGCCCGCCGCCGCCACGCTCACCGACTGCGCCGGCAGCCTAAGGGCCCACCGGCTCGTCCCGGGGCACAGCGCCTGATCGACCCGCGCGGCCGGTCACCGTCCCGCGGTCAGGCGGACGGCCACGATCCGGCCCACGGGGTCGAAGTCGACCTCGGCCGCGTCGCCGCCGGGCAACGCGGCGACGACCTGGTGCCCGCTCTCCCGGACCGGGACGCCGTGGTGGTCGAAGTACCCGGTCACCAGGCGGCGCGGGGAGCGGCCGATCAGGCCCACGGCCGCGAGCAGCGTCCTGGCCAGAGCGACGGGGTCGAGCGCGGCCCGGGGGACCCGCGGGTCGTCGGGCAGGAAGTAGACCAGCGTGCCCGGACCGGCGGGGACCCCGATGTAGCCGGGAGAGCGGGTCACGCCCATTCCCGCGAAGGCGAGGGTTTCCGCGGCGCGGCGCGGGTCGGCGAAGCCGGACAGGTCGAGGACGCCCGCGGTGAACTCGCCGATCCCGTGGGCCCGTCCGAAGCGCTCGGCCTCCTCGGCGAGGGAGACCACCGGGGTGCCGCGCAGACCCGGGTTGGCCCAGCCCCACATCCAGGACCGCTCCTGCTCGTCGTACGTGCCCAGCACGGCGACGCGCAGCTCCTGACCTCCCTGCCGGTAGAGGCACGAGGGCAGGTCCGCCGTCCACGGCCCCTCGGGCAGGAAGGCGCCCAGGGCCTCGAGTTGTTCGGCACCCCACGCGGCGTGCCGTTCGGCTTCGTGGAGGAAGGCGTCGCTGAACTCCGTCGTCATGGGCCGGGACTCTACGCGGCGGTCCCGGCCGCCCGGCCCCCGGGTGAGGGGCCCGGTGGGCCTCAGGCCAGCGCCAGCGACAGCCGCGGCATCAGGGCCTCGTCGAAGCGGCGCAGCAGAAGCCGTGCCATCTCCGGGGCGTCGCCCAGGACGTCGCCGAGGACGTCCGCGCCGGCCTCCCGCGCACCGCGCGCGATGCGGTCGGGGAGGAAGCCGGGGGCGATGACGTAGGGCGCGACCGCGACGTCGCGTACGCCTTCGGCGCGGAGGGCGCGGACCGCGTCGGCGGTGGAGGGCAGTGACCCGGAGACCGTCGCGGCGAACGCTGGGCGCACGGCGCGCCAGCCGCTGTGCCGCCACTTCCGCGCGATGTCCGCGATCACCGCGATCGCCTCCGGGTCGGAGGAGCCCGCAGAGGCCAGGACGATTCCCGTCCGGCCGCGGCCGCCGGGGCCGCCGACGTCCAGCCCGGCCTCGGCGAGCCGCCGTTCCAGGGCGGTGACGAGCAGCGGCGAGGGGCCGAGCACCCCGGCCTGGCGCACCCGCAGCCGCCCGTGCCGGGCCGTCGCCTCGCGGAGCACGGCCGGGATGTCGGCCTTGGCGTGGAAGGCGCGGGTCAGCAGCAGCGGCAGGGCCACCACCTCGCGCACGCCGTCCGCGGCGAGGCGGTCCACGACCTGCGGCACGCTCGGTGCGCAGTGGTCGAGGAAGGCGGTCTCGACGCGCAGGCCCGGACGGGCCGCCCGGACCCGCCCGGTCAGCGCGTGGACGGTCGCGGCGTGCCGCGGGTCGCGGCTGCCGTGGGCGATGACGAGCAGGACGGGGGCAGCCGGGCCGGAGCGGGTGGAAGCCATCGCGTCACCCCCGCGCGAACAGGCCGCGGCTGCGCAGCACCCACCGCTCCAGCGGCGAGAACACGAGCAGTTCGATGCCGATGCCCACGATGAGGATGAGCAGGATCGCGGCGAGGACGGTGGGCATGTCGGACAGTTCCCGGCCCTGCTCCAGCAACTGGCCGAGGCCGATGCCGAGATCGGGCGAGGTGGCGATGAGCTCGGCGGCCATCAGGGAGCGCCAGGAGAAGGCCCAGCCCTGCTTGAGGCCGGCGAGGTAGCCGGGCAGGGCCGCGGGCAGCAGCACGTGCCGTACGGAGTGGATGCCGCTGGCGCCCATCGTCCGCCCGGCACGCAGGAACAGCGGCGGGATCTGGTCGACGCCCGCGACCAGGCCGTTGGCGATCGAGGGCACCGCGCCGAGCAGCACCACGCAGTAGATCGTCGCGTCGGTCAGCCCGAACCAGATGATGGCCGCGGGCACCCACGCCACCGACGGCAGGGACTGGAGGCCGGACAGGATCGGCCCGATCGCCGCCCGCACGGGCCTGACCCGCGCCACGAGCAGGCCGAGCGGCGTGCCGATGACGACGGACGCGACGAAGCCCAGGGCGCCGCGCGACAGGCTCGTCCACACGTAGCCGAGCAGCGTGCCGTCCAGCCACTTGTCCTGCAGGGCGCGGCCGACCTCCGCCGGACTGGGCAGCTGGTAATGCGGTTTGACCTCGAAGTGGTAGGCGAGCTGCCAGACCACCAGCACCAGCGCCACGGCCAGCACGGGCGGCAGGGCCTTCTCGCGCAGGAGCCGGCCGAGCGGCACCCGGGCGTCCGAGGGCGTCTCCAGCGCGTCCAGGCCCGCGCCGAGGCCCGCCAGGTCCGCCGTGGAACCGGCGGAACCGCCAGGGGCGCCGGAGGCGCCAGGACCGCTGTCTGCCTTGGTCTCAGTGCTGGCCATGACGGCGAATCTCCCCACGGAGGTGCTCGGTGATCTCGACGGACAGTTCGGCGACGGCGGCGTCCTCGATACGTCGCGGCTGGGGGATGTCGATCTGCCACTCGCGGGCGATCCGTCCGGGACGCGACGACATCAGCACGACGCGCTGCGCGAGCCGCACCGCCTCCCGCACGTTGTGGGTCACGAAGAGCACGGACAGCGAGGTCTCCGCCCAGATCCGGGTGAGCTCCTCGTGCAGGACGTCCCGGGTGATGGCGTCGAGTGCCGCGAACGGCTCGTCCATCAGCAGCAGTTGGCTGTCCTGCGCCAGTGCGCGGGCGAGCGCGACGCGCTGCCGCATGCCGCCGGACAGTTCGTGCACGCGCTTGCCGTACGCGCCGTGGAGGCGGACCAGCTCCAGCAGCCGCTCGGCCTCCGGGCGCCGTTCGGCGCGCGGCACGCCGCGCATGCGCAGGGCGAGTTCGATGTTCTTGCCCGCGGTCAGCCACGGGAACAGGGCGTGCTCCTGGAACATCAGGGCCGGGCGCCCGCCGGGGGTGTCGATGCCCCCGGCGGACGGCCGGTCGAGTCCGGCGACCAGGTTGAGCAGGGTGGACTTGCCGCAGCCCGAGGCCCCCAGGAGGCAGACGAACTCACCGGGCGCGACGTCGATGCTGATGTCGTCCAGCACCTGCGCCTGCGCCCCGGCGCTGCCGAAGGACTTCGAGACGTGCGCGAGCCGGGCGGCGTAGGGCGCCGCACCGTCCGTCACGGCGGGCTGGGTGCTGAGTGCGGTGGCCATGGAACGTCACCTCCTGGGGGCTGGGCGTGCGGACGGGTCAGCTGCCGAGACCGGCGTTGTCGATCTCGGTCTTTCCTTCGGCCGTCAGGATCTTGTTGAGGATCGTGAGGTCGTAGATGCCCTTCAGGTCGGGCTTCTCCAGGAGGCCGGCGGTGACGGCGTGGTCGGCCTCGTCCCGCAGCGTGGACGCCAGCGGGTCGTCGGTGACCTGGATGCTCTTCCACGCCGGGTCGATGATCTCGTCCGGCAGCGGCTTGCCGGACAGCTTCTCCAGCTGGGCGTTGGCGTCGGCCTTGGCCTTGTCCGGGTTGGCGGTGATCCACGCGTTGGTCTTCACCGAGCCGCGCAGCACGGCCTCGACGACGTCGGGGTGCTCGCTGAGGAACTTCTGGGAGACGATCACGTTCGTGATGACGAACTTGCCGTCCTTCCACAGGCTGCTCTCGTCCAGCAGCACCTTGGCGCCCTCGGCGACCAGCTTGGACGCGGTGGGCTCGGGGACCCAGGCGCCGTCGATGGAACCGGCCTTGTAGGCGTCAGGGGTGATCTTGTTGTCCGTGCGGACGACGGAGACGTCCCCCTTGCCGCTGGTCGCGTCGACCTTCCAGCCCTGCTCGGATATCCAGTTGAGCAGGGCCACGTCCTGGGTGTTGCCGAGCTGCGGGGTGGCGATCCGCTTGCCCTTGACGTCCTTCAGGGTCTTGATCTTCTTGGGGTTGACGACCAGCTTCACGCCGCCGGAGGCCGAGCCGGAGATGATCTTCAGGCTCTTGCCGCCCGACTTGCTCCAGCCGTTGACGGCGGGGGAGGGGCCGATCCAGCCGATGTCGATGGAACCGGCGTTGAGGGCCTCGATCTCGGCGGGGCCGGCGTTGAAGACCGACTCCTTGATCGTGGTGCCGGAGCCGAGCTCCTGGGCGAAGAAGCCCTCCTTCAGCCCCACCAGCGGTGTGGCGTGCGTGAGGTTCGCGAAGTAGCCGATCTTCACCGTGGATGCGGACAGCTTCTTGCTGGCGGCGCTGCTCGCGCCGCTGCTCGCAGCCGCGTTGGAGGTGTCGTCCTTCTTGTCGGAGCCGTAGCCGCAGGCGGCCAGGGCCAGCAGCGGCAGAAGGGCGGCGCCGGCGACGATGCGGCGGCGGGTGGCCGTTCTCGGGGCGGTGGTGCGATCGGCAGTCACGGGAGGTGGTCCTCTCGAAGGCCCCGGGTCGCGCTCTCTAGGGCGCGCCGGAGTGGTGGCTGTCTGGTTCCAGGTGGTGCCGTGCCGCGTGCGCGGCCGTGGTGCGGTGCCCGTTCGGTGTCAGCGCGCACATCGCGTCACACCGCCCGTGCCGCTGCCCAGACAGCCGCTGCCGACACGGCCGCCCTCCTTGGCGAATCCGGCGAAGGCGTCGAAGCCGCTCTTGCCTGTCATCAGAAGTCCCACCCCTCGTCACCGGCCGCGTCGCTCGCGGCCGTGGCGTTGCGGGCGGCGAAGGCCTCGCCCGCCATGCCGGCGGTCAGCGTGATGCCGTCCGCCGGGTCGATCAGCAGGAAGGAGCCGGTGAGCCGGGAGTCCGCGTAGGCGTCCAGCGGCAGCGGCTCGGAGGTGCGCAGGACGACCGTGCCGATGTCGTTGACACCGAACTCGGCGGGATCGTCCCGGTGTTCCAGACCGTGGGTCAGGTCGATCTTGTAGGGGAGCCGCTTGACGATCGCCTTCACCGTGCGCGTGGTGTGCTTCAGCAGCACGCGGGCGCCGACGGTCAGCGGGCGCTCGTGCAGATGGCACACGGTCGCCTCGATGTCCCGCGTGGTCGCAGGGGCGGCCGCGCTGGGCGCGATCAGATCGCCTCGGGAGATGTCCAGGTCGTCGCCGAGCAGCAGCGTCACCGACTGCGGCGCCCAGGCCACGCCCACCGCGGTCCCCAGTGCGTCGATGCCGGCGATCGTGCTGGTCAGGCCGGACGGCAGCACCGTGACCGGGTCGCCGACACGCAGCACACCGGAGGAGATCTGCCCGGCGTAGCCGCGGTAGTCGGGATGCTCGGCGGTCTGCGGCCGGATGACGTACTGGACCGGGAAGCGCGCCGGGTGCGCGCTCGGGTCGGTGCCGACCGGGACGGTCTCCAGGTGCTCCAGCACGGTGGGGCCGCCGTACCAGTCCATGCCGGCCGAGGCGGTCACCACGTTGTCCCCGGTCAGCGCCGAGATCGGGATGGCGGTGATCTCCGGGACGCCGATCGAGGCCGCGTACGCGGTGAACTCCTCGGCGATGGCCGCGAAGACCTGCTCCGACCAGTCCACCAGGTCCATCTTGTTGACCGCCAGCACGACGTGCGGGACGCGCAGCAGGGCCGCGACCGCCGCGTGCCGGCGGGTCTGCTCGACCACGCCGTTGCGCGCGTCCACCAGGACCACGGTCAGCTCGGCGGTCGAGGCGCCGGTGACCATGTTGCGGGTGTACTGCACGTGCCCGGGGGTGTCGGCCAGGATGAACCGGCGGCGGGGCGTGGCGAAGTAGCGGTACGCCACGTCGATCGTGATGCCCTGCTCGCGCTCGGCGCGCAGGCCGTCGGTGAGCAGCGCCAGATCGGGCGCGTCCTGGCCGCGGCGGGCCGAGGCCAGCTCCACGGCCTCCAACTGGTCGGCGAGCACCGACTTGGAGTCGTGCAGCAGTCGCCCGACCAGGGTGGACTTGCCGTCGTCCACGGAGCCCGCGGTGGCGAAGCGCAGCAAAGAGGTGGCCGCGAGCTGCTCGGCGGCGGTGATGCCGGCGGTCATGGCTAGAAGTACCCCTCGCGCTTGCGGTCTTCCATCGCGGCCTCGGAGAGCTTGTCGTCGGCCCGGGTGGCCCCGCGCTCGGTGAGCCGGGAGGCGGCGATCTCGGTGATCACCGCGTCGATGGTGGCGGCGGCGGAGTCCACCGCGCCGGTGCAGGACATGTCGCCCACCGTGCGGTAGCGGATCAGCCGCGTCTCGACGGTCTCGCCGTCCTTGGGCCCGCCCCAGTCGCCGGCGGTCAGCCACATCCCCGCGCGGCGGAACACCTCGCGCTCGTGGGCGTAGTAGATCTCCGGCAGCTCGATGCCCTCGCGGGCGATGTACTGCCACACGTCCAGCTCGGTCCAGTTGGACAGCGGGAAGACCCGCACGTGCTCGCCGGGGGCGTGCCGGCCGTTGTACAGCTGCCACAGCTCGGGGCGCTGGCGGCGCGGGTCCCACTGGGAGAACTCGTCGCGGAGCGAGAAGACGCGCTCCTTGGCGCGGGCCTTCTCCTCGTCGCGTCGGCCGCCGCCGAAGACCGCGTCGAAGCGGTGCTCCTGGATGGCCTCGGTCAACGGCACGGTCTGCAGCGGGTTGCGGGTGCCGTCGGGGCGCTCGCGCAGCCGGCCGTCGTCGATGTAGTCCTGCACGGACGCGACGTGCAGCCGCAGCCCGTGCCGCGCGACGGTGCGGTCGCGGTACTCCAGCACCTCGGGGAAGTTGTGGCCGGTGTCGACGTGCATCAGCGAGAAGGGAACCGCCGCCGGGGCGAACGCCTTCAGCGCGAGGTGCAGCATGACGATGGAGTCCTTGCCGCCGGAGAACAGGATCACCGGACGTTCGAACTCCCCCGCCACCTCACGGAAGATGTGCACCGACTCCGACTCCAGCGCGTCCAGGTGCGACAGCGCGAAGGGGTTCTCGGTGCTCTCGTCGATCGTGACGACGGTTGTCACGCCAGTCCCCTCTCCACCAGCAGTGCTGTGAGCAGCGCCGCCGAGTCGTCCACGGTGTGGTCCTGGGTCTCGATGCGCAGATCGGGGGTCGCGGGTGCCTCGTACGGGTCGTCGACACCGGTCAGGCCCGATATCTCGCCCGCGGCCTGCTTGGCGTACAGGCCCTTCACGTCCCGCGCCGAGCAGACGTCCAGCGGCGTGGCGACGTGCACCTCCAGATACGTGGTGCCCTGGGCGTCGTGCCGCTTGCGGACGGCCTCGCGGCTGTCGGCGTACGGCGCGATGACCGGGACGAGGACCTTGACGCCGTGGGACGCCAGGAGTTCGGCGACGAAGCCGATGCGCTGCACATTGGTGTGCCGGTCCTCGCGGCCGAAGCCGAGCCCGGCGGAGAGGAATTCGCGGACCTCGTCGCCGTCCAGCACCTCGACCCGGTGCCCGTCGCCGCGCAGCCGGTCCGCCAGCGCGCGGGCGATCGTGGTCTTGCCCGCGCTCGGCAGGCCCGTGAGCCAGACCGTGGCCCCTGCGTCCGTGACGCCCATCCGCCCCTCCCGGTAGGTCCGTTCCGTCGTCGTCATCAGCCGTGCAGTCCGCACTCGGTCTTGCCGCGCCCCGCCCATCGGCCGGCCCGGGCGTCCTCGCCCTCCAGCACCCGCCGGGTGCAGGGGGCGCAACCGACCGAGGCGTAGCCGTCCATGAGCAGCGGATTGGTGAGCACGCCGTGCTCGGCGACGTAGGCGTCCACGTCCTCTTGCGTCCACCGGGCGATGGGGGAGACCTTGACCTTGGCCCGCCGGGCGTCCCAGCCGACGACGGGGGTGTTCGCCCGGGTCGGGGACTCGTCGCGGCGCAGTCCGGTAGCCCAGGCGTCGTACGCCGTCAGTCCCTCCTCCAGCGGCTTGACCTTCCGCAGCGCGCAGCACAGGTCGGGGTCGCGGTCGTGCAGCCGCGGCCCGTGCTCGGCGTCCTGCTCCGCGACGGTCTGACGGGGCGTCAGGGTGATGACGTTGACGTCCATCACGGCGGCGACGGCGTCCCGGGTGCCGATGGTCTCCGGGAAGTGGTAGCCGGTGTCCAGGAAGACCACGTCGACACCGGGCGCCACGGACGAGGCCAGGTGCGCCACGACCGCGTCCTCCATGGAGGAGGTCACGCAGAAGCGCGGCCCGAAGCTTTCGACGGCCCAGCGCAGGATGTCCGCGGCCGGGGCGTTCTCCAGGTCGCGGCCCGCCCGCTCGGCCAGGAGCCGGAGCTCGTCGGCGGAGTGCCGCTGCGCGGTGGTCACGAACCGCCCTCCTCGGTGGGGCCGGTGGAGTCGGTGGATCCGGTGGATCCGGTGGATCCGGTGGATCCCGTCTGCAGTCCGCGGGCCAGCAGACCCAGGAACTTCAGCTGGAAGGCCCGGTTGCAGGCGCGGCACTCCCAGGCGCCGTGGCCCTGCTCCGCGGGGTGCAGGTCCTCGTCGCCGCAGTACGGGCAGTAGAACGGTGCGGCACGCTCGCTCATGACAGGGCCTCCTCCGACGCGCGGGTGACCCACTGCGCGAACCGTTCGCCGTCCTCGCGTTCGGCCTGGAAGCGCCTCAGGACGCGCTCCACGTAGTCCGGCAGCTCCTCCGAGGTCACCTTCAGGCCGCGGACCTTGCGCCCGAAGCCGGCCTCCAGGCCCAGCGCGCCGCCCAGGTGCACCTGGAAGCCCTCGACCTGGTTGCCGTCGTCGTCCAGGACCAGCTGGCCCTTGAGGCCGATGTCGGCGACCTGGATGCGGGCGCAGGCGTTGGGGCAGCCGTTGACGTTGATGGTGACGGGTTCGTCGAACTCGGGCAGCCTGCGCTCCAGTTCGTCGATGAGGGACGCGCCGCGCGCCTTGGTCTCGACGATGGCCAGCTTGCAGAACTCGATGCCGGTGCACGCCATCGTGCCGCGCCGGAACGGCGAGGGCTTCACCTGGAGGTCCAGCGCCTCCAGGCCCGCGACGAGCGAGTCGACGCGGTCCTGCTCGACGTCGAGCACGATCATCTTCTGCTCGACGGTGGTCCGCAGCCGGCCCGAGCCGTGCGCCTCCGCCAGTTCCGCGATCTTGCTGAGCGTGGTGCCGTCCACCCGGCCGACGCGGGGCGCGAAGCCGACGTAGAAGCGGCCGTCCTGCTGCCGGTGCACCCCGACGTGGTCGCGCCACTGCTGCACCGGCTGCTCGGGAGCGGGGCCGTCGACGAGGGCGCGCCCCAGGTACTCGTCCTCCAGCACCCGGCGGAACTTCTCCGCGCCCCAGTCCGCGACCAGGAACTTCAGCCGGGCACGGGTGCGCAGCCGCCGGTAGCCGTAGTCGCGGAAGACCGAGATGACGCCCTCGTAGACGTCCGGGACCTCCGCCAGCGGCACCCAGGCGCCCAGCCGGACACCGATCTTCGGGTTGGTCGACAGGCCGCCGCCGACCCACACGTCGAAGCCGGGGCCGTGCTCGGGGTGGCGCACGCCGACGAAGGCCACGTCGTTGATCTCGTGGGCGACGTCCAGCAGCGGGGAGCCGGAGACGGCGGACTTGAACTTGCGGGGGAGGTTGGAGAAGTCCTTGTTGCCGATGATCCGGCGGTGGATCTCGTCCACGGCCGGGGTGCCGTCGATGATCTCGTCCTCGGCGATGCCGGCCACCGGCGAGCCGAGGATGACGCGCGGGGTGTCGCCGCACGCCTCGGTGGTGGACAGCCCGACGCCTTCCAGACGGCGCCAGATCTCCGGCACGTCCTCGATGCGGATCCAGTGCAGCTGGATGTTCTGCCGGTCGGTGATGTCGGCGGTGCCGCGGGCGAACTCCTGGGAGACGTCGCCGATGACGCGCAGCTGCTCGGTGGTGAGCCGGCCGCCGTCGATGCGGACCCGCAGCATGAAGTACTTGTCGTCCAGCTCCTCCGGCTCCAGGATCGCGGTCTTGCCGCCGTCGATCCCGGGCTTGCGCTGGGTGTACAGCCCCCACCAGCGCATGCGGCCGCGCAGGTCGGCGCCGTCGATCGCGTCGAAACCGCGGTACTGGTAGATCGTCTCAATGCGCGTCCGCACGTTGAGACCGTCGTCGTCGCGCTTGAACTGCTCGTTGGCGTTGAGCGGCGTCATATGGCCGACCGCCCACTGGCCCTCACCACGGTGACGGCTCACCTTGCGGTGTGCGGCGGCGCCCTGCTGGTCGGGGGTGGAAGCCATGGCGATGCAGTCCTTCTGGCAGGCTGAGGAGGATCAACAGGATGCGGTCGTACCACGAAGGACCCCTGCGGCCTGCGGAAACACACCGCGCCAGGCGGGGGTCCGGGATGCGGGGGCCGCCGCGTGTCCGCGACGCCGGGGACGGCGGGACCGGTCCGGGGCGTGACGGCGTACGGGCTCAGTAGGCCCGACAGATGGCGCTGGACATGCGTCCGAGGTCGACGTGCAGCCGACCTACCAAGGCGATTCCAGTGCGAGACATGTCGAAAGCGTGTCACGCGGATCTCGGGCCAGTCCACCATTATCCGCTATGTGGACCCGAACATCTCACATGGTGGTACGGCTGTGGTGTCCGCCATAGGACGGACCGGACAGATCACCGCACCCTGCTCGGATGCCGCAGGAAATCGCCCGCGATCGCCCGGAACCCGTCGTGCCCCCGGGTGCCCAGGTGCCGCAGCTTGTGGGCCGCCAGCGCGGTGCCGAGCCGCACGCCGGCGCCCAGCAGCGCCCGGTCGGCGGCGAGGGCCGCGAGCACCCCGGCCGCGAAGACGTCGCCCGCCCCCGTCGCGTCCTCGATCTCGGCGTCCGGAAGCGGACGGTGGGTGTACCGCTCCACCGAACCCGGCCGACGCACCTCCACCCGGTCCGGGTACTTCACCACCGCCGTGCCGCGCAGTCCGGGCAGCAGTGGCGCCAGATCGGTGAACTCCCGTCCGTTGACCAGCAGATAGTCGCTCATCGCGGCCATCGCCAGCACATCGTCGCTCGGCGCGGCCGACCACGCGTGGCCCGGGTCGAAGGTGACGATCGTGCGCGGTGACCGCTCCCGGACGGCCGCCAGCAGCCGGCGCAGCGCCGTACCCCCGTCGGGGTCCAGGAACGAGGTCACATGCACCACCCGGGCCCGGGCCAGGGTGCCGGCGATCTCCTCGAAATGCCGCCGGACATGGCCGGCGATGCCGGTGTTGGCGCCGGTGTGGGTGAGCAGGGTGCGCTCCCCCTCGTCGTACACCGACAGGCAGATCCCGCACAGCCGCTCCGGGTCCGGCAGCACCAGGGAGCGGTCGATGCCGAGTTCGTCGAGGAGGGCGAGCGGATCGACGGCGTCCAGCGGGCTGCGGCCGGCGACGCTCACGTACCCCAGCCGCAGGCCCCGGCCGAGCCGGGCGAGGGCGTGCAGCGCGTTGAAGGCCGAACCGCCGAGCTCGGGCGTGACCGGCACCCCTTCCGCGCGCAGGCACTCCAGGGCGGCGCGGACGGCGGGCTCCTCCACCAGCCGCTCGGAACCGCTCTCCAGCGGGGGACGCAGCCCCATGTGCGCGTCGAGCCGCGCCAGCACCGGGCTGCCGCCCACGGCGGACGCCCCCGTGATCAGGTCCAGATTGAGCGCCCCGACCCCGACGACGTCCATGCCCTCCCCCTTCCGGTCGTCCTCTACCGGTCCGGGCGGTGCGGTGGCCGCTACCGGGCCCCGGGCCAGGGACCGTCGATCGGCCTCTTCTCCTCTTCCCCCGTCTCGGTGCGGAAGATGCGGAAGCCGCGCCTCTCGTAGTTGGCCAGCGCGTGCGGCCCGTCCAGGCTGCAGGTGTGCACCCACACCCGCTTGGTCGGCGTCCGGTCCGGCCACCGCTCGGCCAGGTCCCAGGCCCGCGCGATGCCGAACGACAGCAGGAGCCCGCCGATCCGGCGCCCCCGGAAGGCGGGCAGCAACCCGAAGTACGCGATCTCGACCTGGGCCTCGTCCTGCGCGTCGAGTTCGATGTAGCCGGCGGGCGTCCCGTGGTCCCAGGCGACCCAGGTCTCCACACCGGGGCGGTCCATACAGGCGCGCCACTGCTCGTACGTCCAGGGCAGCCGGTCGGTCCACGCGCAGTCCGCGCCGACCGAGGTGTAGAGGAAGCGGCTGAACTCCGGGGAGGGCACCTCGGCCCGTACGACCCTGAGCCCGGCGGTCGCGGGGTCGGGCTCCATGGCCGGCGCCGAGGGCCGCAGATCGGCCGGCGAGGTCTGCTCCAGCGACCAGGTGGTCACGGTGACGGTGTTGCTCATGGGGCCCAGCCAACCACGCCGGCCGTCCCAGCGGCGGGGTGCCCCGCGGTCACGCGGACCCTGGGCGGAGGAGTGCGTCCCCGGGGACGTCGGTGAAGCGGGGCCGCGAGCCTTCGCGCTCAGCGTGCCTCGGGAACTCGCGGGGTCGCGAGAGGGAGGCAGCCGTCGGCGACGTGGCGCGTACACGGGGCCGGCGGTCCAGGATGCCGGGGCGCGTACGCGGAGCCGGAACGTCGCGCCTGCTGCTTGCGGGCGAGGCAGTGCGCCGTGCGTTCCCACGGGGCCGAAGGCGTGGGGCCGGGGCACTGCCGGTGGGCCGGTCGCCCCGCGGTCACGCGGGACGCGCCGCGCGGACCGCCGGGGCCGCCGAGTGCGGCAGCAGGTCGGCGGGGTGCGCCGGGCGCAGGAGTTCGACCTCGACCCCGTCGGCGAAACGGTACGGCCGGTGGTCGAGGACACCGGAGAGCGTGCGGCGCAGGCGGGACATCTCCGCGCGGACGGTGACCGTGCGCGTGGGGTCGCCGAACAGATCACCCGCCAGCTCGGCGGCACTTCGCCCGGCCCGGTGCAGGGCGAGGACGAACAGCAGCTCGGCGTGGCGCGGGCTGAGCTCCTGCGACCAGCCGCCCGCGCCGCCGGAGACGGTGACGCTCCACGAGCGGGGGCGGCTCACGTCCAGCACCACCCGGCCCGGCACCGTCCGGTCCTCCGCGCCGCCGCGGACCCGCACCAGCCAGCCGCCGGGCAGCGGATCCAGGGTGCACAGGCCGAGCGAGGGCACCCAGGTGGTCCCGGCGCCCGGCGAGGCGGGCAGGGTGATCCGCTCGACCGCCGGCATGCCGGTGACGGCGGCGGTCCAGCCGTTGGGGTCGACGACCGCCGCCCGGCCGGACATCCGGGCCAGCAGCGGCGCCGCGACCGAGCGCAGCCGGTCGACCGCCGCCCAGTGCCGGGAACGCAGTTCGCCCTCGGCGACCTTGGTCACCGCCGTGACCAGCGACAGCATCGCCGGGTGCACGGTGGCCGCCGGTCCGCTGACATCGACCGCGCCGAGCAGCCGCCCGTCGCGCGGGTCGTGCAGCGGCGCCGCCGCGCAGGTCCACTGGTGCAACTCCCTTACGAAGTGCTCGGCTTGGTGCACCTGCACCGGGCGCCCGGCGACCAGGGCGGTGCCGATCGCGTTCGTGCCCACCGTGTCCTCGGCCCAGGACGCACCCTCGGCGAAGCCCAGCCGGTCCGCGCTCTTGCGGACCGCGACGCTGCCGTCGCGCCACAGCACCCGGCCCTCGGGATCGGTGACGACCATGATGTGCCGGGCCTCGTCGGCCACCGAGACCAGCCCGTCGCGCAGCGCCGGCATCACCTCGACGAGCGGCGTGCGGCGCCGGCGCTGCTCGATCTCGTCCGCCGTCAGCATCGCGTTGTGACTGCCGTTGTCGGGGTCGACGCCGAGATCCAGGGCACGCCGCCAGGAGTCCTGGATGATCGGCCGCGGGACCGTGGCGGCGGCCTTCCCGCCACCGCCCAGCGCGGCTTCCCTCATCCCGCCCAGCATCCGTGCCGAGCGGCGCGTGTCCTGGGCCGACTGTGCCGACAACGACCCGGAGTCGAACGGAACCTGGCTCATGGTGCTCCCCGCGTGCGTGTGCGCTGGTGTGCGCTGTGCGCCCGGCAGTGATCGCGATGGCGCATTGGCGACCACACCCTGTGCATATGGTGCCGCCGCGGGGGGTGCTCCGGCGGCATATCCGGCCAATGGCTTGCAACGGTCTGCAACGGTTGCGAATATGCACGCGCCCGACGGACAGTGACGGCGCATCACGCCACTCGCACGGAACGCCATCCGTGCGACGGTGAGGTTGGAGACCGGGGGTGGTGCCGAGTCGGCGCGGCACCACCTTCCGCGCGGCGCGGCGGCGGATCGTTTCTTCCGTTCTACCGGTCCTTCCACCGGGAACGGAAGACCGCCGCCGCGCCCGCGCTTCACACCACCGGGCGTGCCCGCTCGACCACGGCCTCCAGGTCCAGGCCGCGCGGCAGCGTCCCGAAGGTCGCCCCCCAGTCGCCGCCGAGCCGGGAGGCGCAGAAGGCGTCCGAGACCTCCGCCGGTGCGAAGCGCACCAGCAGGGAGCCCTGCAGCACCAGCGCCATCCGCTCCACGACCCGTCGCGCCCGCCCCTCGATGCCCTCCAGATCGGCGAGTTCGGTCAGCAGCGACTTGATCGCCCCGTCCAGCCGGTGGTCCGCGCCCCGCGCCAGCCCGAGCTCCCCGAGGAAGGCGTTCAGCGCCTGCGGCTCCCTCTGCAGCGCCCGCAGCACGTCCAGCGCCTGGACGTTGCCGGAGCCCTCCCACACCGAGTTCAGCGGCGACTCGCGGAACAGCCGCGGCATGCCGGACTCCTCCACGTAGCCGTTGCCGCCCAGGCACTCCAGCGCCTCGGCCGCCACCGCGGGGCAGCGCTTGGTGATCCAGAACTTGGACACGGCCACCGCCAGCCGCCGGAAGTGCCGCTCCTGCTCGGTGTCCGCGTCGTACGCCGCCGCGAGCCGCAGCACGGTCGTCGTCGCGGCCTCCGACTCCAGCGCCAGATCCGCCAGGACGTTGCGCATCAGCGGCTTGTCGATCAGCGGACCGCCGAAGGCGCTGCGGTGCGCGGTGTGGTGGACCGCCTGCGCCACCGCCTGCCGCATGACCGCCGTCGAGCCGATCGCGCAGTCCAGCCGGGTGGCCGCCACCATCTCGATGATGGTCGCCACCCCGCGCCCCTCCTCGCCGACCCGGCGCGCCCAGGTGCCGTCGAACTCCACCTCCGACGAGGCGTTGGAGCGGTTGCCCAGCTTGTCCTTCAGCCGCTGGATGCGGAACACGTTGCGCGAGCCGTCCGGCAGGACGCGGGGCAGCAGGAAGCAGGTCAGGCCGCCGTCGCCGGCGGACCCGGTCACCTGGGCGAGCACCAGGAAGCCGTCCGACATCGGTGCCGAGCAGAACCACTTGTGCCCGGTGAGCAGATAGGCGCCCTCCTCGGCGAGCGGCTCCGCCCGCGTGGTGTTCGCGCGCACGTCCGAGCCGCCCTGCTTCTCGGTCATGCCCATCCCGAACAGCGCGCCCGGCTTCCGCCCCGGTGCCAGCAGCTCCGGATCGTAGATCCGCGACCCCAGCCGGGGCTCCCACTCCGCCGCCAGCGCCGGATCGGCCCGCAGGGCGGGCACCGCCGCGTGCGTCATCGAGACGGGGCAGCCGTGCCCCTGCTCGACCTGCGACCACACGAGGAACCCCGCCGCGCGCCGCAGGTGGCCGTCCGGGCGCGACCAGGCGTCGGTCAGCCCCGACGAGACCGCCCGGCCCAGCAGCCGGTGGTAGGACGGATGGAAGTCCACCTCGTCGATGCGGTTGCCGTAGCGGTCGTGGGTGCGCAGCACGGGGGAGTACGTGTTCGCCTCCTGCCCCCACGCCTGCGCCTGGGCCGAGCCGGCCGACCGGCCGATCTCGCCCAGCTCCTGGTCGATCTCCTGCCGGCGCTCGGGCGCGGCGTGCCGGGCGACCCCCTCCACGAGGGCGTCGTCGGCGGCGTACACGTCATACCCGACCAGCGGCGGGGGCTGGTTGGTCACGGTGTGTGTGGGGGCACTCATGACAGCTACCGTAGGCGCGTGCAGGCAGCAGATGAAACACCCGAGCGGCCCCGGAAGGGGCGGCTTCTCCAGGCGCGGGCCCTCTACCGGAACGTCTCCAAACGCAAGGTCGGCTGGCTGCTGCTCAAGGACACGGTCAACTCCTGCCTGGAGTACCGCGTCACGGGGCTCGCCGCCGAGGCGGCGTTCTTCGTCCTGCTGTCCCTGCCGCCCCTCCTGCTCGGCCTCGTCGGCGCCATCGGGTACGTGGACGATGTCATCGGCACGGACACCATCGACAACATCCGCCGCAACATCCTCACCGCGGCGGCCACCGTCCTGTCGGACAAGGGCGTCGATCAGCTGATGCGGCCGCTGGTCGACGACGTCTTCGGCGGCGGCCGGCCCGACGTGATCTCCATCGGCTTCGTCATCGCCCTGTGGTCGGGGTCGCGAGCCCTGAACGTCTTCGTCGACACCATCACGATCATGTACGGGCTGGAAGGCATACGGGGCATCGTCAAGACCCGGCTGCTGGCGCTGCTGCTGTACATCGTCGCCCTGGTCATCGGCGCCGTCGTGATGCCGCTGCTGGTCGTCGGCCCGGACGCGGTCGTGGCCTTCCTGCCGTGGAGCGAATGGGTCATCCGCATCCTGTACTGGCCGGTGGTGCTGCTGCTGTCGATCACCTTCCTCACCACGCTCTACCACGTGTCCGTGCCGGTCCGGTCGCCCTGGTACGAGGACATGCCCGGGGCCGCCGTCGCCCTGCTGATGTGGGTCCTCGGCAGCTTCGTGCTGCGCATCTACCTCACGCACACCGTCGAGGGGCCGACCATCTACGGATCGCTGGCGGCGCCCGTCGCCGTCCTGCTGTGGATCTTCGTCTCCGCCTTCGCGGTGCTCGTCGGCGCGGCGGTCAACGCCGCGATCGACCGGGTGTGGCCGTCCATCGAGACCGCCGCGGCACGGGAGAAGAACGCCTGGGTACGACAGCGCCAGGCCGCCGACCGGCTCGCCGAGGCCGCCGCACGCCGGGCCGCCTTCGACGACGCTCCCGACGACGAGGTCGGCCCCGAGGACCCGCCCGCCGAATTCCCCGAGCGCTGGGCCGGTTTCCTGCCGCCCGAAGACGTCAGGGGCCGGCTGCGCGGCCGCCGCCCGCAGGGGAAGGGCGGGCCCCCGACCGCGCCGTGAGCCCGCTGTCCGAGGTCGGTGCCATCCTGGGGGCATGTACCGGGAACGCGCCTCCCTTGTCCCCGGCGCCGTGCTGTGGACCAGGACAGCGGACGCCGAGGCGGCCCGGGTGCTGCCCGACGGCTGCACCGACCTCATCTGGGGCGAGGACACCGGGCTCTTCGCCGCAGGGCCCGACACCCGCGCCCACCTCGCCGAGAGCCCGCCCGGCACCCGCTACGCCGGGCTCCGCTTCGCGCCCGGGGCCGGGCCGGCCGTGCTCGAGGCGCCCGCTCACGAACTGCGGGACCGCCGTGTGCCGCTGGACGCGCTCTGGCCCGGCGCCGACGCACGCCGCCTGACCGAGCGCGTGGCGGCGGCCGCCGACCCCGGCGCGGCCCTGGAGGCCGCCGTCCTGCGCCGCCCGCCGCGGCGCCCGGTCCCGTACGCGAGCGAAACGGCCGCCGGCCTCGCCGCGGGCACCCGGGTGCTCGACGTCGCCGCGGCCCTCGGCGTCAGCGAACGGCAACTGCACCGCCGCTGCCTGGACGCCTTCGGCTACGGCCCCAAGACCCTCGCCCGCATCCTGCGCCTCCAGCGCGCCCTGCGCCTGGCCCGTCGCGGGCTGCCCTTCGCCGAGCTCGCCGGCCGCGCCGGCTACGCGGACCAGGCCCACCTGGCCCGGGACGTCCGCGCCCTCGCCGGGGTCCCGCTGGGCCGGCTCCTGGCGCGGTAGTCCCCGAGAACTAGGACAGCGGCGCGTACAGGTCCACCGCGTTGCCGTCCGGGTCGCGCACGGTCGCGTACCGCATCCCCCACACCGCGTCGAAGGGCTTGAGGTGCCCTTCGTACCCGGCCCCCGTCAGCTCCGCGAACACCGCGTCCACCTCAGCAGGGCCGTCGCACGCGAAAGCAGGGCCGTCGCACGCGAACGCCAGCGCCATCCCGTGCCCGCCGCGTCCCGGGACCGTCCACTGCGGGTCGAAGGACCGGATCGTCTCCTGGGTGTCCCAGGCGATCCGCAACCCCCCGGACAACTCCGCCTCCACGTGCGGCTCCCCCTCCACCCCCTCCGCGATCTCCAGCCCCAGCCGCCGGTAGAACGCCAGCGACGCCGCCATGTCGGCGACCACGATCTCGATCAGTCCCATACGTACCGTCATGCCGCCACCGTACGCAGCCCTCCCGCCCGTCGTCTTGAACGAATCGGACGCCTGCGCCTCCCGGCCCCGCCGGCAGGCGCACCGGACGGCGGCGCGTCGGTGAACGGCCGGGGGTGGGGGAGCGGCCGACGGGAGGCGTTGTCCCGTGGGCGTCACGGTTGGGCAACCACCGGGTCGGCGGGGCTGGGAGCCGCGCAGGCGGGGCCGCATGATGAGTGCTGGGCGGGGATGACAAAGGGGGTAGGGAGCAGTGGAATTCACGGTCGAGCGGACGCTGAGAAGACGCGGCCGGCGGTGGTGCGCAGGGGGGACCGTCGTGACGGCGGGCGGCCTGGTCTGGCTGGTCGCCGCGTTGGGCGGCGCCGGCAGTGTCTCGGCGCCGTTGATCCTCATGGCCCTGTCGCTGCTGGCGGTATTCAGGGGCTGGCAGGACCTGCGTAAGGCGCGGCGGCCCTTCCGGCTGCGGATCGACGGGTTCGGGATCACGCTGCACGACGCGGAGCTCGCGTGGGAGCAGATCGAGGCGGTCGCGCTGTGGCACGTCCCCAACACCGGCGAGAACAGCGAGGAGACGACGCCGCCCAAGCCGCGGCTGACGCTGTGGACGATGCCCGGCGTGACGCTGCCGCGGAAGGCGGACCGCACGTGGGACGGCCGGACCCGCTACACCCTCGTGGACTGCGAGGACCTGGACCAGAGCGTCACCGAGGTGACGACCGCCCTCGCCGGGAACGCCGGCGCCCGCTTCGAGACGGCGCCGCGCGCCGTGCGCCCGCCGATCCCGGTGACCGTGTCGGGGCCCGAACGGAGCGTGCCGGGCGGGGAACAGGTCTTCGTCCACGCGGGGCGGTCCGGCACCTGGGCCCTGGTCTGGGCGGCGCCGGCCGTCGTCTTCACCTACTCGTTCTGGGAGCTGGTCCACGGCCGTATCGTGGGCCCCGAGCCCTTCGCCGCGCTCGGGCCGCTGGGCGCCATCGGCTGCTGGTGCCTCGCCGGCCGCTCCTACTTCCGCTGGCGCAAGCCGCTGCGGCTGCGGATCGGCCCCGCCGGGATCAGCATGCGCGAGGTCACCGAGGACGAACAGCACTTCGCCTGGCCGGACATCGCGGCCGTCACGGTCGGCGAGTCGCGGGCGACCACCGACAAGCGGCCCTGGCTCGTGGTGTGGCCCCTGCCGGGCACACGGCCCGGCTCCAACGCCAGCTACCTGGTCGACGGCCACCAGGCCTATGCCCTGGTCCGGCTGGACCGCCTGCCCGGCGGCGCGGAGGCGGTCGTCCCGGTACTCCGGGCGTATGCGGGGGAGCGTTACTCCGAGACCGTCTGAGAGGGCGCGGAAAACGAGTTGCGCGCCCTCCGGGGGGCCGGGCTAGGGTTTCGCCGTCGGACCGTGAGCGATCGAGGAGGTGTTGGAGCGATGACTGTCACTGCGCCGGGCGCTGCCCGCATCCGCAAGACCATCAACCCCACCTCGGCGGTCCTCGGCTGACCGCGCCCGTCCCGACGTCCCGTACGCCCTGACGGCGCAGCCGCGCGCGACCGCCCTCCCGAAGGGCTTCTCCCGTTGAAGAACGGAACCGTCCCGCAGCCGTCCACCGCGCTCGTCGCCTACGGCTGGGACTCCCTGCTCGACTCCGCCTTCGCTCCCCACGCGGAGCGGGGCCTGCTCCCCGGTCGTGTGGTCCGCGTCGACCGCGGACTGTGCGACGTCGTCGTCCCCGGCGGCGCCGACGGCACCGTGACCGTGCGCGCCGACACCGAGGACGTCTTCACCCGCGACCCGATGCGGGTCGCGTGCACCGGTGACTGGGCCGCCGTCGACACCACGCCGGTCACCGGGCCGGCGGTACGGGCCCTGCTGCCGCGCCGCACCACCTTCGTCCGCTCCACCTCCTCCAAGAGGTCCGAGGGCCAGGTCCTGGCCGCCAACGTCGACTTCGCGGTCATCGCGGTGTCGATCGCCGCGGAGCTGGACCTCGGCCGGCTGGAACGCTTCGTGTCCCTGGCGTGGACCAGCGGTGCGCAGCCGATGGTCGTCCTCACCAAGGCCGACCTCGTCCCCGACACCACCTATCTGCTGGCCGACGCGAGGTCCGCCGCGCCGGGAGTGGACGTGCGCGTCGTGAGCGCCGCGACCGGCGACGGGGTCGCGGAGTTGGCACAGGCGCTGGCAGGCGTCACGTCCGTGCTGCTCGGGCAGTCGGGCGCGGGCAAGTCCACGCTGACCAACGCGCTGCTGGGCCGTGAGGCCCAGGAGGTGCAGGCCATCCGCGACAGCGACGGCAAGGGGCGGCACACCACGACCACCCGCGACCTGCTGCCACTGCCCGGCGGCGGGGTGGTCATCGACACCCCGGGACTGCGCGGGGTCGGGCTGTGGGACGCCGACGCGGGGCTCACCCAGGCCTTCTCCGACATCGAGGACCTGGCCGGGCGGTGCCGTTTCCAGGACTGCTCGCACACCGCCGAGCCCGGCTGCGCGGTCCTCGCCGCGCTGGAGGACGGCTCCCTGGCGTACCGACGGCTCGACAGCTACCGCAAGTTGCTGCGCGAGAACGCCTGGATCGCCTCCCGTACCGACGCGCGGCTGCGCGCCGAGATGCGCCGTGAGTGGAAGCAACGCTCGGCGGCGGGCCGGGAGATGTACGAACGCAAGCGCGGCGGCGGGCACCGCAAGGTGTACTGAGCTCGCTGCATTGAGCACTTGAGCACGTGCGCTCGGTGTGCCGACGTCCGGCCCGGCTCCCCCCTGGGAGCCGGGCCGGTGGTCATCCGGCGCCGTTGTGCCGGTGCCGGCGGCGCAGGGTCAGCGGACTGCCCTCGTGCCAGAAGGTGTAGACGATACTGCCGAGGCCGAGCGCGACGATCACGACGCCGAGGACGATCGTGTAGACCATGGCTCCTCCAGCCCGTACGGACGCGTTTACCGCGTCTTTGCCTTCGCTGTCTGCCCGTGACCTTCCCGTGACCGGGCCGTCCCACACGTGATGCGGGTCAACTCACTGAACCCGCAGCCCTCTTGACGTCCCGGGCCGGGGGAGGGCCGCTCCGCGCACATGCCACAGGAACGGTCGCGGATGTGCACGATAGTGGCAGCGAAAATACTCAAATACTCTTCCGTGGCCATCTCCTGGGAATCCCCGAGGGGTCCCGCCGGGCGCTGATAGGAATTACCCCCAGGCGCGATTGATCGTGCACGCGTACGGCATTTCGGCGCCCTGTCGGAATGCCCGCATGCGCGCAGCAAGGGGAGCGATGACCTCGGCACCGCCCGGTTCCGTGCCCACCCGGAATGCCGCCCACGATCTGCTCGGCCGCGCGCTGGCCAGATGCCGGGACGAGGGGGTCAGCGGCGTGCTGAGAGTGCAGGGCAGCCCCGGCGGCGCCTTCCATCTGCTCGGCGGCGCGGTCGTCGCCGTGGAGAGCCCCGGCTCCCCGGGGGTGGGCACACTGCTGCTGCGTTCCGGCCGCATCGACGAGGCCGAGTGGGGCGCCGCGCACGACGCGGCCGCCACCGGTGCCTGGCCCGGAGTCGCGTTCGCCGGCGCCGGACGGCTCGGCAACGCCGAGTTCCAGGTGATCCACATGATGGCCGCCCAGGACGCGGTCTTCGCCGTCCTGGCCGGCCGGCTGGAGAACTGCGTCCTCGACCCGGCGCGGCCCGACGACCCGGTGCCCGCCCTCGCGCCGGCCGTCGGACGCGGCGTCGAACCCGAGGAACTGCTGGTCGAGGCGGGCAGGCGGATCGCGGCACTGGCCTCCCTGCCCCACCCGGTCTCCCCCGACCGCGACCGGGTGATCGCGCTCGTCGCCGCCGGCGACGAGGAGACGCTGCCCGCCGTCCGGCGGGACATCCTGGAGTGCGCCAACGGCCGCCGAAGCCCCCGGGACATCGCCTTCCAATTGGGCCGCGGGGTCTACACCGTCACGGTCGAGGTCTCCCGGATGCGGGCCGAGGGGCTGGTGGAGACCGTGTCCGCGCCCGTCCCCGCCTCCGTGCCCGTCCCCAGGCCCTTCGCGCCCCCGCCCGCGCCCGAATCCGCTCCGGCCCCTGACCCGGCTTCTCTCCCCGACCGCGACCCGGACCCTGCCCCCGTCCCGGATCTGGACCCGGCTCCTCTCCCCGACGCCGGCCCCGCCCCCGATCCGGCGCCGTACCCGCCCGTCCCCCCGGCCGCGTGCGGTCCCGTCCCGGGGCCGATGGCCGTCACCGAGGACGGACTGCCGCGCCGCCGCCCGGGGGCCAGTGGAATCCACGAAGCGCTGGAGGCATCCCGCCCGCCTTCGGGCTGGAAGGGATTTCTCCGGCCGCGGGGACGGGGCCGGCCGGATTCCCCCTGACGTCAATTCGCGGGGCACTGACGGCACATCATCCATTCCGCAACGAATTCAAGGAGGTGCACGTGCATGAATCATGACGCCCTGGTCGCCGAGATGCGCGCTCTGCGGGACCAGGTGGTCGGCATCACCGACACCGTCGTGGCGGCGGTCGACGGCCTGCTGATCGCCGCCGACACCGAGGACGCCATCGATCCCAACGGCCTGGCCGCGCTGGCCGCCGCCAGCCTCGGGCTGTCCCAGCGGATCGCGTCCGCGGCCCTGCGCGGCTCCCTGCGCAGGACCGTGACCTGCAGCAGCGGCGGCTACACCGCCGTCTACGCGGTGGACGACACCGCCCTGCTGATCGTCGTGGGCGACGAGGGGATGAACGTCCCCCAGCTCCACGTGGAGGCCCGGACCGCGATCGAGCGGATCGCGGCGATCCTCCTGCGACCCGATTCCGAACCCGCCACCGGCCCCGAGTCCGTCGTCGAGCCCGTGCCCGACCCCGAGCGAGTCCTCGGATGACCCCCGAAGAAGGAGTGCTGTGAGCACCACCGGAAAGCGCCCGAGCACGAACATGGCCGATCAGATCATGATGCTGGTGAAGAACCTGCGGCAGGAGGTCCCCGAATGCCTCGCCGCCGGCGTGGTCGACATGGCGACCGGCATGCTGCTGTCCGTCGACACCGTCGACAGCCATCCCCCGGAGGTACTGGACCTGCTGGCCGCCGCGACCCTCGACCTGTTCCAGGGCCGCACGGTGGTGATGATCGAGGACGTCTTCAAGGAGCGCCGCGGAGTCACCTCCGACCAGCACTACTTCCAGGAGATCCTCGTCAACAGCGAGAACCTCACCCACCTGTTCCTGCGCAACAACACCCACGAGGACATCGTCGCGGTCGTCGTCTGCCGTCGCTCGGTCAATGTCGGCATGCTCTTCGCCCAGGCCCGCCGGGTGATGAAGGAGCAAGGGGAGTACTGAGCCCGGCGCGGCGGGTGCGGCGGGTCAGGCCGTGGCCCGCCGCACCAGCCTGGTCGGCGTGACGACGGAGGACAGCGGAGGGCCGCCGCCGCCCTCCTCCGAGCGGCGGACCAGAACGCGCAGCAGCAGCCGCACCATCAGCCGGCCCATCTCCTCGATCTCCTGACGGACCGTCGTCAGCGGAGGGTCGGCGGGCCCGGCCACCGAGGCCATGTCGTCGAAGCCGACGACCGCCACGTCCTCCGGCACCCGGCGGCCGTGCTCGCGCAGGACCCGCAGGGCGCCGGTGGCCATGAGGTCGGAGGCGACGAAGACGGCGTCCAGGTCCGGGGCCCGCCCCAGGAGTTCGGACATGGCCCGCCCGCCGCCGGTGGCGGAGAAGTCGCCCCCCGCGACCAGCCGCGGATCGGCGGCCGGCAGGACGTCGCGGTAGCCGTCGAGCCGGTCGACGGAGGCGGTCTGGTCGAGCGGTCCGGTGATGGTCGCGATGCGCTCCCGGCCCAGGGAGACCAGGTGGCCCACGGCCTCCCGCGCGCCGCCGCGGTTGTCGGAGTCGACGTAGAGGATGTCGCGGTCGCCGTCCGCTCCCGGCCAGCCGGGACGGCCGCCGAAGACGGTGGGCAGGCCGATCCGCCGGATGATGCCGGGCAGCGGGTCCTCGGCGTGCAGGGAGAAGACCAGGGCGCCGTCGACGTGACCGCCCGCGAGATAGCGGCCGACCCGGTCGTAGTCGGCGGTGCCCTCCACCAGCAGCAGGACGAGCTGCGAGTCGTGGACGCCCAGTTCCCGGCTGATGCCGAGCAACTGCTCGGCGAAGAAGGGGTCCGCGAAGACCCGGGTCTCCGGCTCGGCCACGATCACCGCGACCGCCCCCGTCCGCCGGGTGACCAGCGAACGGGCCGCCTGGTTGGGCACGTAACCCAGTTCCTCGACGGCCCGGCGGACCTTCTCGACCAGGACCTCGCGCACCCCGTGCCCGCCGTTCACCACCCGTGAGACGGTGGCCCGGGAGACCCCGGCCCGCTCGGCGACGGCTTCCAGCGTGGGGCGCGGCGTGGAGATCTGGTCGGGCAACGGGAGCTCCTCTCGGGACGGCAACAGCGTAGCCCTCCCCGTGAGGGGGTGAGCGCCCTCCGTCCCAGCTCGCGGGCCTTGTCGCGCGAGTGACGGCGCGTCAGCGAACGGGGAAGCCGAAGACGTATCCCTGCTGCTTGAGCCACGGCAGGATCTGGCGCAACGCCTCAACGGTCTGGCCGCGGTCGCCGCCCGCGTCGTGGAAGAGCACGGTCGGGCCGTTGGCGATCTCGCTCTTGACGGTGCCGACCAATGTGGCCGTGCCCGGCCGCTTGAAGTCCTCGGAGTCCACGTTCCAGCCCAGCGGGCGCATGCCGCGCGAAGCGGCGAGCTGACGGCTGTACGGGGTGAAGGCGCCGCCCGGGGCACGGTAGTAGAGCGGTTTGACGCCCCCCGACGCCTCGGTGATCATGCGCTCGGCGTCCAGGATCTCCTTGGCCTGATAGGCGCGCGGCTTGGTGTTCATCGTCGTGTCGTGGGAGACGGTGTGGTCGCACAGCCGGTGCCCGGCGGCGACCACGGCCTTCACCATGTCGGGGTGCGCCTGGGCCTGAGTGCCGACCATGCAGAAGGTCGCCTTCACGCCGTTGTCCTCGAGCACCTGGAGAATCTGCGGGGTCCAGGTGGGGTCCGGGCCGTCGTCGATGGTGATGTTCACACCCCGGGAGCCCTTGTCCGAAGCGTGTGCGATGTCCATGTTGACGAGCGGGGCGGGGAGTTGCCCGTCCGGTACGGAGGTCTGCCCCGGTATGGGGTGGGGCGCGGGCTTGGCCGTCACGGAGGGCTTCGCGGACGCGGGGGGTGCGGCGGCGGCCGCCCGGTCGCCGGCGGGCCCGGCCTGGGCGGTCCACGCCGACACCACCGCCGTCACGGCCGCCACGCCGATGGCTGCCGCCACCACGCGCCCGTTCGTCCCCCGTATTCCGCTCCACACCATGTCCGCCCCGCTCCCTGTGTCTTCCGAACCGCTCGTGCACAGGTGAGGACGGAGCGCGGGCGGTCCGGGATCCGCCTGTTACGGATCCCGGACGATTCCGCCGGAGGACGGCGACGCTCCGCGCAGCCCTCCCGGCACGCGCGGACCGGTCCGTCCTGGTTGGCCGCGGGTATTCCGTCGTCCGTGCGTGACTCGTCGGCCACGATGTGCCGGTGCCGGTGCCGGTGCCGGTGCCGGTGCCGCTGCCGCGGTGCGGGGATTGTCGCGCCCGGCGTCCGGGCCCGTCGCGCGTCCCGGGCTGCCGGTCTGCGGACCGTGGGCCCGCTGCCGCGTTGAACGGGTCCGTCGGCGGGGCCGGTTGGCGCCGGGTCTCGGCGCGCCGCTTCGTGGGCGAGCAGCGCGTGCCCGCGGAGGAACGGCCGTGACGCGGGCCTGTCGGCGGGGGTACGGGCGCGTCGCGGGTCCTGGGGGTCCCGGCTCGCGGACGACAGGCCTGCGGCCCGCGCCGTGCTGTGATGGAGCCCCGTTCCCGCGGTACCGGTTGGCGTCCGGCTTGCGGGCGCGATGTGGAAGGGGCTTCGGTTCGCCGCACGCCGTAGGCGCGCCCGTTGGCGGGCGGATGGCCGCGGGCCCGGGCCCGCGGCCGGTCAGCCGCGGCGAGGTGCCGGGCGGGCAGGCCCCCGGACGGGGCCTTGGTGCCGGGCGTTCGGGCGTTGCTGACGTGGAGCCGTCGGTGGGGGGATGCCTGCGCCCGGGACGGTCAGCCGCGGCGATGTGCGCGGCGCACGGGCCTGTTGCGCGTTCCGGGGCGGCAACGTCGGAGGCTGCTGAGCCCGCAGCGGGCCCGGCGTCGCAGCAGCTGCGCGACGACGGGCACGGCCGCCGTGGCGACGGCCCGCGGGACCGCGTCACGGTGCCGCGGGCGGGAAGCCCCGTCAGCCGGGGGTGCGGGCGACCCAGCCGCGTTCGTAGGCGTGCCAGCCCAGTTGCAGGCGGGTGGTGACGTCGGCGAGTTCCATCAGGTGCTTGACGCGGCGCTGGACCGTCCGCAGGCCGAGGCCGAGTTGCTTGGCGGCGCTCGCGTCGGTGAGCCCGGCCAGCAGGAGCGAGAGGATCCGCAGGTCCACCGCGTCCGGCCCGTCGGGCGACTCCTCCTCCGGCGCGCCGCCGGGGTCGAGGCGGATCGGCAGCGCCTCGCGCCACACGCTCTCGAAGAGCCCCATCAGGGAGTCCAGCAGTCCGCTGCCGTGCACGACGAGCGCCGCCGGTCCCGCCGAGTTGCGGCCCAGCGGCACCATCGCCAGCGAGCGGTCCGCGACGACGAGCTTGGTGGGCACCCGGTCGACGACGCGGACCTCCTCCTGGCGGCTGAGGGCGGCGGTGATCTCGGCGATGCCGTCGGGCCCGCTCATCACCTCCCGTTCGATGACCACGCGGAACCGGACCCCGCGTTCGACGGCGCTCTCCTCGGCGGTGTTGTCCGTGCCGCTGACCACCATCGGGGTGCCCGTGACGAGGGCGCAGACCTCCTTCTCCGCGCCCAGTTGGAGCTGCGCGAAGCGGTGCGTCACCGCGCTCGCGCCGGTGACGACCTCCACCAGGTCGTGCACGGAGGGTTCGGCCGCCTCGGCGCGGTACTCCTGAGCGAGCACGGCGGCGGTCATCTCGGCCTGCTCCAGACCGTGCCGCCGCTGGGTCAGCAGCGCGCCGAGCGCGACGCTGGGCGGCGCGGCAACCCAGCGGCCGGAGCCGGCGGAGGACTGCGCGACCAGCCCCTGCCGCTCCAGCCGTCTCAGTATTCCGGCGGTCTCCTCGTCGGGCCGCCCGAGCCGGTGCGACAGATCGACGACCTCGGCGGCTCCCAGGCCCACGAGGGCGCGGTAGACCGCCTCCTGGGCATCATCCAGCCCAATGGCACCGAGCACGGGCACCCCTTTCCCCGGTTTCCCCGGGCGCCCCGGAGCGGTCGTGGACAACACGCGGCAATGGCGGGAATGAGCCATGGCGTAATCCCGCCGCCCGCCATCATCCCTGTTCGAACCCCTGTCCTGGCAAGGTGTCCCCACTGGATCGTCCGACGTGCGGCCCGAGGAGGGGGCCGGCCGCCCGTCGGACCGCCGGCGTGCCCGAAGTCTGTTCCGCCGTGCCGCTGCCGGTGGACAATAGGGGCATGAGCCAGCAGGGGGAGACGGACCGCCGCCAAGAAGACGAGTGGTGGCGGCAGTTGTACGGCCGGCCCGATCCCGGTGCCGGCGAGCAGGACGACACGCTCGACGACCGCTACACGTCGGCGGTCAGCGCGCTGGGCCAGGACCAGGACGCCGCCCCGACCCCTGACCCCGAGCCGGGGCCGCCGGGCCGGGCTGCCGCCGCGGAGCCGGACGCGGACCGGACGGAGTCCGACCCCGGACCTCCCGACACCCTGCGCCTGCGTCGTCAGGCGGCGGCGCCGCCCACGGGCACCGCGCCGCGCCCCTGGCAGTACCAGGGCCCGCCCGCGCCGATGGCGCCCGAGGCGCCGGGGCTCCCCCCGGGCTGGGCGCCCGCCGAACCCGCGTCCGGGCAGGGCGCCACGGTCATCCCGCCGGCCTCGCCCGCGCCGCCCGACGTTCGGGTCCCGGAGGCCCGTACCGCACCCGGAGCGCGCATACCCGGCACCACCGACATACGCGGCATGCCGGGCGCCGCCGAGTCCGCGCCCACCGTCCCCGACACCGCCTATCTCGGCGACGGCCCGCCCACCTACGCCCCCGAGCCGACCGCCTGGCCCCTCGCGGACCCCGACGCGCTCGACGACCTCGTCCCCGACACCGTCCTGGACGGCGCCCGATACGGCGTGCTGACGGTGCGTACGGCCTCCACGCGCGGCGACTCCGCCCGCTACCGGGGCGAACCGCGGCGGGACGCCGTCCTGACCGCCCGCTTCGGGGCGGGGGACGACGCCCTGCTGCTGCTCGCCGTCGCCACCGGCCCGCGCGCCTCCGCCTTCGCCCACCGCGCCGCCCGCGACGCCTGCCACTGGATGGCCTCCGCGGTGGGCCGCAGCCACGCGCGCCTCGCGGAGGACATCCGGGCCTCGCGGCGCGGCTCCCTCAAGTCGGGACTGCACCGTCTGACCGACCGCTGCTGCGGACGGCTGCGGGCCAGGGGCGAGGAACTGGGCCTGGACCCGGCCGAGTACGACGCGAGCCTGCGCTGCCTGCTGCTGCCCGTGGACCCGGAGTGCCGCATCCGGCTGTTCTTCGGCGTCGGCGACGGCGGGCTGTTCCGCATCCGGGGCGGCGAATGGCAGGACCTGGAACCGCTGCGCTCCGGGGAGCCCTCCGAGCCCGAGGACGGTCCGGCCGTGGACTTCCGCTTCCGTGCCTCCGTCGCCCGCCCCGGCGACACGCTGCTGCTGTGCAGCGGCGGCCTCGCCGACCCGCTGCGCGGCGAGCCGGCGCTCGCCGCGCACCTCGCGGAGCGGTGGGGCGCCGCCGAGCCGCCGGGACTCCCGGCCTTCCTCGGCGACGCCCGGACCCGCGTCAAGGGCTACTCCGACGACCGCACCGTGATGGCCGTCTGGGACGCCTGAGGCGGCGCCGGCGTCAGGCGCAGCGTCAGGATCTGGAAGGGGCGCAGGCTCACCGCGACGCCGTCCCCGTCGCGCGGCGCGTCCTGCTCCGGCCGCTCCAGCAGATCCGCGACGCGCGCCCCGGCGAGCGCGAAGCCCGGCGTGAGCGTGCCGGAGGCTCGGCCGCCCCGGGACTCGTACAGGCGCACCACCACGTCCCCCGAGCGGTCGTCGGCGAGCTTGACCGACTCCACCGTGATCCCCGGGTGGCCGACGCGCAGCGGCGGCCGGACGGGCTCCGCCTGCGCGGCGGGACGCAACGGCAGGTTGAGGGCGAGCCCTTCGGCCACCGCGTCGCCGACGGCCGCGCCGGGGAGCAGGGCGTAGGTGAAGCGGTGGGCGCCCCGGTCCGTCTCGGGGTCGGGGCTGTGCGGGGCGCGCAGCAGCGTCAGCCGTACCGTCGTGTCCGTGCCGGAGCGGGCCGCGTCGTGGCCGTACGTGGAGTCGTTGACCAGCGCGATCCCGTAGCCGGGCTCGCCGACGTGCAGCCAGCGGTGGGCGCAGATCTCGAAACGGGCCGCGTCCCAGCCGGTGTTGGCGTGGGTGGGGCGGTGCACATGGCCGAACTGGATCTCGGCGGTGGAGCGGTCGGCGAGCACGTCCAGCGGGAAGGCGGCCTTGAGCACCTTCTCCGACTCGTGCCAGTCGGCGTCGGTCACGACGTCCAGCCGCCGGCTGCCGGCCGTCAGGCACAGCTCCTGGGTGATCCGGCTCCTGCCGAAGGCCCGTACGACGCGGACCACCGCGCGCAGCGGGCCCCGCTCGACGAGCTCGACGGACTCCGCGTCCGTCAGGTCGGTGACCTTGCGGCGGTAGTGGCGGTCGATGTCCCAGGCGTCCCACTTGTTGGGGTGGTCGGGGTGGAGCTGCAGCAGATTGCCGCGGGCGCCCGGGGCAAGCACCTCGCGGCCGGCTGTCAGGTCGTGCACCGACGACAGCAGGCCGTCGGCGTCGACACGGACCCGCAGCAGCCCGTTGTCCAGGACGATCAGGCCGTCCTCCCGCGTGGCGGTGACCGGTTCGCCGATCGCGATCCCGTCCACCGCCGCGCCCCCGAGGGCGGGCACGGCGACGGCCACGGCCGCGCCGCCGTCCGGCAGCGGCTGTGCGACGGTGCCCGGCGGCAGCGCCTCCAGCGCCTCCGCCGTGAGCTCCACGACCTCGCGGCGCGCGTACGGGGAGGCGTTGAGGACGCCCGGCGCGCGGTCGTCCTCCGCGCCGGTGCCGGTGAGGGCGGTCACCGCCCCGGCGATGATCCACTCCAGTTCCTCGCGCACCTCGGCGTAGGTGTCGCGGGCCTCGCGGTGCACCCAGGCGATCGAGCTGCCGGGCAGGATGTCGTGGAACTGGTGGAGCAGCACCGTCTTCCACAACCGGTCGAGGTCCTCGTACGGATACGCGTACCCCTCCGGGTCGCCCAGGGCCGCCGCCGTGCACCACAGCTCGGCCTCCCGCAGCAGGTGCTCGCTGCGGCGGTTGCCCTGCTTGGTCTTCGCCTGCGTGGTGTACGTGGCGCGGTGCAGCTCCAGGTACATCTCGCCGGACCAGACCGGTGCCCGGTCCCCGTACTCGGCCTCAGCCGCGGCGAAGAACGCGGCGGGCTTCTCGATCTCCACCCGCGGCGAGCCCTCCAGGGAGCGCAGCCGGCGGGCCCGCTCCAGCATCTCGCGGGTGGGGCCGCCCCCGCCGTCGCCCCAGCCGAACGGCACCAGGGAACGGGTGGCCCGGCCCTTCTCCGCGAAATTGCGCACCGCGTGCGCGAGTTCACGGCCGTCGAGCTGGGAGTTGTAGGTGTCGACGGGCGGGAAGTGGGTGAACACGCGGGTGCCGTCGATGCCCTCCCACCAGAAGGTGTGGTGCGGCATCTTGTTCGACTGGTTCCAGGACAGCTTCTGGGTGAGGAACCACCGCACCCCGGCCAGCCGGGCCAGCTGAGGGAACGCGGCGGTGTAGCCGAAGGAGTCGGGCAGCCAGATCTCCTCGGTCTCCACGCCCAGTTCGTCCAGGAAGAAGCGCTTGCCGTGGACGAGCTGCCGGGCCAGCGCCTCGCCGCCCGGCATGTTGGCGTCGGACTCCACCCACATGGAGCCGACCGGTGCCCAGTTGCCGGCCCTGACCGCCTGCTGGATGCGCTGCCAGACCACCGGCTGGTTCTCCTTGACCCAGGCGTACTGCTGGGCCTGCGAGCAGGAGAAGACCAGTTCGGGGTAGTCCCGGGCGAGCGCGGTGACATTGGCGAAGGTGCGGGACGCCTTGCGCACGGTCTCGCGCAGCGGCCACAGCCACGCCGAGTCGATGTGGGCGTGGCCGGTCGCGGAGACCCGGTGCGCGCTGGCGTGTGCGGGCCGGGCGAGGGCCTCGGCCAGTTCGCCGCGGGCGGCGGCCGCGGTGCCGGGGACGTCGTGCAGGTCGAGGGCGTCGAGCGCGTCCTCCAGGGAGCGCAGGATCTCGTGCCGGCGGGGGTCGTGGAAGTCCAGCTCGTGCATGAGCCCTTCGAGCACCTCGATGTCCAGCACCAGATGCCAGACGTCCTCGTCCAGGACGGCGAGCTCCGCGGTGTCGAAGCGGTACAGCGGTTCGCGGCCGGCCGTGCGCACGTCGCCGAGCGGGGTGGGCCGCCAGTCACGCAGCACCGCCGGGTTCGCGGCGGCCTCCAGCAGCAGCCGCACCTGCTCGCCGCCCTTGGCGGGGGAGGCGACCGGGACATGACGATTGAGCGGATGGACACCCTTCACGGGCGCGCCCTCGGCGTCGTACACCAGTCCCTCGGTCACGAAGCCCGGCCCGTCGTTGCCGAAGCCGGGGTCGATCACCGCCTCGACCCGGCGGCCCGCCCAGCCGGCGGGGACGGCGCCCTCCAGCCGGAACCAGCTGGTCGACCAGGGCGGCCCCCAGGGCGTACCGGGGGAGAAGGGCTCGAAGGCGCCGTCCGAGAGCGCCTTGAGCGCCTCCCCGACCGGCACCGGCTCGCCGTCCACATGCCACGCCGTCAGGGCGAGCGGCACCCGGTCGGCGTAGATCGCGGGCCTGATGAACTGGCCCATCGCCCTGGTCAGACGTCCCTCGACCAGCAGTCGGTCGTCGTGCATCTCAACTCCTCGGGGTCGGCTCACCGGATGGATTCCCCGTCAATGCGGTGGTGTCCCGTAACGCCCGGAAGACGGACGGGGTTTTCGGGGCATGAGAAAACTCGCACGTCCCGGCGGACTCTCTCGGCGCAGGCTGCTCGGAGCCGCCGCCGCTCTCGCCCCTGTCACCGCGGCCTCGCCGTTGCCCTTGTCCGGTACGGCCGCTGCCGCCGCCCCCGACCCCTACGCGGGGCTAGCCCAGGAGGCCGTCACCGCGTTCCGCAGTGCCTGGGACGCCTACCGGCGCCTCGCCTGGGGACGGGACGAGCTGCGCCCGATCAGCGGCACCGGCTCGGACTTCTTCATCCCGGGCAGCACGCTCGGCCTGACGATCATCGAGGCGCTCGACACGCTCTACCTGATGGAGCTGGACGACGACCTGGCCGCGGGCGCCGAGTGGGTCAAGAACGACCTCGTACTCGACCAGAACGCGCCGGTCCAGGTCTTCGAGACGATCATCCGGCTGGTGGGCGGGCTGCTCTCTGGGCACCTGGCCACCAGGGACCCGGTCCTGCTCGACCGCGCGCGCGAACTCGCCGACCGTCTGCTGCCCGCCTTCACCCGGTCGCCGACCGGGGCCCCTTACCGTTACGTCAACCTGTCCACCGGCGCCGTGAGCGGCAAGGAGAACAACCTCGCCGAGATCGGCACCTGCATCACCGAGTTCGGCGAGCTGTCCCGGCTCACCGGCGACCGGCGCTACTACGACGCCGCCAAGAAGGCGTTGCGCGCCGTCTACGACCGCCGCTCGCGGATCGACCTGGTCGGCACGGCCCTGAACGTCGAGACGGGCGCGTGGACCGGCACCACCGCCACCCTCGACCCGCCCGTCGACTCCTTCTTCGAGTACCTGTGGGACGGCTGGGAGCTGTATCGCGACCCGGACCTGCGGACCTGGTACACCACGCTCACCGCCGCCGTCTTCCGCCACCTGGCCGAGCGGCGCGACGGCCGGCTCTGGTTCCGCCAGGCCGACATGACCACCGGGCGCACCACCGGCCGTTTCCAGTCGGAGCTCACCGCCTTCTACGCAGGACTGCTCGCCCAGAGCGGCCGGATCGCCGACGGGGAGGCCTACCACGACAGTTGGGCCGCCGTGCTCGCCGCCCACCGCCTGCCCCCGGAGATGATCGACTACACCACTCTGCGCGCCGTCGACCCCTCCTACCCCCTGCGTCCCGAATACGTGGACTCCTGTCTCTTCCTCTGGCTCATCACGAAGAAGGACCGCTACCGCGCCCGGGCGCGCGACATGTTCCTGCGGCAGAAGAAGTACTGCAAGGTCCGCAACGGTTACACGGCGATCAGTGATGTGACGACGCGGCCGATGAAGCAGAGTGACCTCACCCCGGCGTACTGGTTCAGCGAGAACGCCAAGTATTACTACCTGCTCTTCGCCAAGGCCCGGCGCTTCGACTATGCCTCCAACTACCTCACCACGGAGGGCAATGTGCTGCGCGGGCTGCGCTGAGAGCGCTGACGGCGCTGATCGCACTGATCGCGCTGACTGATCTGCTCAGCCGGTGACGGCCACCTCCGCTTCGTGCCGGACCGGGAAGTTGACGGAAGAGGCGATGAAGCAGAGCCGGTGGGCGTCCTCGTGCAGGGCGACGGCGGCGTCCACCATGGCGGCCGAGGCCACCTCCACGCGGGGCCGCAGCACGGCCTCGGTGAAGTGGCCGCCGCCGTCGCCGGTTTCCCGCAGGGTGGCCTCGGCGCGGTCGGTGTAGCCGGTGACGACCACTCCCGCGACGGTGCACACATGCAGGTAGGCGAGCATGTGGCACTGCGACAGGGCGGCCAGCTGGAGCTGTTCGGGGTTCCAGCGGGCCGGGTCGCCGCGGAAGGCGGGGTCGGAACTGCCGGGGATCACCGGCACCGGCAGCCCGGGCGCGGAGACCTCGTGCTCGCGGCCGTAGGCGCGGTAAGCGCTCGTTCCCGTGCCGCGGTTGCCGCTCCAGACGACCTCGGTGGCGTAGGTGTGGTGCTTGCTGATGTCGGGCACGGCTACCGCGTCCTCTCGTGTGGGTCTTCCTCGCGTGCGCCGTCCTGCCCGGCGGCGGCACAGGTGTCCGCCACGTGCTCGCGGGCGGTCGCGTGCGCCTCCCCGGCGTGGCCCGCGGTGATGGCGGCGAGCAGCCGGCGGTGCTGGGCGGCGACCTGTTCGAGACGCTCCGGGGCGGCGAGGGAGAGGCGGGTGGAGACCTGGATCTGGTCCCACAGCCGGTCCAGTGTGCCGACCGCCACCGGGTTCGCCGACAGGACGGCGATGCCGCTGTGGAAGCGCCGGTTGTACCGGACCGCATCCTCCAGGCGGCCCGCCGCCGTGGCCTCCTCCGCCTGTGCCGCGACCCGTTCCAGCGCGGTCAGTTCGGCCGGCGCCACCTCCCCGCGCCGCTGCCGTCCGGCGGCCAGCTCGGCGGTCAGCGCCTCCAGGGCACCGCGCACCTCGTAGGCGTGGCGCAGTGCCTCCGGCCCGAGTTCGACCACGCTCACCCCGCGCCCCGCCGAGCGCACCAGCCCGTCCGCCACCAGCGCCCGGAACGCCTCGCGCACCGGTGTACGGCTCATCGCCAGCGCCGCCGCCGTCTCCAGCTCGGTCAGGCGTTGGCCGGGGGCGTACACCCCGTCCAGGATCAGTTCCCGCAGCCGCCGATGGGCGGCGTCCGTCTGCTGCACCCGTCCACTGTATCCATTGCATGCAATGGATACAAGAGCGCAGCGTCCGCGCCCCATGACTGGAAGTGGCCGCGCCGGGGCATGCATTGCGCGTAGATGTTCGACCCCGGAAGGGCGCGAGCTGCCGGAGCGGAGCCGATGGAACGTCAGCCTGCGCAGGCGAGCGACCGGGAGGTCGGGGACACCGCCGTGGCGCACCACCTGCATCGTCCGCTCCAGCACGCCGACCTGCCGGCGGTGGCGGACGTCCGCAGGCTGTTGCGCGAGTCCTTACGGCACTGGGGCGTCCCCGCCCTCGCCGACACCGCCGTCCTGCTCACCACCGAACTCGTCACCAACGCCCTGCGGCACACCGACCGGGGCGCCGTTCTCACCGCCACCCTGTCCACGGCGTCCACGACAGACGCAGCGTCACCGGCGTCCACGGCAGACGCAGCGTCACCGGCGTCCACGGCAGACGCAGCGTCACCGGCGTCCACGGCAGACGCACCATCACCGGCCACCACGGCCGCCGCGCACCGACTGCGTGTGGAGGTACGCGACTTCACCACCCGCCATCCCCGGCTGCGCACCCCCTCCTCGCACGGCACCTCCGGACGCGGCCTGCAGCTCGTCCAGTCCCTCGCCGACGCCTGGGGCGTCCACGCCGAGGGGGACGGCTCCGGCAAGGTCGTGTGGTTCGAACTCGACGCGACCCCCTCCTGAGGAAACGTCAATTCCCCGCACCGCGAACGCCGCTGCCCCGGCCGGGAAGTCCCGGGCCGGGGCAGCGAGGTGACGCGAGGAAGTGGGGGAGGGTCAGCCGTACTGGCGCTCCAGATCCGCCAGCTTGCGCTCCAGGGAGTCGAGCTTGGGCAGCGCCATGGTGTCGTCCTCGGCGGTGAGGTCGATGGTGGTGCGCAGGGCCTCTTCACGGACGGGTGACAGCGCGGGACGGGAGCGCGAGGGCAGTTCGGCCTTCTCCGGCTCTATGGCAGGCTCCGCGGAGGCCTGGGTGCCGGCCGGATTGGCGCTGGGCAGCTCGTACTTGCTGCCACCGCGGTTCCAGATGCGGTGCTGCCGGTTGATGGCCTTGATACGCGCGCGCTCCAGCCGCTCGTGCTCGCGGCGGCGCATCGCCTCCTGGTCCTTGCGGACCCGCTCGTCGCGGACCTCCTCGACCGCCTCGTCCAGGGTGCGGACGTTCTCGAGCAGCATGAGGGACCAGGCGCCGTACGTCTCGCGCGGGGCGCGCAGCCAGCGGACCATGCGGATCTGCGGCAGCGGGCGCGGAATGAGTCCCTGCTCGCGCAGGGCCGCGCGGCGGGTCTGCTTCAGGGCCCGGTCGAAGAGCACGGCCGCGGAGAGCGACATGCCGGCGAAGAACTCCGGGGCGCCGGCGTGGTCGCCGCCGCGCGGGGCGTGCACCCAGTTGAACCAGGCCGCGGCGCCCGCGAACAGCCAGACCAGGATGCGCGAGCCGAGGGCCGCGTCACCGTGGCTGGCCTCGCGGACCGCGAGCACGGAGCAGAACATCGCGGCGCCGTCGAGACCGAACGGCACCAGGTACTCCCAGCCTCCGGACAGGCCCAGGTTCTGCTGGCCGAAGCCGACCAGGCCGTGGAAGGACAGGGCCGCGGCGACGGAGGCGCAGCCGAAGAGCAGGACGTACGAGGCCGTGCCGTACATGGCCTCCTTCTTGCGGCGCCGCTCCTCCGAGCGCTCCCAGGAGTCGCCCTGGGCGGCCTCCTCCTTGCGGGCCTTGCGGTTGCGCAGGAACACCGCCGCGGCGGCGAGGACCGCCACGAACACGGCGCCCGAAAGCGTCCAGTCAAGCGTTATGTCCGTAAATCTCATACGTGCGATTCCTTGCGTCGCAGTACCGTCGCGCTCGGGCCGCGAGACGGCGTTCGCGCGACATCCTGGCGAACGCCTCGGGCGCGTGAAGCGGTTTCGGGACAAGAGAACGCCAACGGAGTGGTGGCGTGGGGAGAGACCGACAGAATACTCGAACTGAGGAGCGCGATTAGCGCAGTTGACCTACTTGAAACCTGCCGCCTGACCTGGCGTCAGGCCGTTCGGCGGGTGTGCTGCGGGGTGTGTGTCCGGTGGTCCGGACAAAAGATCCAAATGAGGTGAGCCTAGCCTTGCTTCGCTTCAGGGGGCACGACGGGAGGTAAGTTCTCGAAGCAGGTCGTGGAGAGTGTTGCAATAGAGGGCGGCGCGCACCGACCGTAGGAGTGCGCCAGGCGCACACCGACCCGTCCGAAGGAGCCCCCGTGGAGTACGCCCCCCGAGCCGCGCGGCGTCCCGAGGCGGCCACCGCCGCCGCGGCCTCCGGGCTGCCGCCCGGCCACGACGAGCTCGTCCGGGGTGCCCATCCGCATGCCGAGCCGCGCCGCGAGGCCGAGCCCCGCCGGGACGCCGTTCCGGGCCAGGCCGAGGCGCTGCCCCGGCCGCGCCGGATGCCCGAGCGGCACTCCGTGCGCGACCAGGTCCTGCGCGCGCTGCGCGGCGCCCTGGTCACCGGTGAGCTGCGGCCGGGCGCCGTGTACTCCGCCCCGGCGCTCGCGGAGCGCTTCGGGGTCTCGGCCACACCCGTCCGCGAGGCCATGCAGCTGCTGGCCCGCGAAGGCGCCGTCGAGGCCCTGCCCAACAAGGGCTTCCGGGTCGCCGAGCGCAGCCGCCGGGACCGCGCGGAACTCGCCGAGGTGCGCGCGCTCATCGAGGTGCCCGTCGTCCTGCGGCTGGCCCGCACCGTGCCGCCCTCCCGCTGGGAGCAGCTGCGGCCGCTGGCGGAGGCCACCGTCGCCGCCGCCGCGCTCGGCGACCGTGTCGCCTACGCCGAGGCCGACCGGGCCTTCCACCGCGCGCTCCTGGAGGTCTCCGGCAACCGGCAGCTCGTCGCCGTCGCGGAGGAGCTGCACCGCCGCGCCCAGTGGCCCGTCGCCGAGGACCACGCCCGCGCCGGCGGCGCGCCGCGCGGAATCCGCGCGGAACTCGTCGCCGACGCCGGCGAGCACGCCGCGCTCCTGGAGGCCCTCGTCAGCGGGGACCTCCCCGTGGTCGAGGCACTGACCCGCGGCCATTACGGCGGCTGAAGGGCCCCAAGGACCACGCACCTTGCGTCCCAGCGCCATCCGGGGCGGGAGGCGCGGAGCGCTGTCGGGCCACGTGCTCCAGGCACCGGTGACCTTCCCGGTCGGCCTGTGCGGCAACACCGTCGATGTGATCGGCCCGTCGAACCCGGTGTCCGGCGAATCCGGCTGACCGACGGCGGCCACGGCCGGCGGAACTAGTCGCCGGTGCACGGGCGTTGTCGCCCCCCGTCGACGGTGTCGCCTGCGTCGACGCGATCGCTCGTCACTCGATGGGGTGAGCCACCAATCTCTGCCCGGGGGCGTGACGAATCACTGGCATGAGGATCTTGGGCACGCGGCACACGCGGCAACCGGCGGGCGGTGCGCCCGGCACCGAATCCGAGTCGGATTCGGTGCGATGCGGCCATGGTCTCCTGCCCCGCGCCCGCGCCCACGGCCCCTCCCGTAACCACGAACTCCCCTAACCCCGAACCGCGAGGGCCGGCTTCATGAGCCCGCCTCCCCCTGAACGAACGATCAAGGAGATTCCCCGATGAACACCCTGCGCCTGCGCCGTGCCGCGATCGCCGTGGCCACCGCCGCCGTCCTGCCGCTCGCCCTGACCGCCTGCGGCGGCGACGACACCAAGGACAGCGGCTCCAAGGCCGCCTCCTCCACGGCGCCCTCCAGCCCGGCCGGCGAGTCCGTGAGCCAGGGCCCGGGGGATGCGATGGCGATGGACAAGCCCTTCGGTGCGGCGTGTTCGGCGGTGCCGGAGGACGGCGCCGGCAGCTTCGACGGGATGGCCCAGGACCCGGTGGCGACGGCGGCGTCGAACAACCCGGTGCTGTCCACGCTGGTGGCCGCGGTGAAGAAGGCCGGTCTGGTCGACACCCTCAACGGCGCCCAGAACATCACGGTGTTCGCGCCGACGAACGACGCGTTCGCGAAGATCCCGAAGGCCGATCTGGACAAGGTCCTGAACGACAAGGCCACCCTCACCAAGATCCTCACGTACCACGTGGTGGGGCAGCGGCTGACGCCCGCGCAGCTGGCGAACGGTTCGTTCAGCACGCTGGAGAAGGGCAAGCTCACCACGGCCGGTTCCGGTGCGGACTACACGGTCAACGACTCCTCGCACGTGGTGTGCGGCAACGTGACCACCTCCAACGCCACCGTCTACATCGTCGACACCGTCCTCATGCCCAAGTAGGCGACCGAGACCGGGCGGCCCGGGGGAGGGGAACGGCTGTGCGCGACGAGCGCCGCGCACACCTCCCCCCGGGCCGTCCTCCCCCTCCGCGGGACTTCGCCGGAACCCCAGGGCCCCGCAGAACCCACGGCCCCACCCACTTTGGAGACCCCCATGGACGTCGCGGCCCCCGGCGACCCCTCCGCGGCACCGCAGCACGGGTTCCTGGAGGCGCTGATCGGCCGCATCGCACGCGGCGACCAGGAGGCGTTCGAGACCCTCTACACCGCGATGGCCGGCTCCGTGCTCGGCCTCGTGCGCAAACTGCTGCGGGACGCGGCGCAGTCCGAGGAGGTCGCCCAGGAGGTCCTCATCGAGGTGTGGCGGTCCGCGGCCCGCTTCGACCCGGACAAGGGCAGCGCCACGGCGTGGATCATGACGGTCGCCCACCGGCGGGCCGTGGACCGGGTCCGCTCCGTCCAGCGGGCCGCCGACCGGGAGCACAAAGCGGCCGTCCGCGATTACGAGACGGCGTTCGACGTCGTCAGCGACCAGGTCGAGCGGCGCCTGGAACGCGAGCAGGTGCGCCGCTGCCTCAGCCGGCTCACCGACCTCCAGCGCGAGTCGGTGACGATGGCCTACTACCGCGGATACACCCACCAAGAGACCGCCGACCTGCTGAACGCGCCTTTGGGCACGGTCAAGACACGGCTCAGGGACGGTCTCATCCGGCTTCGCGACTGCCTGGGGGTAACGGCATGACGTCCACCGACGCGCACACCCTGACCGGCGCCTACGTTCTGGACGCCCTGTCGGAACGGGAGACCCGGGACTTCAAGGGGCACTTGGCGCGGTGCGAGACCTGCACCGCCGAGGTACGGGAGTTCCACGAGACCGCGGCACGCCTGGCCCTGGCCGCCGCGGTGGTCCCCCCGGCGTTTCTGCGCGCCCGGGTCATGGCGGCGCTCCCCGGTGTCAGGCAGCTTCCGCCGCTGCTGACCGGGACCGCCGGTGTGGTGCCCCTGGGCGGGCGGCGGTGGCGCGAGCGCCTGCCGTCGCTGGTCGCCGCCGCCTGCCTGGCCTCGGCGGCCGTGCTCGGGAGCTGGGCCGTCCACACCCGGCAGGCCGTCGACGGGGAGCGGGTGCGCGCCGTCCGGGCCCAGCAGCGGGCGGAGGCGCTGGCCGCGGTGATGGCCGACCCGCAGGCGAGGTTCCGCACCGCCGGGCTCGGCGGGGGCGGCACCGCGACCCTGGTGGTCTCCGCCCGGCAGGGCCGCGCGGCGCTCCTCTACGATGCGCTGCCGGCGCTCGCGGACCAGCGGGTCTACCAGCTCTGGTACAGCGACGACGGCGGGATGCGGCCCGCCGGGCTGCTCGACGCGGGACAGCGCACCGGAGCCGTCCTGCTCTCCGGTGACTCCCGGTCGGCCGAGGCGGTCGGCATCACCGCGGAACCGCACGGCGGCTCGCCCGCGCCCACGAGCGCGCCGCTGGCCCTGCTCGCGGTGTGACCGCTCCAGGAGGGGGTCCCTACGGGCGGTCCCTACGCCGCCTCCTCCGTGTCCAGGGTCTCCGCGAGCCACACGGGCACGCCGCCGAGCAGCCGGAACAGCCGGGCGGCCTCGGCCCGCAGCCGGGCCGCCTCCGGCTCGGGTTCCACGGTCGCCAGCGCGGCGAGCGCCGGTGCCGTCCCGATGAGGTACCCCGTCTCCACGCGCAGCCGCAGCGACTCCGCGAAACCGCGCCGGGCCGCGGCGATGTCGCCGTCCCGGGCCGCCAGCCCGGCCAGATGGCGCCAGGTGAACGAGGTCAGCAGCGCGTCCCCGTGCGCCTCGGCACCCGCGTGCGCCCGCAGGTAGGAGGCCCGGGCCGCCGTCGCGTCGTCGCCCAGCTTCTCGGCCACCAGGCCTCGCCGGAAGTCCAGCAGCGGCCGCCCGGCCGCACCCGGCTCCAGCAGCGCGGCGCTGCGCATCAGGGCCGCCCGTGCCTCGTCCGCGCGGTCCCGCGGCCCGAAGAGCGTCGCGAGGTACGCCAGGTTCCCCCGTTCGCAGGAGGCCTCGCCGCGCTCGTTGTCGGTACGGGCCAGGGCCTCCGCCGTGCGCAGCGCGTCCTCGGCCTCCGCCCAGCCGTCCAGGGTGAACATGCACCGCTCGATCAGCAGCGCGGCCCGCCGAGTGGCGGCCTCGGGCCGCTCCGCGGCGTACGGCGCCAGCAGGGCCGCGGCCTCCGTCCAGCAGCCCCGGTTGCGCAGCCGTGTCACGTCGGGTGGCGCAGCGCCGCCTTCGGCCGTCGGTCCCACCTGTGCGTCCGACATGGCGGTGTCCGCCACTTGCCCTCCCGAAGCGCGTCATCGAGCTCGTTGGGCGAAGTCCAGCACGGCACGGGGTGCCGCGCCAAGAGGGCGGACACGCTCTGATCACGGCGCCCCCCGCCCCGCGCGCTCCCGGCGCCCTCGCGGACCGGGACCGAATCCCCCGCGGAGGGCGGCCGAAACGCTCCCCGATCATCAACCGACCAGCGGCGGAGCGGACTTCACCACGCGCACACCGGCTCCCCGGCCCGTCCGTCAGGGGGCGGTGGCTACCGGTTGCGGGTGATCGACTTGTGCTCGACGTAGCCGGTCAGGCCGACCTTGCCGTACTCGCGGCCCATGCCGCTCGCCTTGTAGCCGCCGAACGGGCCGTCGAAGCTGATCGGCGAGCCGTTCAGGGTGACCGTGCCGGTGCGCAGCCTGCGGGCGACGGCCAGGGCGCGCTCCGGATCCGCCGTCCAGACTCCGCCGGACAGGCCGTACTCGGAGTCGTTGGCGATGCGGACCGCGTTGTCCTCGTCGTCGTAGGCGATGACGGCCAGGACCGGGCCGAAGATCTCCTCCTGGGCGATGCGCATGGAGTTGTCGACGTCGGCGAACACGGTCGGGGTGACGTAGTTGCCCTTCTCCAGGCCCTCGGGGACCCGCGGGCCGCCGGTGACCAGGCGGGCGCCCTCCTCGATGCCGAGGGTGATGTAGTCGATGACGCGCTGTTGCTGGTCGCGGCGGATCATCGGGCCGATGAACGTGTCCGGGTCGGACGGGTCGCCGACTTTCAGCGACTCCACCATCTCCTTCACCGCGGCGACGACCTCCTCGTAGCGGCTGCGCGGCGCCAGGATGCGGGTCTGCAGGATGCAGGCCTCGCCGTTGTTGGCCAACGCACCGAAGCGCAGGCCCCGCACCGCGGCCGTCAGGTCCGCGTCCTCCAGGACGATCGCGGCGGACTTGCCGCCCAGCTCCAGGCCGACCCGCTTGAGGTGCGCACCGGCGATCGAGGCGATCCGCCGGCCGGCCCGCGTCGAACCGGTGAAGGAGATCTTGTCCACGCCGGGGTGCGAGACGAGGTACTCGCTGGTCTCGCGGTCCGCCGGCAGGACGCTGAGCACGCCCTCGGGGAGCCCCGCCTCGTGCCACAGGTCCGCCAGCAGCATCATGCTGAGCGAGTTCTCCGGGGAGACCTTCAGCACGACGGTGTTGCCCGCCAGCAGGGCGGGTACCAGCTTGGCGGTGGCGGCGGAGAACGGCGAGTTCCACGGGATGACCGCGGCGACCACGCCGATCGCCTCACGTCGCACGATGGTGTCGAAGGCCACCGACGGATCGGACGGCGCGACGACCTCCTCCCAGCCGAACTCCTCGGCCGCCTTGAGATAGGCCTCCACCTGGCGGGTCAGGAACGGCTGGCCGGCCCTGGTGAACCAGCCGGCCGAGCCGTTCTCGGCGGAGATCGCGGCGGCCACCTCGTCGGCGCGCGCCGCGCGCAGGGCGTCGTAGCGCCGGACGATCTCCTGCCGCTCCTCCGGCGTGGTGCGCGGCCAGGGACCGTGGTCGAAGGCCTCCCGGGCGGCGGCGACGGCCGCGTCCACGTCGGCGGGCGCGGCCTGCGCCACGCTGCCCAGCAGCGACTGGTCGTGCGGGGAGAGGATGTCGAGCAGCAGGCCCGGGTCGCCGGGGGCTACCCAGGAACCGCCGATGTAGAGCTTGTCGCGGACGGTCACAGTCATGTCTCTCGGTTCCTTCGTACGGGACGTGGTTGGGGGGGAAGGTGGGCGGGAGTTCCGCCCGGGTCCTGGCCGTGCCGTCAGGCGGCGGGGTAGTCGGTGGAGCGGCTGACCCCGGCCCACTTGCGCGCCTCGGCGAGGCGGCCCTCCTCCGAGCCGATGGCGATCCCCAGGGCGTCGCTGCCGAGCAGCAGCCGGCGCGGGGGCTCTTCGGCGTCGACCGCGCCGATGATCGCGCGGGCCATGCGGTCCGGGTCGCCGGGCTCGTTGCCGGTGTACGCCGCGAACCTGGCCAGCCACGCGCCCACCGTCGGCTCGTAGTCGGGGGTGACAGGGCCGGACGGCTCCGCCGCGCCCGCGGCCCAGCCGGTGCGGATGCCGCCCGGCTCGACGATGGTGACCTTGATGCCGAACGGGGCCACCTCGCCCGCGAGGACCTCGGAGAAGCCCTCCACGGCGAACTTGGCCGTCTGGTAGGCGCCGAGGCCGGGTGTGCCGCCGACGCGTCCGCCGATGGAGGAGATCTGCACCACGTGCCCGGACCGCCGGCGGCGCATCACCGGCAGCACCGCCCGGGTCACGTTGACCACGCCGTAGAGGTTGGCCTCGACCTGCGCGCGGAACTCGTCCTCGGGGAAGTCCTCGATCGAACCGGTGGTGGCGTAACCGGCGTTGTTGACCACCACGTCGACCGAACCGAAGCGCTCCACCGCCGCCGTCACCACGTCCCGGGACTGCGACGCGGACGTGACGTCCAGCGCCACCGCCTCCAGCCGGTCGGGGTACCCGGCCCGCAGGGAGGCCAGTGCCTCCGGCGTGCGTGAGGTCGCCACCACCCGGTCGCCGGCCTCCAGGGCCGCCAGGACCATAGCCCTGCCCAGCCCCTGCGAACCACCGGTGATCAGCCAAGTCCGTGACATCGCATTTCCTTCGTCTCTTGTGCCGCTTCCTTCGCTGCCTCACGGACAGCAACTCCAACGTAGATGCTTTTCCCAAAAATGCAACATTAGTGTTGCGGTATGAGTCCGTGTTGCATCTCACGACGCGCCTTTGACGGGATAAGTGATGCGGGGAGATAGAATCGCCGGATCATGAGAGCCGACGCCGCGCGCAACCTGACCGCCGTCCTCCAGGCCGGGGCCCGCCTCCTGGCCGAGGACCCGGGCACCTCGATGGCGGCCATCGCCGCCGCCGCGGGAGTGGACCGCACCACCGTCCACCGCCGCTTCGCGAACCGTCAGGCCCTGCTCAGCGCCGTGTTCCAGGCCAAACTCGACTCCGCGGAACGTGTTCTGGACGAAGCCCGCCTGACCGAGGCCCCGGTCCAGGTCGCCCTTCACCGCTACCTCGAAGGGATCATCCCCGTCAGCCGCGAATGGCCCGTCGACACGCGGCGCATGATGGAGAAGGACCCCGGGGCCCGCGTCCGCCGCCTGGAGCAGAGCGCACGACTCGACGCCTTCATCGACCGCGCCATCGCCGAGGGCTTCCTGCGGGCGGATGCCGACGCGGCCTGGGCGCGGGCGGTCCTCGACGGACTCGTCGACGCCATCGCGCACCGGTTCCCCGCCGTGGACCCTCCACAGGCCGCCGACCTGGTCGTCGCGACGCTCCTGAACGGCCTCGGCGCGACCACCTGACGCGCCGTCGGCCGGGCGGGGTCAGCTCATCCGCAGGGCCAGGAAGAAGTCGACCTTGTCCTCCAGCCGGGACAGGTCACGGCCCGTCAGCTGCTCGATGCGCCCGATGCGGTAGCGCAGGGTGTTGACGTGCAGGTGCAGCCGGTTCGCGCAGCGCGTCCAGGAGCCGTCGCATTCGAGGAAGGCCCCCAGGGTGGGGATGAGTTCCGCGCGGTGCCGCAGGTCGTAGTCCCGCAGCGGGTCCAGCAGGCGGGCGGTGAAGGCGCGGCGGACGTCGTCGGGGACGAAGGGCAACAGCAGGACGTGGGAGGCGAGTTCCTCGTGGCCCGCGGCGCAGACGCGGCCGGGGCGGGCGGCGGCGACACGGCGGGCGTGGCGGGCCTCCTCCAGGGCTCCGCGCAGCCCGTCGGCGGAGTGGACGGCGGCGCTCACGCCTATGGTGAGGCGGCCGTCGCCGTCGAGGCCGCGGCTGAGGGGGGCGCGGAGCATGCCGAGCAGCCGCTGTGCGGACAGTTCGGGCGCGGGACCCTCGGTGTCGACGGAGGAGAGCGGTACGAGGGCCAGGGCCTCGTCGCCCGCGTGGGCCACGGCGATACGGTCGGCGGGGGCGGAGCCGACCGCGGCGGGGTCGACGAGGGCCTCCTCCAGCAGGGCCTGGGCCACCGGCCCGGACGACACACCGCCGCCCGTCCAGTCGACGCGGGCGACGACGACCTGCCAGTGCGGGGCGCTGCCGAGTCCGGGCGCGAGGACGGGCGCGGCGACGCGCAGCCGCGCGGCGATCTCGGCCGGGGGCGCGCCCGCCTGGACCAGGTCCATGACCTCCGCGGCGAGCCGGCGGCGCACCGTGCGCGAGGCGTCGCGGCGCTCACGTTCGACGGAGATGAGCTGGGTGACCCCCTGGAGCAGGTCGAGCCGCTCGGCGGGCCACTCGCCGGCGTCGGCGTCGACGGCCAGGAACCAGTCGGACAGCAGGGTGGCGCGGACGTCGGCCGCCGGGTCGCCGCTGCGGATCGGGAAGAGGGAGTAGGGGCGGCCGGCCACGTACGCGCGGTGCGGGGAGGGCCGTCCCGTCCGGGACGCGGCAAGGTGCTCCCCGGCCAGTTCGGCGCGGACCGGCGCCGCCAGGGGGTGCTCGGACCCGGCGATGCGGCGTCCGGTCGTCGACAGCACCCAGGCACGCAGGTCCAGGTCGCTGCCGAGCAGGTCGAGGACGGCGTCGGGGCCCCCGCCCGCCGGGCCCGAGGCCATCAGCCGGCGGTGCCGCTCGACGACGGCGGCCAGGTCCCCGGCGCGCTCGGTGGAGACCTGCCGTACGACGTGCTCGGTGATGGAGGCGAACGACACGTCCTCGTCCACCGCGAACAGCGGCAGCCGGTGCCGGGCGCAGGCCAGCACCAGGTCGTCCGGGACGGCGCCGAGTTCGGCCTCGCCGGCCGCGAGCCCGGCGACCCCGGCCGCGGTGAGGATGCGCACGAAGCGCTCGGAGTCCGCGGGCTCCCGGCGCCAGGCCAGACCGGTCAGGACGAGTTCGCCGCCGGTGAGATACCGGCTGGGGTCCTTCAGGTCGGTGGTCATCACCCCGCGGACGGTGCGGTCGAGCTCCTCCTCGCCGCCGAGCAGCCGCAGGCCGAGGGCTTCGGTGTCCAGGAGTGCGCGCAGCCGCATCGTCGTCGCCTTGTCTCGTACGCCTCCGGGGTCCGAGGCGGTACCAGGGTGGCGCCCGGTGGATTGCGTCGGTGTTGCCACCTCGATGCCGACAGGTTTCCGTTCCGCGTTTTTCAGAGGAATCTACAAGGCAAGCCTACCGACCAGCCAAGTGCTTCATGCGTTCGGTGACTGCACCCGGATGGGTGCCTGGAAGTGTACTGAGTCACATCGGGTGAACAGGAGATATGGACGAGCCGTTCCGATCCTCGACGAGAAGAGAGCACCGCATGGACTTCCTGCGCCCCGCGAGCTGGGAGGAGGCGCTCGCCGCGAAGGCGGCGCATCCCTCGGCCGTGCCCATCGCGGGTGGTACCGATGTGATGGTCGAGATCAACTTCGACCGGCGTCGCCCCGATGTCCTGCTCGACCTGAACCGCGTCGCCGAACTTTACGAGTGGGAGGTGGGGGACACGGGCAAGGGGACCGTGCGGCTGGGGGCCTCCGTCCCCTACACCCGCATCATGGAGCACCTGCGGCCGCAGCTGCCCGGCCTCGCCCTGGCCGCCCACACCGTCGGCTCCCCCCAGATCCGCAACCGCGGGAGCGTCGGCGGCAACCTCGGCGCCGCCTCCCCCGCCGGCGACGCGCACCCGGCGCTGCTGGCCGCGGGCGCCGAGGTCGAGGCCGTCTCGGTGCGGGGCACCCGGATGATCCCGGTCGAGGAGTTCTACACCGGTGTGAAGCGCAACGCGCTCGCCCCGGACGAGCTGATCCGCGCCGTGCACATCGAGAGCGCCGACGGGCCCCAGCAGTTCTCCAAGGTCGGCACCCGCAACGCGATGGTCATCGCGGTCTGTGCCTTCGGCCTGGCCCTGCATCCCGCCACGCGCACGGTGCGCACCGGCATCGGATCGGCGGCGCCCACCCCGATCCGCGCCACCACCGCGGAGGAGTTCTTGAACGCGGCCCTGGAGGAGGGCGGGTTCTGGGACAACGGCCGGATCATCACGCCCTCCGTGGCCCGGCAGTTCGCCGAGCTGGTCGCCGCCTGCGCGAGCCCCATCGACGACGTTCGCGGCAGCGCCGCGTACCGCCGCCACGCGCTGACCGTCATGGCCCGCCGCACCCTCGGCTGGACGTGGGACGAGTACCGCGGCGGTGCCCGCGGAGGGAAGGAGGGCCCCCGATGCGCGTGACCTTCACCGTCAACGGCCGCCGGCAGGAGGCGGACGACGTCTGGGAGGGCGAGAGCCTGCTCTACGTCCTGCGCGAGCGGATGGGCCTGCCCGGCTCGAAGAACGCCTGCGAGCAGGGCGAGTGCGGCTCGTGCACGGTCCGCCTGGACGGGGTTTCGGTGTGCGCGTGCCTGGTGGCCGCCGGGCAGGCGCAGGACCGGGACGTCGTCACCGTCGAGGGCCTGGCGCAGTACGCCAAGGAGCGCGAGGCCGGCACCCCCGGCGGCGGGACCGGCGGGACCGGCGGCACCGGCCTGGACGCCGCCCGGCAGTGGCAGGCCCACCCCGACGACCCGGCCACCGCGCTGTCGCCCGTCCAGCAGGCGTTCCTCGACGCCGGCGCCGTGCAGTGCGGCTTCTGCACCCCGGGCCTGCTGGTCGCCGCCGACGAACTGCTGGAGCACAACGCCCGGCCCACCGACGCCGACATCCGCGAGGCCCTGTCCGGCAACCTGTGCCGCTGCACCGGCTACGAGAAGATCCTCGACGCGGTCCGCCTCGCGGCGGCCCGCGACGGGGCGGAGGGCTGACCGCGATGGGCGCGACCCGTACCCCCAGGCCCACCACCCAGGGCAGCGCGACCAGGGGCGGCATCGGCGAGTCCACGCTGCGCCCCGACGGACTCCTCAAGACCACCGGCGAGTTCGCCTACGCCTCGGACCTGTGGCACGAGGACATGCTGTGGGGGCACACGCTGCGCAGCCCGCACGCGCACGCCGAGATCGTCGCCATCGACATCTCGGCGGCCCTCGCGCAGCCAGGGGTGTACGCGGTCCTCACCCACGAGGACCTGCCGACCGAGGTGAGGCACTACGGGCTGGAGATCCGGGACACGCCCGTCCTGGCCCACGGCCGCGTCCGCCACCACGGCGAGCCGGTCGCGCTGGTGGCCGCGGACCACCCGGAGACCGCGCGCCGGGCCGCCGCGAAGATCCGGGTCGAGTACCGCCGACTGCCCGTAGTGGTGGACGAGGCCACCGCGACCGCACCGGACGCGCCCCTCCTCCACGAGGGCCGCACCGACCACCACATCGGCCACGTCCCGCACCCCAACATCGTGCACCGCCAGCCGATCGTCCGCGGGAACGCCGAGGAGGCGGCCCGGCGCGCCGACGTCGTCGTCACCGGCGACTACGAGGTCGGGATGCAGGACCAGGCCTTCCTCGGCCCCGAGTCGGGACTCGCCGTCCCGGCCGAGGACGGCGGCGTGGACCTCTACATCGCCACCCAGTGGCTCCACGCGGACCTGCGGCAGATCGCCCCCGTCCTCGGACTGCCCGAGGACAAGGTCCGTATGACGCTCTCCGGGGTGGGCGGCGCCTTCGGCGGCCGCGAGGACCTGTCGATGCAGATCCACGCCTGTCTGCTGGCGCTGCGCACCGGCAAGCCGGTGAAGATGGTCTACAACCGCTTCGAGTCCTTCTTCGGCCACGTCCACCGTCACCCGGCGAGGCTCCACTACGAGCACGGCGCCACCCGCGACGGCAGGATCACCCACATGAAGTGCCGGATCGTGCTCGACGGCGGCGCCTACGCCTCCTCCTCCCCGGCGGTCGTCGGCAACGCCGCGTCGCTCGGCGCCGGCCCGTACGTCATCGATGACGTCGACATCGAGGCGATCGCGCTCTACACCAACAACCCGCCCTGCGGCGCCATGCGCGGCTTCGGCGCGGTCCAGGCGTGCTTCGCCTACGAGGCGCAGATGGACAGGCTGGCCGCCGCACTCGACATGGACCCGGTGGAGTTCCGGCAGCTCAACGCCATGTCGCAGGGCTCCGTCATGCCCACCGGCCAGGTCGTGGACTCCCCGGCGCCGGTCGCCGAACTGCTGCGCCGCGTCAAGGCGATGCCGATGCCCCCGGAGACGCAGTGGGAGGGCGCCGGCGGCGCGGTCGACGTGCGCGCCCTGCCGGGCGGGCTCTCCAACACCACGCACGGCGAGGGGGTCGTGCGCGGCGTCGGCTACGCGGTCGGCATCAAGAACGTCGGCTTCTCCGAGGGATTCGACGACTACTCCACCGCCCGGGTCCGCCTGGAGGTCATCGGCGGCGAGCCCGTGGCGACCGTGCACACCGCGATGGCCGAGGTCGGCCAGGGCGGTATCACCGTGCACGCGCAGATCGCCCGCACCGAGCTCGGCGTCAGCCAGGTCACCATCAACCCGGCCGACACGCAGGTCGGTTCGGCCGGTTCGACCTCCGCCTCCCGGCAGACCTACGTCACCGGTGGCGCGGTGCGGCACACCTGCGAGGCCGTGCGCGAACGCGCCCTGGAGCGGGGCCGCGCCGCGTTCGGCACGTACCATCCGGCCTGGGCGAACGCCGAACTGCTCCTGGAGGGCGGCAAGGTGGTCACCGACGGCGGCGAGGTGCTGGCCTCGCTGGCCGAGGTCCTCGGCGACGAGGCCATCGACATCGAGCTGGAGTGGCGGCACCGCCCGACCGAGCCTTTCGACCTGCGCACCGGCCAGGGCTCCGGCCACGTCCAGTACTCCTTCGCCGCGCACCGCGCGGTCGTCGACGTCGACACCGAACTCGGGCTGGTGAAGGTCGTCGAGCTGGCCTGCGCCCAGGACGTCGGCAAGGCGCTCAATCCGCTGTCGGTCGTCGGCCAGATCCAGGGCGGCACGACCCAGGGCCTGGGGCTGGCCGTCATGGAGGAGATCATCGTCTCCGACGGGGCCGAGGTCAGGAACCCGTCCTTCACCGACTACCTGATCCCCACGATCCTCGACACGCCGCCCATCCCGGTCGACATGCTCGAACTCGCCGACGACCACGCCCCGTACGGGCTGCGCGGCGTCGGCGAGGCGCCCACCCTGTCCTCCACCCCTGCCGTCGTCGCCGCCATCCGCGCGGCGACCGGACTGCCCCTCAAACGCGTACCGGTACGGCCCGAGCACCTCACCGGTACCTGACGCAGGGTCAAGGAGTCCCCGCATGCTGGACATCGCCGACGAGCTGCACCGCTGGGCCGGGCAGGGCAGGCCGTTCGCCGTCGCGACCGTCGTCGCGGTCGGCGGCAGCGCCCCCCGGCAGCCCGGCGCGGCGCTGGCCGTCGACGCCGAGGGCACGGCCGTGGGCAGCGTGTCCGGCGGGTGCGTCGAAGGTGCCGTCTACGAGTTGTGCCGGGAGGTACTGGAGTCCGGCGACCCTGTGCTCCAGCGCTTCGGTCACGACGACGACGACGCCTTCGCCGTCGGTCTGACCTGCGGCGGAGTCATCGACGTCTTCGTCCAGCGGATCGACCCCGGCGCCGATCCGCACCTCGCCGCGGCGCCGGCCGCCGCGGTCGCCGGTGACGCCGTGGCGGTGGCCAGGGTCGTCCGGGGCCCGGCCGCGCTCCTGGGCCGGGGCCTGCTGGTGCGTCCCGGCGGGGCGTACGAGGGCACCTTCGGCGACCCCCGCCTGGACCGCGCGGCGGCCGCCGAGGCCCGCGCGCTGCTGGACGCCGGACGCACCGCGACCGTGCACATCGGCGCGGACGGCAGCCGCTGCGGCGAACCGGTGACCCTGCTGGTCGAGGCGGCCGTCCCGCCGCCGCGCATGCTGGTGTTCGGCGCCGTGGACTTCGCCGCCGCCCTCGTACGGGCCGGCAGATTCCTGGGATACACGGTGACCGTCTGCGACGCCCGCCCGGTCTTCGCGACCGCGCGCCGCTTCCCCGACGCCGACGAGGTGGTGCTCGACTGGCCGCACCGCTACCTCGACCGGACCCCGGTCGACGGCCGCACCGTGGTCTGCGTGCTCACCCATGACGCCAGGTTCGACGTGCCGCTGCTGGAGCGCGCCCTGCGCCTGCCGGTCGGGTACGTCGGCGCCATGGGCTCCCGGCGCACCCACGAGCAGCGCTTGGAGCGGCTGCGCGCGACGGGCCTGACGGAACGGGAACTCGCCCGGCTGCACAGCCCCATCGGGCTCGACCTCGGCGCCCGGACCCCGGAGGAGACCGCGCTGTCCATCGCCGCCGAGATCGTCGCCCACCGGCGCGGCGGCTCCGGTGCGCCCCTCACCGGCGGGCACACCCCCATCCACCGTGACGAGACCGTGCCGGCCGTCCCCGTCACTCCGGCGGCGTGACCGGTGCGAGTGCCTGCTCCGCCCAGATGACCTTGCCCTGGGCGGTGTAGCGGGTGCCCCAGCGCTCGGCGAACTGGGCGACGAGGAAGAGACCCCGGCCGCCCTCGTCCGTGCTGGCCGCGTAGCGCAGGTGCGGGGCGGTGCTGCCGCCGTCGGAGACCTCGCAGATGAGGGCCCGGTCCAGGATCAGCCGGACGTGGATGGGCTCGGCCCCGTAGCGGATGGCGTTGGTGATCAGCTCGCTCAGCAGCAGCTCGGTGGTGAAGGACAGCTCCTCCAGGCCCCAGCCCGCCAAGTGCCGCGTCACCGCCGCCCTGACGCCGGACACCGCCGCGGGGTCGCCCGGCACGTCCCACTCCGCGACCCGGCTGCCGTCCAGCACGCGGGTGCGGGCCACGAGCAGCGCGATGTCGTCGTCGGGCTCGGACGGCAGCATCGCGTGGAGCACGTCCCGGCAGACCGTCTCGGGGTCCCGGCCCGGGTGGTCGGCCAGCACCCCGCGCAGCTGTTGCAGGCCCTCGTCGACGTCGCGCTCACGTCCCTCGACGAGGCCGTCGGTGTACAGGACCAGGGTGCTGTCCTCGGGCAGCACCAGTTCCACCGCTGTGAAGGGCATACCGCCCAGGCCCAGCGGGGGTGCCTGGGGCAGTTCGAGGAAGTCCACCGTGCCGTCGGGGCGCACCAGCGCGGGCAGCAGATGCCCCGCGCGGGCCAGCGTGCACGCCCCGGAGACCGGGTCGTAGACCGCGTAGAGGCAGGTGGCGCCGGACACCGGGGCGCCGGAGGCGGTGCCGGTGCCGCTGGCCGCGGGGCCGTCGCCGGTGCCGGCCTCCGGCAGCGCGTCCGGCTGGTCCATCCGGCCGACCAGCTCGTCCAGGTGGCTCAGCAGCTCGTCCGGCGGCAGGTCCAGGGAGGAGAAGTTGTGCACCGCGGTGCGCAGCCGCCCCATCGTGGCCGCCGCGTGCAGGCCGTGCCCCACCACGTCCCCCACCACCAGGGCGACCCGCGCCCCCGGCAGCGGAAGCACGTCGAACCAGTCGCCGCCCACCCCCGCCTGCGCGGGCAGATAGCGGTAGGCGGCGTCGATCGCGTTCAGCCGGGGGAGTTTCTGCGGCAGCAGGCTGCGCTGCAGGGTCTCCGCCATGGTGTGCTCGCGGGTGAACCGGCGGGCGTTGTCGATGCACACCGCCGCGCGCGCCGCCAGTTCCTCGGCAGGCGACAGGTCCTCCTCGTCGAAGGGCCGGGTCTCGTGCGAACGCCAGAAGTTGACCACGCCGAGCAGCACGCCGCGTGCGCTCAGCGGCGCGCAGATCAGGGAGTGGATGCCGAAGGAGATGACCCTGGCGTTGCGCTCCGGGTTCTGGCTCTGCCATTCCGGGGAGTCCGGGAGGCACGGTTCCAGGACCGCCCGGCCGCTCGCCAGCCCGGCGGCCTGCGGACTCGACGGCTCGATCACCACCGGGTGCCCCTCCGGGCCCAGCGGCGGCGCCGGGCGCACCCCGTTCACCGCGACCCGGCGCATCGTCGCGGACGGGCCGGGCCGCAGCGGCTCCTCGCCGTGCAGGACGGGTTCTGCCAGGTCCACTGTGACGTAGTCGGCGAAGCGCGGGACGGCGACCTCGGCCAGCTCCTCGGCGGTGCGGGTGATGTCCAGCGTGGTGCCGATCGCCACACTCGCGTCGTACAGCAGCCGCAGCCGGGTCCTGGCCGTCTCGGCGCGGCCGGACAGGGCGCGCAGCTCGGTGGCGTCCCGCAGGGTGGCCACGGAGCCGGGCGGGCCGCCGTCGCGGTCGGTGGGGCGGTTGTTCAGCACCAGGAGGCGGTCGCCGGCCGGCAGCACCTCGTCGGTCACCGTCCGGCCCGAGGACAGCAGCTCGCGCGCCCGCTCGTCCAGGCCGAGGTCGCCGACGGGCCGGCCCTCGGCGTCCGCGGGCAGACGGAGCAGCCGCCGCGCCTCGTCGTTGGCGAGCTGGAGCCGTCCGTCCCCGTCGAAGATGAGGACGCCCTCGCGGACCGCGTGCAGCACCGCGTCGTGGTGCTCGTACATGCGGGTCATCTCCAGCGGCCCGAGGCCGCCGGTCTGGCGCAGCAGCCGTCTGCTGATCAGCCAGGTGCCGCCCATGGCGAGCGCCATCGCCACCGCCGCGCTGCCCAGCAGGATGGGCAGCATCTGGTTGACCACACCGCCGACCTTGGCGATCGTGATGCCCGCGGACACGACGCCGACGACCTTGCCCTGCGTGTCGAAGACCGGCACGTTCGCCTGGACGAGCGGCCCGAGGGTGCCGGTGATGGTCTCCGTCACCACCTCGCCGTGCAGCGCGGGGCCGATGTCGCCGACGAACTTCTCCCCGATGCGCTCCGGCACGGGGTGGGTGTAGCGGGTCCCCTCGGTGTCGGTCACGACGATGAAGTCCACGCCGGAGCGTTTGCGCGCCTCTTCCGCCCGCGGCTGGAGGATCGCGGAGGGATCCGGCGACGTCAGTGCCTGCGCGACCCCCGGCGCGCTGGCGAAAGCGGTGGCCACGGCCACCGAGCGGTTGCCCACCTCCTGGCGGCTGTCGTGCTGCGCCTGGACGAGCAGTTCGACCACCGCTGCGGCGACCAGCAGGAGCACGACCACGACCTGCAGGAGGAACACCTGGCCGGCGACGCTTCGTCCGGCCAGCAGAAAGCGCAGGCCCCGGGCCGGCGGTTTTCGCGAGGCCTGCTGGTCGATGGGGCCCGCCATAGGGCTATGTCTACACGCACGGAACCAATGAGGCGACTGGTACGCCGGAGTACGTTCCGCGGCCGTCCGGCCGCCTCCGCGGGGCCGGCGGGGTACCGCCGGACGGTACCCGCGGTACCGTCCGGCGGCGGGTGCGCAGTGCTCAGCCGCGCAGGGGCGCCAGGGCGCTGCTCCAGGCGACGAGCTCGTCGAGGAGGGTCGACAGGGTGGCGGCCTGGTGCTCGCCCGGGGCGAACTCGGAGAAGTTGACGAAGTCCGTGAAGAGCGACAGCGCGACCTGGGTGCGCACGTCGGCCATCTTCAGCTCGCCGGCGATCAGCCGCAGGTGCTCGGCGGCGCGGGCGCCGCCCACGGCGCCGTAGGACACGATGCCGACGGCCTTGTTGTTCCACTCGGAGAAGAGGTAGTCGATCGCGTTCTTCAGCACGCCCGACGTGGAGTGGTTGTACTCCGGGGTGACGAAGACGAAGCCGTCGAAGCTCGCGATCTTGGCGGCCCACTCCTTGGTGTGGGCGTTCTGGTACTGGCCCATGGACGGGGGCAGGGGCTCGTCGAGGTGGGGGAGCGGGTAGTCCGCGAGGTCCACCAGCTCGAAGGTCGCGCCACTGCCGTGGGTGCGGGCCTGCTCGAGGACCCACTGGGCCACCTTCTCGCCGTTGCGGCCGGGGCGGGTGCTGCCGAGGATGATGCCGATCCTGGTCATGTCGGGGAATTCCGCTCTGTGCAGACAAAAGTGACATTGAAGCTTCAAGTGAAGCCTGCGCCGACTGTAACCCAGTCGAACTTGAAGCTTCAAGCCCGTCCGATAGCCTGGTCGGCATGACAGAGAACCCGGACGCGTCGCGAGACCAGGAGGCAGCGGAGCCTCGCTGGCTGCGCGGCGACGACCTGGCGGCCTGGATGTCGATGGCCCGGGTGCTGACCCTGCTCCTGCCGGCGCTGGAGCGGCGGCTGGAGCGCGACGCCGGGCTGAACTGGATGGAGTACCACGTCCTGGCGAAGCTTTCCGAGCAGGAGTGCCACACGATGCGGATGAGCGGGCTGGCCGACCTCGCCAGCGCGTCCCTGTCGCGCCTGTCCCATGTGGTCAAGCGCCTGGAGGGGCGGGGCTACGTCCGTCGCGAGACCGACCCGTGCGACGGCCGGTACACCAACGCGACGCTCACGTGCGAGGGCTACGAGAAGCTGGTGGCGTCCGCGCCCGCGCACGTCGAGGCGGTCCGCAGCCTGATCTTCGACGCCTTGGAACCCGGTGAGGCCGCGTCGCTCAAGTCCGCCTTCGACCGCATCTTCGCCGCCGTCGAGGCGGCCGACCGCGTGTGCTGACACCGCCGGACGTGGAGAGGGGCGCCGTGGGTGGCTCGTGGCCTGCCCGCGGCGCCCCCGGCGCTTCCTGACGGATGGTCAGGAGTTCACTTGGGCGGTCACCAGGGACGAGAAGGTCGTCAGCCGGGTGTAGACGCCCGGGTAGCCCGCCCGGGCGCAGCCCTCGCCCCAGGAGGTGATGCCGGCGAGGACGCCGCCGATGAGCAGCGGGCCGCCGCTGTCGCCCTGGCACGTGTCGACGCCGCCGGAGGAGTAGCCGGCGCACACCATGTCGGAGGCGACGTAGTCGGAGCCGTACGCGCCGCGGCAGCCGGAGTCGGAGACCGTCGGCACGGTCGCGGTGCGCAGTTGGTTGGAACTCGCCCCGTTCTCCCGGGTGGTGCCCCAGCCCAGGACGCGGGCGGTGGTGCCGGTCGCGTACACGCCGGTGTCGGACGGGGAGACGTAGGCGGCGGCGGTGTACGGCATCGACGCCGACAGCGTCAGGACCGCCACGTCGTCGCCGTCGGCGGCGTCGGTGTAGCCGGGATGGACCCAGATCCTGCTGACTCTGGCGACGGTGCCGTTCGTGCCGTTGAGGTTGGTGCGGCCGCCGACCACGCGCACACTGCCCGTGGTCTCGCCGGCCATGCAGTGGGCGGCGGTGACGACCTTGCGGGGTGCGACCAGCGTGCCGCCGCAGAACTGGTTCTGCGAGGCGTCGGTGATCTGCATCATGAACGGGTAGGCCGTGGTCGTCGTGGTGGAACCCCCGACGACATCGGCGTGGACGTCCGCCTGTGCGGCGGGAGCGGCGAACAACAGGCCTGCCGCGGTCGCCGCGGTCGCCGTGACCGCGGCGGCGGCCTTCCTTGCACGGGTGAGCCAGGACATGAAGCTCCTCAGGTTGCCGGTGGGGGGACGCGCGGCTGCCGGTGGGGCGGCAGGGGAACCCGCGCGAACGGCACGGCCTGAGCCGACGTCGTCGACGACCGTGGAACGAAGAGACAAGACGCACAGGGCGCCTCGCGGTACTGAACAGCGGTGCTGTGTACGGCACTTACGCTAGGGGCGGCCCGGTCGCCCCTCAACGAGGGATGGCCCTCGCCCGGTTGCGTAGGGAAATCCCTCGGTCACGCACAGGCACCGGATCCGGCCGCCGCGCGGCCGGAACCCGCCGCCCGGACCGCTCGTGGGAGCGTGCCCGGGCCGGCCGCGGGGCCGCGCGGCTCAGCCCGCGCGGCGGCCGGCGGCGAGGCGGACGATGTCGACCCGCGAGCGGATGCCGAGCTTGCGGTAGACGCGGGTGAGGGTCGCCTCGACGGTCTTGACGCTGATGAACAGGGTCGCCGCGATCTCCCGGTTGGTGGCGCCCTCCAGCACCAGGGCGGCGACCTGGCGCTCCATCGTGGCCAGTCCGTCCAGTTCGGGCGGAGCGGCAGCGGGCGACTCCGACGCGGGACCGACCTGGTCGAGCCACGGCAGGGCCTTGGCGCGGCGGAAGAGACGGGCGGCCTCCTCCAGCGCGGCGTTGGCGGCGGAACGGTCGCGGCGGTCGGCCTCGACCTGGGCGAGGGCGAGCACCGCCCGCGCCTCCTCCAGGCCGTAGCCCAGCCCGGCGAGCCGCTGCCGGGCGGCGGTGAGGACGGCCACCGCGCTCTCGGCGTCGCCGCGGGCGGCCAGCAGCATGCCCTCGGCGCGCTCCAGTACGGCGAGGATGCTGTGCCGCCTCAGCCGCACGGCGTGCGCGCGGGTCTCGTCGATGACCTCGCGTGCCTCGCCGAGCGCGCCTGTGAGGACGAGGGCCTCGGCGAGATCGCCCTGCCAGCGGCCGCGCGCGGGTTCGGTCACGCCCATCTCGCGTTCCAGTTCGCGCACCCGGCGCAGCGCCTCCACCGCGCCCTGCGGATCCGCGCCGACCAGCCGCGCGTGCCCGAGCGCGTACAACGCCCGCGTCAGATACGGCATGTCGCTGTCGGCCTCGGCCCGCCGCACCGCGTCCCCGGCCAGCGACAAGGCGCGCTCCACCGTGCCGCCGCCCGCCTCGGCCAGAGCGGCGATCTGCAGCGCGAAGCCCTCGCCGATGCCGATGTCCTCGGCCAGCCGCAGGCTCTCCCGGGCCAGTTCGAGGGCCGTTCCGCAGCGGCCGGAGCGCAGTTCGATCTCGGCGAGGCTGCGGACGGAGTAGACCTCGCTCTCCACCGCGCCGCGCTGTCGCGCCTCGCCGACCAGCCAGGTCAACGCGGTCCGCGCCTCGTCGAGTTGATCGCTCATCAGCAGGTAGCGGGAGCGGATGTAGACCGGGCCGTTGTGGTTCATGGCGACATCGGGGTCCTGCGGTTCCGCGGAGGCCAGCGCCAGGGTGGCGGCGGCGTCCGGATGGCCCGTCGTCGTCTCGTTGAGCGCCTTGAAGGACAGCGCGAGCAGTTCGGTCCGCCGGTCGCCCGCCTGCGCGGCGAGCGCCGCCGACCGGGCGGCCTCGGCGCGGGCCTGGCTCATCTGGCCGTCCACCAGGGCCCGCCAGGCGGTCTGGTAGCGCACCAGGCCCTGCAGCCGCGGGTCGTCGCCCGCGTCCGCCAGGGCCTGCGGGTAGACGTCGTCGACCTCGGACAGGGCCTGGCCGACGGAGGCGATCACCACGATCCACGCCCGCACGCGGTCGGCCGGTACGGTCGCGGTCGCCAGCACCTCGTGGGCGGTGGCCCGGGCGAGTTCCGGCTCCGCGGCGGTGAGCGCGTCCTCGGCGGCCTGCAACCGCCGCTCGTCGGCGGTCGGGACAGTGCCGGCCGGGGTGTGCCGGGCCGCCAGCAGGCCCAGTTGCGCGGCCATCGACGGGGCCCCTCGCAGCCGGGCCTCGTCCGCGGCCTCGGCCAGGCTCGCCGCGACCTGCCGGTCCTTGCCGGTCGTCGCCAGCGCCAGGTGCCGGGCACGTTCGATCGGGTCGCCGGCCACCGCGGCCAGCGCGGCGTGGGCGCTGCGCCGGTCCTCGGGCGTGGCCTCCGCGTACAGCGCCGCGGATATCAGCGGGTGGGCGAAGCGGATGAGCCCGCTGTGGTCGTGGTCCATCTCGACCAGGCCGAGCGACGCCGCGACCCCGGTCTCGCTCTCGGCGTTGGCCCGCCCGGCGCTGCGCAGCGTCGCGAGGGTGGGTCGCGCCCCGGCGCTGGCGATCAGGAGGGTCCGCCGGGTCTCGGCGGACAGCATCTCCAGCCGGTTGAGCACGAGGGCACGCAGCGAGGTCGGCACCGGCAGCGGCTCGCCGGGCCGGGGCGGTGTCCGGCTCTCCGCCAGGGCGCGGCCCAGTTCCAGCGCGAACAGCGGATTGCCCCCGCTGGTGACGTGGATGTCCCGGACGACCGCGCGCGGCAGCCCGGTGTGCCCGCGCCCCTCGAGGAGTTCGGACACCTGGGGGCGGGACAGCGGCGTCACCCGCAGCGTCAGCGTGTCCTGCGGCAACGCCCACAGATAGCGCTCCTGCTGGTCCTGCGGATCGGCGTCGGTGCGCACGGCGCCGAGCACCCGCACCGGCAGTCCCGCCACGCGGCGGGCCGCGAAGGCCAGCAGTTCGGCGCTCGCCGGGTCCATCCACTGCAGGTCGTCCACGACGATCAGCACCGGCCCCCGGGCGGCGAGCGCGCGCAGCACGGACAGCACCGCCAGTCGCAGGGCCAGTCCGTCCCGTTGCAGCGAGGACTCGCCGCGCCCGGTCAGCGCCGACTCCAGCGCGGCGCGCTGCGGGGCCGGCAGGCCCTCGGACACCTCGTCGGCGACGAGCCCCAGCAGGTCGACCAGGGCGAGGAAGGGGAGATGGGATTCCGATTCCGTCGCGGAACAGCGCAGCACCGCGGTCGCCCCGTCGGCGCATTCGGCCGCCAGGGTCCGCAGCACGGTGGACTTCCCGATTCCGGCCGGGCCGTACAACAGGAGGCTGCCCCCCTCGGTCACATGCCCGCGTGCGCGTGCGAGCACATCACCTCGCCCAATCACCTGGTCGGGACGGGGTCTGGCCGGCACGTCGAAGACCTGCTCCACGGTCGCCGCTCCCCTCAGTGTCGTGTCCGGGACAATGTTAATCAAAGGGCCATTGAAACCCGACAGGTATGTGGCTGGCAGAGTTTAGTGATTGTCCGCTATGCGGAATATCCCTGTGGCGCAGAATTTATATCCGGCGATGAGGGGCCAAGTCCGGAAAAAGCCGGGAGTCGATCCGGTCTGACGTCCTTTCAGTCGCGCCCCGGCGTCCGCGCGCTGAGCCATATGGGCGGGCTTGACGCACGGCGACGTGTCGCGCCGCCCTCACGGCCCTCCGTGGCCGATCGTCGCAGAGGGAATGGTGACGGAGCGTCAGCCCCGCCCATGCCGTGGCCGCCGCCACGCCTCCAGCGGCGGCCACGGACCTGCCACCGCCTACGGCAGCAGCCCCGCCCGGCGGGCCGTGACCACGGCCTCCAGTCGGCTGTGCGCGCCCAGCTTGCGCATGGCGGAGCGCAGATAGCTCTTGACGGTCTCCGGGCGCACGCCCAGCCGCTCGGCCGCCGCGATGTTGGTGGCACCGCCGGCGACGCAGGCGAGGACATCGATCTCACGGGCGGACAGCGGCACGGGCCGGGCGCCGGGCCCGGGCGGGGCCGCGGAGGCGAGGGACGCGGCGGCCAGCCGGCCGCAGGCGGCGAGCAGTTCCTGGCGGAGCAGGGGGTCGGTGACGCGATGGGCGAGGGCGCGCAGTTCGACATGGGCCTCGCGGACCTCCTCCCACGCGGCCGGATCACCGGCCGTCGGCTGGCGGCACGTGGACAGCAGGCGGTCGGCCTCGTCGCGGACCACCAGCCGGTGCTCCAGTTCACGGGCCGCCTCCACGGCCGCGCTCACCGGCCGGTCGCCGAGCGCGGTCGGGTGGCGCAGCGCGCCGTACAGGACACCGCGCACCCGGCGGCGTACGACCACCGGCACCGCGAGCACCGAGCGCAGCCCCTCGGCGGCCACCGCGCCGTCGTACTCGTGGCTGATCACCCGCGAGGCGCCGTAGTCGGTCACCGCCAGCGGCCGCCCGAGCGCGATGGTCTTGCCGCCGAGGCCGTTGCCCAGGGTGACGGCGAGCCCCTGCAGAGAAGCGGTGGCGGTGCCGGACAGCTCGGATATGCGCAGTTCACGCGGGTCGGGGAGCAGCCCGCCGAATGCCACCGGCAGCCCGCTGGCGCGCCGCATCCGCAGCAGTGCCGCCCGCAGCTCCGCCGCCTCACCCGGTCCCGTCCCGCTTCCCCGCATCTCCTCGCGCTCCTTCACCCCCGATCGGGGGTAGTGAGAGCTCTGTCGCTCACCACAGGATGCTACTGAGGGGGCAGGCGACAAGGAGGACACATGGCGGCAACCAGCCGGACAGACGAGTTCCGGTCGGCCCGGGACTTCCTGCTGCGCCACCGGGAGGACTACAAGGCGGCGTACGAAGGCTTCCGCTGGCCGCGGCCCGAGCACTTCAACTGGGCGCTCGACTGGTTCGACGTGATCGCTGAGGGCAACGACCGCGCGGCACTGCACATCGTCGAGGAGGACGGCGGACAGACCGTGGTCTCCTTCGCCGAGATGTCCGCGCGCTCGAACCGGGTGGCCCACTGGCTCCGTGACCAAGGCGTGCGCGCGGGCGACCGGATCGTGGTGATGCTCGGCAACCAGGCCGAACTGTGGGAGACCGCGCTGGCCGCCATGAAACTGCGCGCCGTCGTCATCCCGGCCACCCCGCTGCTCGGCCCCGCCGACCTGACCGACCGCGTCGAGCGCGGGCAGGCCCGCCACGTGATCGTCCGCGCCGCGGACACCGCCAAGTTCGACGCCGTGCCGGGGGACTACACCCGGATCGCGGTCGGCGGCGCGCCCGACGGCTGGCTCGCGTACGAGGACACCTCCGCCGCCCCCGCGGGCTTCGCCCCCGACGGCGACACCCGCGCCGACGAGCCGCTGATGCTCTACTTCACCTCGGGCACCACCGCCAGGCCCAAGCTCGTCGAGCACACCCACCTGTCCTACCCCGTGGGCCACCTGGCCACCATGTACTGGATCGGCCTGCGCCCCGGCGACGTCCACCTCAACATCTCCTCGCCGGGCTGGGCCAAGCACGCCTGGTCCAACCTGTTCGCACCGTGGAGCGCCGAGGCGACCGTCTTCATCCACAACTACTCGCGCTTCGACGCGGGCCGCCTCATGGCCGAGATGGACCGGGCCGGCGTCACCAGCTTCTGCGCCCCGCCGACCGTCTGGCGCATGCTGATCCAGGCCGACCTGAGCGCGCTGCGCACCCCGCCGCGCGAGGTCGTCGCCGCCGGCGAGCCGCTGAACCCCGAGGTCATCGAACACGTGCGGCGCGCCTGGGGGCTCACCATCCGGGACGGATTCGGCCAGACCGAGACCGCCGTCCAGGTCGCCAACCCGCCCGGCCAGCCCCTCAAGCCGGGCTCGATGGGCCGCCCGAGTCCGGGATACGTGGTGGAACTGGTGGACCCCGTCACGGGCAAGCCCGGCGACGAGGGCGAGATCTGCCTGGACCTGTCCGCCCGCCCGGTCGGCCTGATGACCGGCTACGCCGGGGACCCGGAGCGCACCGCCGAGGCGATGGCGGGCGGCTACTACCGCACCGGCGACATCGGCTCTCGCGACGCCGACGGGTACATCACCTACGTGGGCCGCTCGGACGACGTCTTCAAGGCCTCCGACTACAAGATCAGCCCGTTCGAGCTGGAGAGCGCCCTGCTGGAGCACGACGCCGTCGCCGAGGCGGCCGTCGTCCCGTCGCCCGATCCGCTGCGGCTGGCCGTGCCGAAGGCGTACGTCGTGCTCGCCGAGGGGTGGGAGCCGGACGCGGAGACCGCGGCCGCGCTCTTCGCGCACTCGCGGGAGGTGCTCGCCCCGTACAAGCGGGTGCGCGTCCTGGAGTTCGCCGACCTGCCCAAGACCGTCTCCGGCAAGATCCGCCGCATCGAGCTGCGGCAGCACACCGCCGAGGGCACCACCGGCACCGAGTACCGCGAGGAGGACCACAGGTGACCGCGCCCGTGGACGCCATGGAGCCCCTGGAGCCCCTGGAGTTCTCCTACGCCAGCGGCACCGGCACCACCCCGCTGCTCGGCGACACCATCGGCCGCAACCTCGCCCGCGCCGTGGCCGCATGGCCGGACCGGGACGCTCTGGTCGACGTACCCAGCGGCCGCCGCTGGACCTACGCGGAGTTCGCCGCCGCGGTGGACGACGTGGCGCGCGGCCTGCTCGCCAGGGGCGTCGGCAAGGGCGACCGGGTCGGGATCTGGGCGGTCAACTGCCCGGAGTGGGTGCTGGTCCAGTACGCCACCGCCCGCATCGGCGCGATCATGGTCAACATCAACCCGGCTTACCGCGTGCACGAACTGGCCTACGTGCTCAAGCAGGCCGGCATCGGGCTCCTGGTCTCCTCGACCGAATACCGGGCCAGTGACTACCGGGCCATGGTCGACCAGGTCCGCCCGCAGTGCCCGTCGCTGAGCGAGGTCGTGTACATCGGCGACCCCACCTGGGACGCGCTCGTGGCGGTCGGCGCCCACGTGCCGTACGAGCGACTGGCGGAGCGCGCCGCCGAGCTGTCCTGCGACGACCCGGTCAACATCCAGTACACCTCAGGCACGACCGGCTTCCCCAAGGGCGCGACGCTCTCGCACCACAACATCCTCAACAACGGCTACTTCGTGGGGGAGTTGGTCGCGTACACCGAGCAGGACAGGGTCTGCCTGCCGGTCCCGTTTTATCACTGTTTCGGCATGGTGATGGGCAATCTGGGCATCACCTCGCACGGCGCCTGCATCGTCATTCCGGCGCCCGCCTTCGACCCGGCGGCCACGCTGCGGGCGGTCGAGCAGGAGCGCTGCACCTCGCTCTACGGGGTGCCGACGATGTTCATCGCCGAGCTCAATCTGCCCGGCTTCGCCACGTACGACCTGTCCTCGCTGCGCACCGGCATCATGGCCGGCTCGCCCTGCCCGGTCGAGGTCATGAAGCGGGTCGTCGCCGAGATGCACATGGCCGAGGTCTCCATCTGCTACGGGATGACCGAGACCTCGCCGGTCTCCTGCCAGACCCGCCGCGACGACGACCTGGAACGCCGCACCGGCACGGTCGGCCGGGTGCTGCCGCACATCGAGGTCAAGGTCGTCGACCCGGCCGGTGTGACCGTCCCGCGCGGCGTGGCGGGCGAACTGTGCACCCGCGGCTACTCGGTGATGCTCGGCTACTGGGACGAGCCCGAGAAGACCGCCGAGGCCATCGACGCGGGCCGCTGGATGCACACCGGCGACCTCGCGGTGATGCGCGAGGACGGCTGTCTGCAGATCGTCGGCCGCATCAAGGACATGATCATCCGCGGTGGGGAGAACGTCTATCCGCGCGAGATCGAGGAGTTCCTCTACGGGCACCCCAAGATCGCCGACGTGCAGGTGGTCGGCGTCCCCGACGAGCGCTACGGCGAGGAGATCCTCGCCTGCGTCGTGCTCAAGGACCCGGCCGAGCGGCTCACCGTCCAGGATCTCGCCGACTACTGCCGCGGCCGGCTGGCGCACTACAAGGTGCCCCGCCATCTGCGGCTCATGGATTCCTTCCCGATGACCGTCAGCGGCAAGGTGCGGAAGATCGAGCTGCGGGAGTCCTTCAGCCCGCGGTGACCTCGGCGGTGTGCTCCGAGGCGGCCTGCGCGATCCGGCGTGCCACCTCGCGCGGCGGCACGCCGGTGGTGTCCACCACCGTGCCCGCGGCGTGCAGCCACGGCAGGGCCGCCTCGTACGCCGCGAGGTGGTCCAGCCGCCACTGCCGGGCGCCGGTCTCGACCGTGTCCCCCTCGATGCGCCGCGCCAGGCCGGCGCTGTCGGTGTGCAGCACGAAGTGCCTTACGGGCAGGCCCCGTCGGGTCAGGCCGTCGTGGATCTCCGCCCAGTACGCCTCCACGATCACGGTCTGCGGCACGATCAGCGGACCGCCGAGGAAGCGCCGCACCTGCGCGATCGACTCCACGGCCAGCGTGCGCCACGGCGGCCATTCCTGGAAGTCGCGCACGGGCGCGGGCTCCGCCAGCACATGACGGAGCATGAAGCCGACGTGCTCGGTGTCGAAGACATGGGCCCCGGGCAGCAGGCGGGCCAGTTCCGCGGAGGTCGTGGTCTTGCCCGCGCCGAAGGTCCCGTTCAGCCAGATGATCCCGTCCATCGGGCCATCATGGCACCGCCGTCACGCCGGCCGGCAGCGGTCCGCGGTGGCGATGAACGTCCAGTACTCGCGCACCCCCGACTCCGGGAAGGGCCATGCGGAGCGGCTGAGGGAAAGGGTCCAGCCGTGCCGCGCGTAGGTGGTCGAGCCGGGCAACTGCCTTGGTGCGGGGGCGAGTCGGCGCCAGCCGTGCCGGCGCAGGGCCGCGGCGACGCGGGAGGCGGTACCGCGCGGCTCCACGGGACCGGTGTCGTGCGTCACCACGCACTCCCGCCGCAGCGGCCGGCCGTCCCTGCCGGCGCCGGCGACCAGCACGGCCGTGCCCGTGTTCGTCCCGGAGACGGCCGCGGCCTCGTGCACGACGGCGGCGATGTCCGCCCTGACGGCCGCTCCGCTCATGGGCTTCTCCGCGACCGCCGCGTCGCCGGCCGCACTCCACGCCGCGGCCGCCACCATCACGGCCACCGCCGCCCGTCCCGTCCTGCGCACCTGTGACCCCCCGGCGTGCTTCAGACCCCGCTGTTCTGGGCCACGCCGCCGTTCCGGGCCAGGCACAGGACGTACCGGGTGGACCTGTGCTCCTCGGAGAAGGCGGCCACACTGCTGGGGTAGGCGCCGCAGAGGCTGGTGTCGGCGGTGCCCTCGAAGCGGCCGACGATCTCGTACTGGGCCTGGACGGAACCGCAGTCGACGATGGAGACATCGGGGAAGAGCGCGTCGCCGCTGACGCTGGCGCAGTCGCCGACGGCGGCGAACTCCGGGTCGTCGTGGAAGTAGAGCCACAACGCCCCGACGATCGCGACCGGGATGAGCAGGCCGAAGGCGACCGGACGCCGGAAGAGGGGCCTGCCGGGGTCGGCGGGCATGCGGGGGGCGCCGGCGACGGGTTCGCCGAGCCGGACGATCTTCCGCCACTGCACCAGGTTGAGGAGCATGATGATGGGGTTGATCAGCATCGACGGCGCGCCCCACCAGCCCTGCCACAGGCTGTCGCCGGTCATCTTGCGGTGGGCGGCGAGGCCGCAGGACCGGCAGAACCGGCCCTTGACCCGCAGCCGCCGCATGATGAAGACCATGCCCTGGTGCCCGCGGATGGTGGCGGCCGTCGCGGGCACCGAGCCGCAGAAGGTGCAGGAGGGGCCGTAGCCCGGTACGTCCACGCTCAGCGACCGTTGCGGCAGGTACGGCCACTGGAACGGGTAGAGCGACGGGGGCCGCTGCGTATCGGCGTTCGGCTGCGGCTGGGTCTGGGCTGCGGGCTGCGGCGCGGGCGGCGTCGGCGTGGTCACGGAGGTCCCCCCCGGGATCTGTGGTGCTGAGGTGCGGTGCTGATGTGCGTACGGAGCCCCCGCACCCTACTGGTCCGTACAGGCGTTCCACCACGGATTTCGGCACCGCCGGCCGCCCCTTCTTCTTGACCGGTGTGCTCGGCACGCCCTATGTTCGAGGCAGTTCCACATAACAAAAACTTCTTTCCGTATTGCGGAAAATGAGAGTGGACTAGGGCGCGACACCTGGACCGCAGGACGACGCAGGAGTGAGCGAATGCCTCGAATGACCGCCGCCCGAGCGGCAGTGGAGATCCTCAAGCGGGAGGGTGTCGACACCGCGTTCGGCGTCCCCGGTGCCGCGATCAATCCCTTCTACGCGGCCCTCCGGGCCTCCGGAGGCATCGCCCACACGCTCGCCCGCCATGTCGAGGGCGCCTCCCACATGGCCGAGGGCTACACCCGTACCGCCCCGGGGAACATCGGCGTCTGCATCGGCACCTCGGGCCCGGCAGGCACCGACATGATCACCGGCCTCTACTCGGCCATCGGCGACTCGATCCCGATCCTGTGCATCACCGGCCAGGCACCCACCGCGGTGATCCACAAGGAGGACTTCCAGGCCGTCGACATCGCCTCCATCGCCGCGCCGGTCACCAAGGCCGCGACCACCGTGCTGGAGGCCGCGCAGGTTCCCGGGGTCTTCCAGAAGGCTTTCCACCTCATGCGCTCCGGCCGCCCCGGCCCGGTCCTCATCGACCTGCCGGTGGACGTCCAGCTCACCGAGATCGAGTTCGATCCCGAGACGTACGAGCCGCTGCCGGTCTGGAAGCCCGCCGCCACCCGGCGGCAGATCGAGAAGGCGCTGGCGATGCTGTGCGCCGCCGAGCGCCCGCTGATCGTCGCGGGCGGCGGTGTCATCAACGCCGACGCCTGCGCCCTGCTCGTGGAGTTCGCCGAGCTGACCGGCATCCCGGTCGTCCCGACCCTGATGGGCTGGGGCGCCATCGCGGACGACCACCCGCTGAACGCCGGAATGGTCGGCCTGCAGACCTCGCACCGCTACGGCAACGCGACGTTCCTGGAATCCGACTTCGTGCTCGGCATCGGCAACCGCTGGGCCAACCGCCACACCGGCCGCATCGACGTGTACACCGCCGGCCGCACTTTCGTGCACGTCGACATCGAGCCCACCCAGATCGGCAAGATCTTCGCGCCCGACTACGGCATCACCTCCGACGCCGCGGCCGCCCTGGAGCTCTTCGTCGAAGTGGCGGGGGAGCTCAGGGACTCGGGCCGGCTGCCGGACCGCGGCGCCTGGGCCGCCACCGCGCGCGAGCGCAAGGCCACGCTGCACCGCCGCACGCACTTCGACGACATCCCGATGAAGCCGCAGCGGGTGTACGAGGAGATGAACAAGGTCTTCGGCCCGGAGACCCGGTACGTCTCCACCATCGGGCTCTCCCAGATCGCCGGTGCCCAGATGCTGCACGTCTACCGGCCGCGGCACTGGATCAACTGCGGCCAGGCCGGGCCGCTCGGCTGGACCGTCCCCGCCGCGCTCGGCGTGGCGAAGGCCGACCCGGAGGCGTCCGTGGTGGCCCTGTCCGGCGACTACGACTTCCAGTTCATGATCGAGGAACTGGCGGTCGGCGCGCAGCACCGCATCCCGTACGTCCACGTCCTGGTGAACAACGCCTATCTGGGGCTGATCCGCCAGGCGCAACGGGCCTTCGACATCGACTTCGAGGTCAACCTGGAGTTCGAGAACATCAACTCGCCCGAGCTGGGCGTCTACGGCGTCGACCACGTCAAGGTCGCCGAGGGCCTGGGCTGCAAGGCGCTCCGGGTCACCGACCCGGCGGAGCTGGGCGCCGCCTTCGAACTGGCGAAGAAGCTCGCCGCCGAGCACCGGGTGCCGGTGGTGGTCGAGGCGATCCTGGAGCGCGTCACCAACATCGCGATGAGCGTCACCAACGACATCGGCAATGTGGTGGAGTTCGAGGAACTGGCCACCGAGCCCGGCCACGCGCCCACCGAGATCCTTCCCCTCGCCGGAGCCTGACCGGACGGCGTGGTTCCCGGCCGCCGCCTCCCCGCCCCGGCGGGTGCGGCGGCCGGCTTCACCCTGTGCGGGCGGCGACCGCGCTCACAGCGGGCCGAAGAGCCAGTTGCCGGGGGCCGCGGGATCGGTGCCGGTGTAGTACGCCCGGATCGCCGTCACGAGCTCGGCCGTGCTCACCAGGCCGTCGCCGTCGGTGTCGAGACGGGCGAAGGCGGCGACGACCGCGGAGTCCGGGGTGTTGAAAGCGCGTTGCAGGATCTCGAACTCGCCCCGCACGACCCGCCCGTCGCCGTCGGTGTCGCAGAGATGGACGACCGCCTCGGCGGCGGGATGGAAGACGGGGTCGAAGGCCGGGCCCTCGATGAAGGCCCGGGTCATGCCATGGCGGTACTCCGCGGAGGACAGCCGCCCGTCGCGGTCGCCGTCGGCGTAGGCCGCGAGCTCCGCCCAGACGGCGTCGAGGCGTACCGCGACCGACCTGCCCTTCGGCGAGGTGGGGGACTGGCCGAAACCGTGGATCAGCCGCGCGCCGACGTCCTGCAAGTCGGCGCGCTCGGCATACCCGTTGCCGTCCGTGTCCAGGCGGCGGAACGATATGTCGAGCTTGCGCTTCAAGAGGGCGGTAGACATCGCTGCGTCCTGACGTAGTCCTGGGGTCTCCTGGAGTCGGGAGAGGGGAACTTCTCGATATTCCCCCGAGAGCGCCGCTCGCGCGACCCGAGTGACCACGCAGGGTGAAGTCAGGGGCAGGGTCAGGCCGGGCCGGGCCGGGCCGGGCCGGCGGTGAGGTCGTCAGGCCCCTGCCCTCAGGGCCGGGCGCGCGGTCCGGTGCGGATCAGGGCGTCCGCGGCGTCGTTCACCGGCTGGGGAGTGCCGGTGAGGTCCATGACGAAGAGCGGCACGCCGAGCTGGTCGGCCCGCAGCCGGGCGTCGTGCGCGTAGCCGGCCAGTGAGAAGAAGGCGCCCGAGGCGTCCTCGTTGAGGCAGTTCAGCCAGAGGGTCTCCACGTCCCGCAGCACGCTCGGCCGGGTCGTCGGGTCCACCTGGGCGACGACACCGTCCCCGCGCAGGTCGATGCCGTTGGCGGCACGCTCCGAGGCGATCCGCACACCGCCGAAGCCGAGCCACTTCAGATACTGCGCGGCCGCGGTCAGCGCGTCCCGCGCGGTACGGATGGTCACCGGCCGGAACGGCGCCCGCTCACCCGGCGCCACGGGGGCCGTCCCGGCGGGGCGCTCCGCGACGGCCGGGCGGGACGGTGGCATGCGCAGCGCCCGCGTGTCCACCGGCAGCCGGATCACCGCCCCGCACTCACAGCCCAGTTCGGGCTGCGGCCACTCGTCCTCGCGGTGACAGTCGGGGCAGCGCATGCCCACCCAGGAGTCGGACCAGGAGCGGTGGCGGATCAGCAGCGGGATGCCGCCGCGCAGCAGCGGCAGCGCCAGGGGCGTGCCGCAGGCACAGGGGAAGACGGGGGCGGTGTACGTGTGCTCCCGGCGGCAGGCCGGGCAGCGCACGGGCACGCTCTCTGCCATGGTTCGGGACTCCAGGGCGGGTGCTTACCGGGCGGCGGACGTACCCTTCATGTTCCCCTAAGGTACGCCGCTCCCGCAGCTCTCCCGCCGTCCCGCGCGCGCCGGTTGACGCACGGGAGGGTGTCCGCGCCGCCTGACCAACCCCTCAGAAGTTCACGGCGGCGCGGACGGTTCCTGGCCCCTCCCTTGTCGGCGGGAGGGATTCCGGGCGGCGGCGCCCGTCGGGCGCGACAGGACGGATACGGACGCCACCGCCCGGAGACTGGGGTCAGCCGGTGACCGGCAGGCCGGACAGGCGCTCCACGCCGCGCAGCAGGGCGGAGTGGTCGAGGCCGCCGTCGCCCTGGGCCCGCAGCGAGGCCACGAGGTTCGCGACGACGGAACCGACCGGCAGGGCCGCGCCGACGGTGCGCGCGGCGTCGGTGACGATGCCCATGTCCTTGTGGTGGAGGTCGATGCGGAAGCCGGGGGCGAACTCGCGGTGGAGGAAGTTCTGCTTCTTGCGGTTCAGCACGGTGGAGCCGGCCAGGCCGCCGCCGAGCACCTCCAGGGCCGCCGTCAGGTCGACGCCCGACTTCTCCAGGAACACCACGGCCTCGGCGCAGGCCTGGATGTTGACGGCGACGATCAGCTGGTTGGCCGCCTTCACCGTCTGGCCGGCGCCGTGCGGACCGCACAGGACGATGGTCCTGCCGAGCGCTTCGAACAGGGGGCGCGCCTCGTCGAAGTCGGCCTGCGCGCCGCCCACCATGATGGACAGCACGGCCTCGATCGCCCCCGCCTCGCCCCCGGAGACCGGGGCGTCCAGGACCCGGATGCCCTTGCTCGCCGCGGCGTTGGCCAGGTCGACGGAGGTCTGCGGCGTGATCGACGACATGTCGACGAGCAGGGCGCCCGCCTTCGCGTGGGCCAGGATGCCGTCGTCCCCGTACGCGATCGCCTCGACCTGCGGGGAGGCCGGGACCATCGTGACGATGACGTCCGCGTCCTTGACGGCCTCGGCGACCGAGCCCGCGGCGGTGCCGCCGGCGGCCGTGAGGCGGTCGAGCTTGTCCTGTTCCAGGGTGTACCCGGTGACGGAGTATCCGGCCTTGATCAGGTTCTCCGCCATGGGTGAGCCCATGATGCCGAGGCCGATCCAGGCCACCTTCGGAAGGGACGAGCGGGAGGAGTGGGAGGAGCCGGAGGATGCCGGGGGCGTGGTGGTCATGATGTCCTCTCGGATTGCTGGGCGGCGTCGGCGAGCCAGCCGAAGGAGGCGGCGCTCCCCTCCGGGCCCGGCTTGTACTCCAGGCCGATCCAGCCGTCGTAGCCCGCCGCGCGCAGGCGGTCGACGAGCCCGGCCAGCGGCAGCGAGCCCGTTCCCGGGGCCCCGCGGCCGGGGTTGTCGGCGATCTGGACGTGGCCGGTGCGATCGGCGTAGGCGTCGATCACGGCGGGCAGGTCCTCGCCGTTCATCGACAGGTGGTAGAGGTCGAGCAGGAACCTGGCGTTGCCGAGGCCGGTCTCCGCGTTGACCTTGTCGACGACCTCGACGGCGGCGGGCGCGCTCACCAGCGGATAGCGCGGCGACTCCGGCGCGTTGAGGGCCTCGACGAGCAGGGTCGCGCCGACCCGGTGGGCGGCGTGCGCGGCACGGACCAGGTTCTCCAGGGCGAGTTCGTCCTGCGCCTCGGCGCCGGCGCCGTCGACCCGGTTGCCGTAGAGGGCGTTGAGGGCCGTGCAGCCGACCGAGCGCGCGAAGTCCGCGGCGATGTCGATGTTGGCGCGGAAGCGCGCGGACTCCTCGCCGGGCAGGGACAGCGCGCCGCGGTCGGGCCCCGGCAGCTGCCCCGCGTAGAAGTTCAGCCCCACCAGCCGGGTGCCCGCGTCCTCCAGGGCGGAGCGCAGTTCGTCGAGCCGCGCCTTGGGCGGGGTGGGGGAGTCCGGCCACGGCCACCACAGCTCCACCGCGTCGAAGCCCGCGGCCGCGGCGGCGGCGGGGCGCTCCAGGAGCGGGAGTTCGGTGAAGAGGATCGAGAGGTTCACATCGCAGCGCGTGGAGTCCAAGCCCATCTCGTGCGCCCTTTCCGTCTGGTGCGTCGCCTCGGCGTTTGCGTGCGATTTCCGTATCGCGGAAACTGTTTTCTGCTTACCGGAAGACTGGATCACCCGACCGGGGACTGTCAAGGGGGATGTCCTCGAAAGCCGCTGACCAGCTAGGTTGAAGGCGTGCGCCTGAGACTCGAATTCACCACCGAGCCCTTCGATCTCGACGTGCTCCCGGAGCACGCCGCGGTGGCCCGGGAGGTCGTCGGTTCGGCCGCTCTGGAGAAGGTCGACGTCGGGCCGTTCGGCAATACGGCCGAGGGCGCCGCCGACCAGGTGGTGGACGCGGTCGGCGATCTGCTGCGGCGCACTCTGGGCGCGGGGGCCACGCGGGTGTCGCTGCAGATCAGTGTCATCGGGGAGGCGGATCGATGACCGTGGACGGCGAGCGGGGCGGGCGCGGCGAGCACCCGTTCAGCGCGGCCATCACCCCGCTGGTCGCCGCGATGGGCGCGGAGATGGTGCCGCCCGGCGAGGCGCGCGGCGACGACGTCGTGCTGAGCTGGGAGGGCGAGGCCGTCGTGGCGGTCCGCCTGCCGCACCTGGCCGACTCCCTCGATCACCTCCTGGCGGACCTGGAGCGCCGGCACGGCAAGGCGCTGGCCGAACTCGGCCGCAAGGAGAAGCAGACGGTCGTGCGCATCCTGGAGGAACGCGGCGCGTTCTCGGTGCGGCACGGGGTGGAGACGGTCGCCTCGGCCCTCGGGGTGAGCCGCTTCACCGTCTACAACTACCTGAACCGCGAGAACGCGGCTAAGGAGCGCGAGTAGCCGACCGGCCCGCCGCCCGCTCGCTTTGGCCCGTCCGGCCGTCGTGCGGTCGCCGCGGAGTGGGCATTTTTCAACAAAGTGTTGACGTTGTGCGGTAGGCGCTCCTAGCGTGCTGGTGTGACCTCCCGTCCTTCCCCGGCCCTGGCCCGGTTCAACGCCGTCGGCGCGGCGGAGGCCGCCGCCCTGCTGCACGAGGTGTGCGCGAGCCGTGCCTGGGGCGCGGAGGTGGCCGCCGGCCGCCCCTACGGCAGCGTCGAGGCGCTGCTCGAAGCGAGCGACACGGCGATGACCGGCCTCACCGCGGACGACCTGGCCGAGGCGATGGCCGGCCACCCGCCGATCGGCCGGCCGAAGCCCGGCGACCCGGCCTCCGCCCGCGAGCAGAGCGGCGTGCAGGACTCCCTGCGCGCCCGGCTGCTGGAGCTGAACCTCGCGTACCAGGAGCGGCACGGCCATGTCTTCCTCATCTGCGCCACCGGCAGGACCGGCGACGAGATGCTGGCCGCCCTCCACGAGCGGATCGGGAACGACTCCGCCACCGAGCGCGGGATCGTCCGCACCGAACTGGGGAAGATCAACCGCATCCGGCTCACCCGGTTCGCCGCGCCCGCCGAGGAGGACCCCTCATGACGACCGTGTCCACCCACGTCCTGGACACCAGCGCCGGCCGCCCCGCCGCGGAGGTCGCCGTCCGGCTGGAGGTCCGCGCAGGCGGTGACGCCCCCTGGGTGCCGCACGGCGCCTCGGCGACGGACGCGGACGGCCGCTGCAAGGACCTGCCCGCGCTGCCCGACGCCACGACCCATGCACGGCTGGAGTTCGCCACCGGGCCGTACCTCACCCGCACACGAGCCGGAGCCTTCTTCCCGGAGGTGGCGGTCGCCTTCGCCGTCGAGCCGGGCGAGCACTACCACGTACCGCTGCTGCTCAACCCGTTCGGCTACTCCGTATACCGAGGGAGCTAGCACCGACATGTCGCCCACCCGTCTCGGACAGAACCAGTACGGCAAGGCGGAGACCCGCGTCGTGCGCGTCACCCGCGAGGGCCCGACGCACCACGTCAGGGACCTCAACGTCTCCGTCGCGCTTTCCGGCGCCATGGACGAGGTCCACTACTCCGGCAGCAACGCCAACGTCCTGCCCACCGACACCACCAAGAACACGGTGTTCGCGTTCGCCCAGCAGTACGGGATCGAGTCAGCCGAGCAGTTCGGCATCCGCCTCGCCCGGCACTTCGTCACGAGCCAGGACACGATCGAGCGGGCCAGGATCCGCGTCGAGGAGTACACCTGGGAACGCATCGCCGGGGAGCACTCGTTCGCCCGCAAGGGCCAGGAGACCCGCACCGCCGAGGTGACCTTCGACGGCACGCGCTGGCAGGTCCTCGCCGGCCTGAAGGACCTCGTCGTCATGAACACCACCGACTCCGAGTTCTGGGGCTTCGTCAAGGACCGGTACACCACACTGCCGGAGACCCGCGACCGCGTCCTCGCCACCGAGGTCGAGGCCCGCTGGCGGTTCGGCTGGACCCGCGACGAGGACCCCGCCCCCCGGTGGGACGAGTCGTACGCCGAGGTCCGCCGCCACCTGCTGGAGGCCTTCGCCGGCACCTACTCGCTCTCGCTGCAGCAGACGCTGTACGCGATGGGGGACCGGGTCGTCGAGCACCGCCCCGAGATCGAGGAGGTGCGGCTCTCCCTCCCCAACAAGCACCACTTCCCGGTCGACCTCGAACCCTTCGGCCTGGCGAACGACACCCCCGACGGCGCGGTGTACTTCGCGGCCGACCGCCCCTACGGGCTCATCGAGGGCACGGTCCTGCGCGAGGGCGCCGAGCCCCGCATCCCGGTGACGGACTGAGAGGCCCCGCCATGACCCCCGCAGCGCAGCGCATCGTCATCGAGAACTGCGCCGTCGCCACCGTCGACGCGCACGACACGGAGTACGCCACCGGGCACCTCGTCGTCGCCGGCAACCGCATCGAGTCGGTCGGCGCCGGGCCCGCCCCCGCGGGACTCGAGGGCGTCGTGCGAAGGGTGGACGGCACCGGCCATCTGCTGACCCCGGGCCTGGTCAACACCCACCACCACTTCTACCAGTGGCTCACCCGGGGCCTGGCCACCGACCACAACCTCTTCGACTGGCTCGTCGCCCTCTACCCGACCTGGGCGCGGATCGACGAGCGGATGACCCACGCGGCCGCCCAGGGCTCCCTCGCCATGATGGCCCGCGGCGGTGTCACCACCGCCATGGACCACCACTACGTCTTCCCGCGCGGCACCGGCGACCTGTCCGGCTCCATCATCCGGGCCGCCGCCGGCATGGGCGTGCGCTTCACCCTCGCCCGCGGCTCCATGGACCGCGGCGCCTCCGACGGCGGCCTGCCGCCGGACTTCGCGGTGGAGACCCTGGACGGCGCGCTCGCCGCGACCGAGGAGACGGTCGACACGCACCACGACGCCTCCTTCGACGCCATGACGCAGATCGCCGTCGCGCCCTGCTCCCCGTTCTCCGTCTCCACCGAACTGCTGCGCCAGGGCGCCGAACTGGCCCGGCGCAAGGGCGTGCGCCTGCACACCCACGGCAGCGAGACCGTCGAGGAGGAGCAGTTCTGCAAGGAACTGTTCGGCATGGGGCCGACGGACTACTTCGAGTCCACCGGCTGGCTCGGCGCCGACGTGTGGATGGCGCACTGCGTCCACATGAACGACGCCGACATCGCCGCCTTCGCCCGCACGCGGACCGGCGTCGCCCACTGCCCCTCCTCCAACGCCCGCCTCGCCGCGGGCATCGCCCGTGTCCCCGACATGCTCGCGGCCGGCATCCCGGTCGGCCTCGGCGTGGACGGCACGGCGTCCAACGAATCGGGCGAGCTGCACACCGAGTTGCGCAACGCGCTGCTCGTCAACCGCCTCGGGCCGCACCGCGAGGCCGCGCTGACCGCCCGTCAGGCGCTGCGGCTGGGCACATACGGCGGGGCCCAAGTCCTCGGCCGGGCCGAGCAGATCGGCTCCCTGGAGCCGGGAAAGCTCGCCGACCTCGTCCTGTGGCGGATGGACACCCTCGCCCACGCCTCGATCGCCGACCCGGTCGCCGCCCTGGTCCTCGGGGCCGCGGCCCCCGTCACCCTCTCGCTGGTGAACGGCCGGCCGGTGGTGGAGGACAACCACCTGGTCACCGCCGACGAGGACGCCATCGCCGCCACCACCCGCGCCGAGGCCCGGAGACTCGCCCGCATCGCGGGCCTGACGGGCTGATCCGGGCGGCTCGGCGCACGGCGCGGAATGCGGTGGAGCCGCCCGCGCGCGCTCTGTTACGGTCCCGATGCCGGCCGCGGGACTTCGGTGCGACTTCCGGAACCTGCCTGTGAAGCAATGATTCGCTGCTCGTGCCCCCATTCCCCGGCCGGCATCCACAACCGGGGGGAGCACACGTCATGGGCGAGCGGGGGGCGGCCGTCGCGGCCGAGGACGTGCTGCTGTTCGTCAACGCGGCGATCACCGCGACCGGTCAGCGCGAGTTCCGCGACAGCGCCGGACAGCAGAGGCTGTCCCTGGACTTCCTCCACGCGTACATGCTGGGGAACTACCGCGACCTGTACGCCGGGGTGCTCGCGCTGGACATCAACGACCACAACGCGGTCCTGATCATCCGCCGGCTGCTGGAGACCACGGCCGAGGCCACCTCCGGACAGCGCCGCAGCGAGGGCCGGCTGATCGCCGCCCGGCTGGCACTGCTGCCGCCGCAGCGGGCGTACGGGCTCTTCCGCGCACTGCGCCGGGCCGGAGTGAACAACCGGCGCACCCGCGCCATCGTCCGCGACTGGCTGGCCGCGCGCCCGGACCTCGCGTTCGACGCCGTCAAGTACCGCGGCGGTCTGCGGGAGACTCTGCGGCACACCCACCTCGCCCCCGCCGGGGGCGAACTGGGCACGTTCGTCTTCCGGCCGCTGACCCGGGCCCGATATGCCACGCCCCTGCTCGAGGCGTGGCGTCGCGCGCACTACGAGCAGGAGGCCCTGTACGAGCTGCCCTACACCGTCGCCGAGGGCTTCGCGGCCAAGCACCGCGTCCCCCGGGAGGTCTTCCTGGAGCGCATCGCCCCGCGCATGACGCGCCTGGAGACCCTGCGACTGCGGGAGGCCGCCCGGGAGCGCGGCGCCGTCCCCGTGCCGGGCGAGCTGGACCGCATGCCGCTCACCCGGCTGGCGTCCTACGTGCTGGCGCTGCCCCTCGACGAGCGCCGGCGCCGGCGCGGTGAGCTGACCGGCGCCCTGGAGGCGGCCGCGGCACGGGTGGCCGGGCGGCACCGCGGAAGCTGGGGAAAGGTGACCGCCGTCCTGGACGACAGCTTCTCCGCCTCCGGCTCGGGCACCAAGCGCCGCCGCCCGCTGGCCGTCGCCCTGGCCTGCCACCATCTGCTCGCGGCCCTGGCGGGCGAGTACACCGGGCTGTGGACCTCCGGACGGGACGACGCGCTACTGGTCCACCCGTACGGTCCGACACCGCTGGGCCGGCGTGTGCTCGACGCCCTGGACACCGCGCCGTCCCGCCTGGTGATCGTCTCCGACGGCTGGGACAACGCGCCCCCGGGCCTGGCCGCCGAGGTGCTGCGGGTGTGGCGCACCCGCCTCGATCCCGGCGGGCGTACCAGTGTCGTCCACCTCAACCCCGTGTACGACGCTGACGCGTTCGACGTGCGCCGGCTGTCCGCGACCGTGGCCACGGCCGGTATCCGCGACGCCGAGGACCTGCCCGCGCTCGTGGAGATCGCCCAGTTCGCCGAGGGCCGCACGGAGCTCGCCGAACTCACCGCCTACATGGAATCCCGCGCCGACCGCATGACGGCCGAAGTCCCCCAGGAGCGTGCCCGGTGACCGCGATGGACCTCACCGGCCTGGACACCCGCCCTTCCCAGGTGTGGGGCGCGGTGCGCCTGGTGCCGCTGGTGCGCCCCGCACCCGTCGAGGACCTGCGCCTGCACCCGCGGATCCTGGGCGACGGCCCCTCCGTCGTGAGCGTCGGCCCCCGCACGGCCTACTTCTCCTACATCCCGCACGCCTTCGTCGCCGACTGGACCGAGGACGGCACTCCGGCGGCCGCCTACGGCACCCACCTGGCCCCCGGAGGGGACGCGACGCCGCCCGCCACCACCGGCCTGCGCTTCCACCGCAGGATGGCCCGCCGTGAGGAGAAGCACCGGCTGCGCTTCCTCCCGCTGCACCTGGCGCTGGAGGGCTATCTGGCGCTGCACTTCGGCGGACCCTCGGTCGCCTGGGAGGAGTGGTCGCAGCAGGCGCTGCGCCGCGGTCTGTCGCCGCGCGTCGAGCAGGCGTACACCGGCGCCGAGGTCACCGGACTCGCGGACGCGCTGCGCGTCTTCGAGATCCACCCCGGGCAGTGCGGTGTGCTGCTCTACGTCGCCGACGCCCTGGCTGCCGTGTTCGTCGTGCCGCATCCGGACGACTACCGGGTGCTCCACCCGACCCTGGTGCAGGACCTGTACGGCGAACTCGTCCACCACTACGCGCTCCTGATGCCGCCGGTGCCGGAGTTCCGGGCCCGCCTGGGCGACGAGGGTCTCGACTCCCTGGCCCGGCTGCGCGCGGCGGCCGGGGAACAGGAGCGCGCCTGGGCCGGTTTCCACGACACGACGATGGCCGCCGGGGCGACGGAACAGGACGGGACCTGGCGGACGGTGTACCGGATGGGGCCCTTCACCCTCGCCCGCTTCCTGCCGGAGTTCCGGCCCAAGCAGGAGAACCACATCGGCGAGGCCATCACCGACGGCAGCGGCAGGACGGTGTACCTCAAGACGTTCCGGCTCTCGGAGAGCCAGATCCGCCGTGGCCACCTGCTCAGCCGCCTGGCCGCCGCCGACTGGCACCTGGCGGACGCCGCGGCCGGCCTCGGCATCGACGAGGCTGCTCTCGGCCTGCGGCTGGAGTCGGCGGGTTTTGGATTCCTGCTCCGGCAGGACGTGCTGGACGCCTACCGCAAGCGGGCGGCGCCGCCGCGCCGACGGCGGAGCTGACGCATCGTCACCTCCGGTGACGGCGGGCCGTGCCCGAGCTTCACGGCGTACGCGAAGCGGCCGGGGCCGGCGTGCCCTGGCTGTGGATCCCTTCGCGCCCCGGGAGGGGCGTCCCGAGCGTTCGACCGAACGAAACGGGGCGGTGGCCGGGGCGATCCGTTCGGGGCATCCGGTCTGCCGTGCGGCGTACAGTCGGGGGAGTGGGGACGGGCCGCGAAATCGCCGTCCCTGCCGTCCCGAGCAGGGAGAAGACCGTGCGGCTCCATGTCGGCCAGCGCCACGAGCGGGTCCTCGCACTGGTCCGCGAGCGGGGCAGCCTGCGGGTCACGGACCTCGCCGGGGAACTGGGCGTCTCCACGGTCACGCTGCGCCGGGACGTCGAGACGCTCGCGACCCAGGGACGGCTGCGCCGCGTGCACGGCTCGGTCGTGTGGCCGGGCGCCGGGACCGGTCCCGCACCGGGCACCGCTCCGACTCCCGCTCTCGCCGCGGCTGCCCGGGACGCCGAGGGCGTGGTGGCCGGCATGGTCGTTCCCACGCTCGACCACCCCTTCGGCGAGATCGTCCAGGGCGCCCGCGACGCCCTGGAGGCCCGCGGCGGACGGCTGGTGCTCGGCCTGTCCGGGCACCCCGAGGGCGACGCCGAGCAGGCCGGCGGGCTGGTCGCCGCAGGCGCGCAGGGTCTGCTGCTCACTCCCGGCCCGGGCTCCGGCGACGACGACCTGACCGTCGGGACCGGGGTGCCGCTGGTGCTCGTGGAGCGGCACGCGCCGCCGGGCAGCCAGGCGGCGGATCTGGACCATGTCCGTTCCGACGCCGCGCACGGCGCCGCCCTGGCCGTGCGGCATCTGGCCTCGCTCGGCCACCACTCGGTCGCGCTGGTGCTGCGGGAGGCCGCACACGCCGACCGCCTGCGGGCCGGGTACGCCGCCGCCGTCGAGGCGCTGGGGCTGACCCCGGCGCCCGGCTCGCCGTACTGCGCGCCCGCGCGGCTGCCCGAGGCCGAGCGGATCGGGCAGACGGCCGATCATCTGCGCGCGCTGGCCGAGGAGCACGGCGTGCGCGCGGTACTCCTGGACGGTGACGAGTTCGCGGTGGTGCTCGTCCCGCGGCTGCGGGCGCTCGGCGTGCTCGTTCCCGAGGACCTGGCGATCGTCGTCCACGGCGACGAGGTGGCGAGCCTGGCCGACCCACCGCTCACCGCTGTCGCGCCACCCAAGCGCGCGGTCGGCGAGGCCGCGGTGGCGCTGCTCCTGGAGCGGATCGCCGAGCGCCGCTCGGGGGATTCCGGGCCGCGACGGCACGTCGGCCTGCTGCCCGCGCTGCGCGTACGGACCTCGTGCGGGGCGGTGCTCAGGGCAGCAGGTCGTGGGTGACGGCGAGCAGGGCCATGTCGTCGTTGCGGGGGCCGCCGGTGTGGCGGTGGACGTCGTCCAGCAGGGTCTGCAGCAGTTCGGCGGGCCCCTCGAAGCGCACGCCGGCGAGCCGGGTCACCGGGTCGTAGAAGGTGCCGTCGGAATTGCGCGCCTCGGTGACGCCGTCGGTGTGCATCAGCAGCGAGGTGCCGGGCGGGAAGGGCAGGGTGTCCACCGAGGCCACGCCGGTCTCCAGGCCCATGCCGAGAGGCAGGGCGTGCCGGGAGGGCTCGGCGTAGTACACCCGCCCCTCGCGGAGCACGAGCGGCGGAGGGTGGCCGCGGTTGACGAGGCGGAGCTGCCCGCCGTCCGGGGGGATCTCCGCCAGGACGGCCGTGGTGAAGCCTTCCAGCCGGTCCAGGCCCTCGCGCCGTTCGGACTCCCGCCACAGGGCGCGGTCCATGCGCGCGGCCAGTCCGGCGAGCGTCGGCTCCTCGTCGGCCGCCATACGGAAGGCGCCCAGCACCACCGTGGCCGCCTCTACCGCGTCCATCCCCTTGCCGCGGACGTCGCCGATGACGCAGCGCAGCCCGAAGGGGGTCTCCTGAACGGCGTAGAGGTCACCGCCGATGTCCGCGTCCTGCTGGGCGGCCTCGTAGCGGGCGGCGATCCGGAACGGGCCGACGCGTTCCGGCGGCTCGGGCAGCACCGCCCGCTGCACCGCCGCCGCGATGCCGCGGGCGGAGCGCAGCCGCATCTCGCGGACGTGCAGCACCCGGTTGATGAACACCGCGACCGCCGACACCGCCGTGATCGACAGCAGCTCGCTGACGCCGCCGGCGCCGTCGATGTAGCCGAAGTGGTTCAGGATGCCCGCGTCCGCCGCGACGGCCCCGGCACCGACCAGGCACGTGCCGCGCAGCGACATGAGCGGCGCGGCGATCATCGGGGCGACGGAGTAGAAGGCCGTTCCGCTGAACTCGGCGGGAGTCAGGTAGTCCACGAGGAAGCCGCCGACGAGCAGCACGACGGGCAGCAGCCGGACGTAGCGCGCCACATCCCTGCGGTCGTCGGTGCCGCCCTCGTCGACACTTCCCACGCGCGCGCTCCCGCCGTCCGTCCCGGCCCGCCGGGCTGTCGTCCCAGACTCCCCGCGCCCGCCCCGCCCGGCCAGCGGGGGCCGTCCCCCGGGTGAACCGCCGTCCCCCGGGTGGCGCAGGGCGCTTCGGCCGACCAGGCTGGTGGCCCGTACACCGGCACAGGGAGTTCGACGATGATCCGCAACGACGCCCTCAACGAGCCCGCCGTCCGCGCCTTCGTCGAGGCGGTCAACGACGGCGACCGCGAGGCCTTCCACAAGGCGCTCACCGATGACGCGACCATGTCGGACGACGGCTCGGAACGCAGCCTCGGCGAATGGGCCGACCGGGAGATCTTCGACTCCCACGGTCACATGGGCGTCCAGTCGCAGGACGCCGCGGGGTGCACCCTGATCGCCGACTACCGCAACGACACCTGGGGCGAGATGCGCACCAAGTGGCACTTCACCGTCGACGACGGGAAGATCAGCCGCTTCGACACCGGCCAGGCCTGACGGGGCGCGTCAGCGCGCGGCGTCCTCGTGGAACACCAGCAGGTGGCGCCAGAACAGCAGGCGGCGCACCCGGCTGCCCGGCAGGAGGCGCTCCGCCTCGGCGCGGATCTCTGGCAGCGGCATCGTGGGCGGGCGCACCGGCGCGCGCACGGCCGGGCGGGGCCGGCCGCGCAGCCGCTCCCAGACGGCGACGGCGAGCCGGGCGACGGCGTTGACCGGGACGGCGAGCAGGCTCACCGCCCAGTCGGCGGCGCTGTGTTCGGGATGGCAGCCGAGGACCAGGAGCACACCGCCCGGGGCGAGGGCGGCCCGCAGGGTGGTCACGGTGGAGAACGGCACATGGTGCAGGCTCGCCAGGCAGGTGATCACGTCGTAGCGGCCCTCGGGCAGGCGGACGCGCGTCACGTCGGCCACCCGGAAGACCACGCCGGGCGCGGTGCCCGCCGCCGTGACGACCTCATCCGAGGCGTCGACCGCCTCCACCCGCAGCCCCCGTTCCGCCAGTTTGCGCGCGAAGCGGCCGGTGCCGCAGCCCACGTCGAGCGCGGTCAGCGCGCCGGGCGGTACGTGGCGCAGCAGCAGCCGGTGGTAGTGGTCGTTGTGGTCGAAGGGCATGCCCGGACCCTTCCCACGCGATCGGGCCGGTGAACGGCCCCGCCTGTTCGATCACTTCGCCCGCGGGCCGGAGTCCGCGGTGGAAGGCCCGGGGGTCTGGAACGGGTCAGCGGAGCAACTCGTAGGCGGGCAAGGTGAGGAAGTCGACGTAGGTCTCGTCGAGCGCGGTCTTCAGCAGCAGGTCGTGGGCCTGCTGCCAGCGGCCCGCCGAGAAGGCCTCCTCGCCCGCCTCGGCACGGATCGCGGCCAGTTCCCGGCCCGCCACGGCGCGCACCAGCTCGGCGGTGGCCTTCTCGCCGTTGTCGGCGAAGACCACGCCCGCGTTGACCCACTGCCAGATCTGCGAGCGGGAGATCTCGGCGGTGGCGGCGTCCTCCATGAGGTTGAAGATGGCGACCGCGCCGAGGCCGCGCAGCCATGCCTCGATGTAGCGGGTGCCGACCTGGACGGCATTGCGCAGCCCCTCGTACGTGGGCCTGGCCTCCAGCGAGTCGACGGCCAGCAGTTCGGCGGCGGTGACGTGGACGTCCTCGCGCAGCCGCTCCTTCTGGTTCGGCCGGTCGCCGAGGACCGCGTCGAAGGAGGCGCGGGCGATCGGCACCAGGTCGGGGTGGGCGACCCAGGAGCCGTCGAAGCCGTCCCCGGCCTCGCGGTCCTTGTCGGCCTTGACCTTCTCGAAGGCGACCGCGTTGACCTCCGCGTCGCGCCGGGAGGGGATGAAGGCGGCCATGCCGCCGATGGCGTGGGCGCCGCGCTTGTGGCAGGTGCGCACCAGCAGTTCGGTGTACGCGCGCATGAAGGGCGCGGTCATCGTGACGGCGTTGCGGTCGGGCAGCACGAAGCGCTCGCCCGCGTCGCGGAAGTTCTTCACGATGGAGAACAGGTAGTCCCAGCGGCCCGCGTTCAACCCGCTCGCGTGGTCGCGGAGTTCGTGCAGGATCTCCTCCATCTCGAAGGCCGCGGTGATCGTCTCGATCAGCACGGTGGCACGGATCGTGCCCTGCCCGACCCCGACGTGGTCCTGGGCGAAGACGAAGACGTCGTTCCAGAGGCGGGCTTCGAGGTGCGACTCGGTCTTGGGGAGGTAGAAGTACGGTCCCTTGCCCTTGGCGAGCAGCCGGTGCGCGTTGTGGAAGAAGTAGAGCCCGAAGTCCACCAGGGCGCCGGGGACGGGCTCGCCGTCGACGGTGAGGTGGCGCTCGTCCAGGTGCCAGCCGCGGGGGCGCACGACGACCGTGGCGAGCGCGGCCTCGTCCCCGAGTGCGTAGGACTTGCCCTCGGGGGAGGTGAAGTCGATGCGGCGCTCGAAGGCGTCGATCAGGTTGATCTGGCCGCCGACGACGTTCTCCCAGGTGGGGGCGGAGGCGTCCTCGAAGTCCGCGAGCCAGACCTTCGCACCGGAGTTGAGGGCGTTGATCGTCATCTTGCGGTCGGTGGGGCCGGTGATCTCCACCCGGCGGTCGTCGAGCGCGGCCGGGGCGTCCGCGACCCGCCAGTCTCCCTCCCGGATGTGCGCGGTGTCCGGGAGGAAGTCCAGGGTGCCGGTGCGGGCGATCTCCTCGCGGCGCTCCTTGCGACGGGCGAGGAGTCCGGCGCGGCGTGGCGCGAACCGGCGGTGCAGTTCGCCGAGGAAGGCGAGTGCCGATTCGGTCAGCACCTCCTCCGAGCGCTCGACGGGGGGCGCGGTGTCGGCGACGACGGCGTGCGGAAAAGGCCCTGCTCCTGCTGCGGACATGAAGCTGATCTCCTCTGGCTGCGGCTGCTGTCGGCGCGGGGGGACGCGGCACGGCGAAGGTGCGGGCGGCACGGGGTGCCGGGCGGGCCGGGGGGCGGCCGCGGGGCGCCCTGGCCGGACGGGCGCTTCTGCTGCGTGGAGCATAGTTTTTGCATTGCGGAACTTCAACGTTTTGTGGCATCGGGTGCCGGCGGCCGCGGACCGCTGCCGAGCCGCCACAGGTCGTCCGGGGTGTCGATGTCGCCCGGGAGCGCGATGTCCGCGCACTCCACGAGGACGATCGCCGCCTCGTGCCGCTTCAGGTACGAGCGTGCCCCCTGGTCGCCGACCGCAGTCGCCGCGATCGCTGGCCAGTGGCCGGCGCCCAGCAGGATGGGGTGCCCGCGCCTGCCTTCGTACGCGGCGGCGGCCAGCGTCTCCGGCGAGGCGTACGCCGCCATCACCCGCGCCACGGCCTCCGCGCCCACGCCGGGCTGGTCCACGAGCGCGACCACCGCGGCCCGTGCCCCTGTGCCCGCCAGCGATTCCAGGCCGGCCCGCAGCGAGGTCCCCATGCCCTGCTCCCAGTCCGGGTTCACGACCACCGCGCAGCCGTCGAGCACCGCCCGCGCGCGGACCTCGCCGGCCGCGGCGCCCAGCACGATGTGCACCGGCCCGCAGCCGCCCTCGCGCAGCACCCGCGCGGCGTGCTCCACCAGCGGGCGCCCGCCGTACTCCAGCAGCGCCTTGGGCCGGCCGCCGAGCCGGCGGCCGCCCCCGGCGGCCAGCAGCAGCCCGGCGACGGCAGTGTCTGCCCCGCTTCCACCGTTCCGTTCCACGTCCCCTGGATACCGTGGATGGCGGACGAGGGAAAGGTGGACCCGCCATGGTGAGCTGGATCATCGCCGTGCGGCACGGCGAGAGCACCGCGAACGCGGCCTTCGCGCGCGGCGTCTCCCCGGAGGGCGTCCGCGACGCCGACATCGGCCTCACCGACCTCGGCCGCGACCAGGCGGCACGGCTCGCCGGCGCGCTGTCGGGCCTCGGCGGGGACGCCCCCGGCACGGTGCTCTGCTCCCCCTACCGACGCGCCCGGCAGACCCTCGCCGTCCTCGCGGACGGCTACAGCGCCGCGGGGCGCCCACTGCCCCCGGCGTCGTACGAGCCCCGTCTGGCCGACCGCGGCACCGGCGCGCTCGAACTGCTCACGCCGGAGGCCGTCCGTGAGCGCTTTCCGCGGGAGGCGGCCCGCCGCGAACGCGAGGGCGAGTTCGCGTACCGGCCGCCCGGTGGTGGCGAGTCGATGGACGACGTCGCCCGGCGCGTGCGGTCCGTGCTGGACGGGATCGACGCCGGCGGGGACGGCGCGTCATGGCTGCTGGTCACGCATGACGCCGTCGTGCTGATGCTCCGTCATCTCCTGGGGCCGCCGCTGCCGGAGGGGGCGTGTGTCGCCAACGGCTCCTTCGCGCGCTGGCGGTACGGCGCCTCGGGGTGGCAGCTCGCCGACTGGAACCGAACAGCGCCCCTCGGACGTTGATGTCGGCAAGTCGCTTTGCGCGAGAGGAACTTACGGCCGATTTCGCTCTCCGTATAGCGGGCGGAGCGCTCCGTCGCGTTTACTGTCCTCCCCGATGCGGCGCCGGGTGGGGCCGGTCCCGCGCGGGTGCGATCAGCGGGGGTCGATCAATGGGGGATGTATCAGTGGTCAAGGACATGGCGGCCCGTGCGGCGCTGGACGGGGACGGCGCCGAGGACCCGAGGGTGGCCACGCTGCGCGCGGCGGTCTCCCACTGCCGCCGCGCGCTCGCCGGGTACCGCTCGAACTTACCGGACCGTCACATCGCGGAGGACGAACTCGCCGCGCTGGCGGCCGCGGCCGCCGCCGGTGTCCCCGACGTCCCGCGCCTGCGCCGCGGCCTCCTGGTCGTCACCGGCGCCCTCGGCTCCGTCAGCGCCCTGTCCGCCGCCCTCACCGAGGTGCGGCGCGCGATCGAGCTCTTCGGCGCGCCGCCCTCCGCCGACTGAGCGGACGGGACCGGCCGACCGGACGGGCCCGGCTGGAGCCGGTCAGCCGAGTTCGGCCAGCCGGCCCACCGCGGGAGCGCAGCGGCTCTCGATCCACCCGGCGGAAACCGCCTCGGGAGGCATCACGATCGCGCTCTCCACGCCGAGCGCGGCATAGCCGGCCATCTCCTTGACGAACGTGTCCGGGTCCCCGTCGCGAAGCGCGCTTCCCGTGTACAGCATCGTCTTGCGGATCGAGTCGTAGTCCCGGCCCGCCTCGTCGCAGTGCCGGCGCAGCACGTCCAGCTTGTGCGCGACCTCGGCGGGCGAGGAGCCGAACAGATTGCACGCGTCCGCGTAGCGGGCCACCAGCCTGAGGGTCTTGCGCTCCCCGCCGCCGCCGATCATCACCTCGGGGTGGGGCGAGCTGACGGGCGCCGGGGTGCAGCGGGTCTCCGCGAGCCGGTAGTGCCTGCCCTCGAAGGGGCCGTCGTTCTCCTGGTCCCACATCTGCAGACAGATGCGCAGCGTCTCCTCCAGCCGTTCGAAGCGCTCCGAGAGCGGCGGGAACGGCACGCCCAGGCCCAGGTGCTCGCGTTCGTACCACGCAGCGCCCAGTCCCAGGGTCGCCCGGCCGCCGGACAGCACGTCGAGCGTCGTGGCGATCTTGGCCAGCAGTCCGGGATGGCGGTACGTCGTCCCCGTGACCAGGACCCCGAGGCGCACGGAGGACGTGCGGGCGGCGAGGTAGCCCAGCGTCGTGTAGCACTCCAGCATGGCCGCCTCGGCGCCGCCGTTGTGCTCCATCTGGAAGTAGTGGTCCATGACCGACAGCCATCCCACCCCGGCCGCCTCCGCCGCGGCCCCGGCCTCCGCCAGCGCCGGGCCCAGCGCGACGGACCCCTCCGGGTGGTCGAACTTCGTGAGATGCAGGCCAAGTTGCACGGTCACTCCCCGCCTCGGGTCGTTGTCGCGGACCCCTGCGACGCTAGGCCCTGGAGTGCGCTCGAGGTCAAGCCCCGGCGTGCTGCCCCGGGGCGGTCAGCCCGCGGTGCCGGCGGTGAGGGCCGCGGACAGGTGACGGGCCGCGGCCTGGAGGACGGGGACGATCTTCTCCGTGGCGGCCTCGGTGACGCGGCCGGCCGGGCCGGAGACCGAGATTGCGGCGGCCGTGGGGGAGCCGGGGACGGTGACGGCGAGGCAGCGGACCCCTATCTCCTGCTCGTTGTCGTCCACGGCGTAGCCCTGCTCGCGGATGTGCGCGAGTTCGGCGAGGAAGGCGTCCGGGTCGGTGATGGTCCGCTCCGTGGCGGCCGGCATGCCGGTGCGGCCCAGCAGCGCGCGCACCTCCTCCGGCGGGACGTGGGCGAGCAGCGCCTTGCCGACGCCGGTGGAGTGGGGCAGGACGCGGCGTCCGACCTCGGTGAACATCCGCATGGAGTGGCGCGAGGGGACCTGGGCGACGTAGACGACCTCGTCGCCGTCGAGGAGGGCCATGTTGGCGGTCTCGCCGGTCGCGTCGACGAGTTCGGCGAGGTAGGGGCGGGCCCAGGTGCCCAGCAGGCGGGAGGCGGTCTCGCCGAGGCGGATCAGCCGGGGGCCGAGGGCGTAGCGCCGGTTGGGCTGCTGGCGTACGTAGCCGCAGTCGACGAGGGTCCGCATCAGGCGGTGGATGGTGGGCAGCGGCAGCCCGCTGCTCGTGGACAGCTCGCTGAGGCCGACCTCGCCCCCCGCGTCGGCCATCCGCTCCAGCAGGTCGAAGGCGCGTTCAAGGGACTGGACGCCCCCGGCGCGGTCTGACGCCACGGTTCCTCCCCAGGCGGACGATGTGGTGGTGCAGCCTACCGGCGGTCACCAGCCGTTGATCGTCGTCGGCCGCGTCCTTGTGCGGAGCCACGAGCGGCTGTGCCGGAAGCGGGCTTCCGTTTGGTGGAATCCACCAACCCTACTCCCGGGGCTCCCGGTCCGCCCGCCCGTTCCGACGGGCCCAGGGGGGCCCAGGGGGTCTCCGGGGGTTCCCGCGCGCCCCGGGCGGGTCTTGACGGGCCGTATGGCCCGGCGGAGGATCTGATTCAACAGAACGTTGAATGTCCGTGCGACGCCGGTGGAAGGGGAACGCGTGTCCGAGGCCGCTGTCGCGACCGGGCTGGTGCTGCGCTCGACGCGGGTCGTCACGCCCGAAGGCGAACGCGCCGCCGACGTGGCCGTCGCCGCAGGCAGGATCTCCGCCGTCCTGCCGTACGGGAGCACGCCACCGGCCGGCGCCCGCCTGGTCGACCTGGGGCGTGACGCACTGCTGCCCGGCCTGGTCGACACCCACGTCCACATCAACGACCCCGGCCGCACCGAGTGGGAGGGCTTCGAGACCGCCACCCGCGCGGCCGCCGCCGGGGGTGTGACCACGCTGATCGACATGCCGCTCAACAGCGTCCCGCCGACCACCACGACCGCGCACCTGGACCTCAAGCGGGACACCGCGCGCGGCAGGGTCCACACCGACGTCGGCTTCTGGGGCGGCGCCGTCCCCGGCAACGTCAAGGACCTGCGGCCGCTCCACGAGGCCGGCGTCTTCGGCTTCAAGTGCTTCCTCCTGCACTCCGGCGTCGAGGAGTTCCCGCAGCTGGACCCCGCGGAGCTGGCGGAGGCGATGGCCGAGATCGCCCGCTTCGACGGGCTGCTGATCGTGCACGCCGAGGACCCCGCGCTCATCGACGGCGCCCCGCCGCCCTCCGGCCCCAGGTACGCCGACTTCCTCGCCTCCCGCCCGCGCGCCGCCGAGAACACCGCGATCGAGGGGCTGATCGCACTCGCCCGCCGCCTCGACTGCCGGGTGCACGTCCTGCACCTGTCCTCCGCCGAGGCGCTGCCGCTGATCGCCGCCGCCCGCCGCGAGGGTGTACGCCTGACGGCCGAGAGCTGCCCGCACTATCTGACGCTGACCGCCGAGGAGGTGCCCGACGGCGCCACCCAGTTCAAGTGCTGCCCGCCGATCCGCGAGGCGGCCAACCGGGACGCCCTCTGGCAGGGCCTGCTCGACGGCACGATCGACTGCGTGGTCTCCGACCACTCGCCCTCCACGGCCGGTCTCAAGCACTTCGACACCGGCGACTTCGGCGCCGCATGGGGCGGCATCTCCTCCCTCCAGCTCGGCCTGCCCGCGATCTGGACCGAGGCCCGGCGGCGTGGCGCCGGCCTCGCCGACGTGGTGCGCTGGATGGCACAGGGCCCGGCGCGCCTGGCGGGCTTGAGCACCAAGGGCGCGATCGCGCCCGGTCACGACGCCGACTTCGCCGTCCTGGCGCCCGACGAGAGCTTCACCGTGGACCCCGCCGCCCTCCACCACCGCAACCAGGTCACCGCCTACGCGGGCCGCACTCTCCAGGGGGTCGTCCGCAGCACCTGGCTGCGCGGCGAGCGCATCGCCGACCACGGCGCCCCGGCGCACCCCTCCGGCCGCCTCATCGACAGGGAGGACGCGTGACCGCCGTACCCCGGTACACCGGCGACGCCCAGCCGTACTCCGGAGGGGACCCCTGGGCCGACTACCGCGGCGCCGACCTGCCGTTCACCGGGTTCGTCGACCTCGCCGACCGGCGGCTGGGCGCCGGGGTGATCGCCGCCAACGACGAGTTCTTCGCCGAGCGGGAGAACCTGCTCGTCCCGGAGCGCCCCGAGTTCCGGCCCGAGCACTTCGGCCACAAGGGGCAGGTCATGGACGGCTGGGAGACCCGGCGGCGCCGCGGCACGGGCCCCGACGACCCGCACCCCGTCGACGCCGACCACGACTGGGCGCTGATCCGCCTCGCCGCCCCCGGCCTCGTCCGCGGCCTGGTCGTGGACACGGCCCACTTCCGCGGCAACCACCCCCGGCAGGTCGCGGTCGAGGGCACCTCCGCCCCGCTGTCCGCCGCCCCGGAGGACCTGCTCGCGGGCGGCGTGGAGTGGACCGAACTGGTGCCGCGCACGGCCATCGGCGGTCACGCCGCCAACGGCTTCGGCGTGACCGTGGAACGCCGCTTCACGCACCTGAGACTCCGTCAGTTCCCCGACGGGGGAATCGCGCGGCTGCGCGTCCACGGCGAGGTGGTCCCCGACCCCGCGTGGCTGGCGGCGCTCGGCACCTTCGACCTGGCCGCCCTGGAGAACGGCGGCGCCGCCGAGGACGTCTCCGACCGCTTCTACTCCTCGCCGGTCAACCCGATCCTGCCCGGCAGGTCGCGCCGGATGGGCGACGGCTGGGAGACCCGGCGGCGCCGCGACAAGGGCCACGACTGGGCCAGCTACCGTCTCGCAGGGCAGGGGGTCATCCGCGCCGTCGAGATCGACACCGGCTACTACAAGGGCAACGCCCCCGGCTGGGCGGCACTGCTGGGGCGCGACGGCGAGAGCGGCGAGTGGTTCACGGTCCTTCCCCGCACCCGCCTGCAGCCCGACACCGTCCACCGTTTCGTGGTGGTCGCCCCCGCCGCCACCCACGTGCGGATCGAGACCTACCCCGACGGCGGCGTCGCGCGGCTGCGGCTCTGGGGCTCGCTGACGGAAGCGGGCGCGGGGCGCCTCACCCGGCGCTGGGAGGAACTGGCCTGACGGGGCTCAGGAGACGGCGGGCACGAGTCGCACCAGGCCGAGCGAAGTGCGGCCGCCCGCCCTCGCCTCGACGGCGTCGACCGTCCAGCGACCGGGAGGCAGCGGGACGCGGGCCTGTTCGGGCAGGCCGCCGCCGGGGTGTCCGACGCCCGGCAGGCTGCCCGCCGCGGCGGAGTCCATGAGCACCGCGGGCCCGTCGGTGTCCCATGTCCCGCACTGCTCCCACGTGATGGCGGGATCCGCGAGTACCGCCTCGGCCGCGTCGATCAGACCGGCCTCCGAGCCGGCGCCGAGCCAGCGTAGGAAGGCCCGGTGCGCGGGGAGGTAACACGTCGTGGCGGGCTCGTCCCCCAGCACCAGCGCCAAGGCGCCGTCCCGGCCGACGGGGATCACCTCCGCCAGGTCGTCCACGGCGCAGGCCCGGTCGTAGTCGTCCGGGACGTCCCCGTCGCCCAGGACCATCCCCGCTTCCGTGCAGCCGCCCCAAGCGGCGAGCGCGGAGACGGGAACAACGATCATCGGACCGCCCATGGACTCCACCCACACCGGAGCGGGACGGGGCACAGCGGAAACCTCGGACGGGAAGGCGTTCATGGCCCCAGTGTGCCGCCGGCCACCGACAGCGCCGCCCCGGGCCCGTGACGGGACCAGGGCATGGTGCCGCGCGGCGCCGGCGTCTCCCTCGTACGCC
>NZ_JBHXSO010000010.1:140460-164619 GCF_042714775.1 Streptomyces sp. NPDC058691 | reverse complement strand
GAATGCGCCCGTGCGCCCGCCGTGCGCTTGTCCGTGTCTGACACGTCCATGTCCCCTGGTCGCGGTTGGGCCGTGCGCCCCGCGCACACGAGGCGCACGGGCGGCGCAAGCAGTAGGTACGCCAACTGCCGTTCGCATGGCGAGATTGCGTGGCTTGACGCCATGGCGATATGCCGGGGTAATGGTCGCTGAAGCTGATCCATTCACGCCCCGTGCGGCCGCCTGCCGCGCGGCCCTTCGTGGTGGGCGGTGCACGGACAACTGAGAGGTGATCGTCAGTGGGGCCTGACCTGGTAGTTCCACCGATCTACTCTCCCCTCAGACCGGCGATCCATCCGCAGCACGCGGCCATCGACGCCCGCGCGGCCGCCTGGGCCGAGCAGTTCCGGATCGGTTCCGACGAGTTGCGCGGCCGGCTCGTGAAGCACGACATCGGGACCTTCGCCGCGCGGGTGCTCCCCGAGGGCAGGGAGGACGTCGTCGCCATCGCCGCGGACTTCATCATCTGGCTCTTCGGCGTCGACGACGGCTACTGCGAGGAAGGGGAGCTCGGCACCCGTCCGGGCGAGCTCATGGGAGCGCTCTCCCGGCTGCTCCGCATCGCGCAGAACCCCGAAGTCCCCATGCTGGCCGACGACCCGCTGGCGCAGGGCCTGCGCGACCTCCGGTACCGGATGGACCTGTACGGCACACCGGGACAGGTCGCCCGCTGGATCGACGCCCTGCGGGAGTACTTCTCCTCGGTCGTGTGGGAGGCGTCCTTCCGGAGCGCCGGCACCGTCCCCGACCTCAACGACTACACCCTGATGCGGATCTACGACGGTGCCACGTCCGTCATGATGCCGCTCCTGGAGATGGGTCAGGGCTACGAACTCCAGGCGCACGAACGGGATCTCACCGCCGTGCGGGCGGCGGCGGAGATGGCCTACTTCATCATCTGCTGGGACAACGACATCTTCTCCCACCACAAGGAGGCGCGGGCGGGCGGCTTCTACCTCAACGTCGTCCGCGTGCTGGAGGTCGAGTACGACATCCCGCGGCACCGGGCACTGAGCATGGCCATCGCGCAGCGGGACCGCGTGATGAATCTCTTCCTCCGCACCGCGGAGTACCTCCAGACCTACGGCAGCCCGCAGCTGCGCCAATTCCTCGACAGCCTCGGTCACTTCATCCGCGGGGCCCAGGACTGGGGAGTCAGCTCGATCCGTTACACCACACCCGACGATCCGGCGAACCTCCCCTCCACCTTCCGTGACACTCCGAGCGACAACAGCCCGGAGGCCCTGGACATCCCCGCGATCTCCTGGTGGTGGGACGTACTGCCGGAGCAGGACGAGCCCCGCCCGGCACAGGGGATCGCACAGACATCACTCGACTCCTTCCTACACCCGATCGCACAGCGCACGGCATAGATTCCGCGAACCCCCTAGCACAGAAGCTTGTGACCCGCCGGAGGTCTGCCGGGCCCTCTTAGGATCTACGCATGGAGCTGACATTCGTGGATGTACGGCCCGGCGAACCGGACATGACGGCGGAAGTGGGGCCGCTCATAAGGACGTTGAGGCCCGCTCTGACCGCCGACGGCTTCGCCGCCTTCGCCGGCGAGGCGAACGCGCAGGGCCTGGTCTTCACCGCCGCACGCGACAACCGGCGGCGCTACCTCGCCGTCGCGACCCACCGCGTGCTCGCCACCAGCCGGGGCCGCACCCTCTTCGTCGACGACCTCGTCACCGCGCTCGACGCCCGCCGGGCCGGGGTGGGCGCCCGGCTGCTGGAGGAACTGGAGATCAGGGCGCGCAAGGTGGGCTGCGAGCGGGTCGAGCTGGACTCGGGCGTGGCCAACCATGGCGCGCACCGCTTCTACCACACGTGCCGGATGGCGATCACGGCGTTGCATTTCGCGCGCGATCTTTCGTGAACCGGGGTGCGTCGTGGTTCCCGTTGGGTTTTTCCCCGCCCGCCCTCCCGGGTGCCCTGTGAAGTCACGCACCCCGGCGCGCGTTGTGGGGTGGGCCGGGGTCGGGGCCTCCGGGGCCAGCCATTCTGGACAGCACATTTCGGTGCCTCAGGCACTCTGCGTTGGTCACTCCGGGTTGTGCACCCAAATATGCTCCACAGTCCAGAACGCCCACCCCTCCACCCCCGCCCCCTCCGTAGTTGCGAGCGCCTGATCCCCAGTGGGGGGTATGGAGGCAGTCCGGGGGGACCGCGGTTGCCTGGAGACAGCCCCACCGGTGTGTGGGCGGTGACGCCTGGGCGGCTGATGTGCCGCCGCACCCACCCTCGGCCTGTGCCATGGCCGCCTTCCACCCCCCACTGGGGATCAGGCGCGAACACTACGGAGGGGGCGGGGTCGTAGGGGTGGATGTTCTGGACGCTGCGGCATATTTGTGTGCGGCATCCGGGCCGGGACGGGATGAGCAGGTGCCCGTCACGCACGTAAATATGCCAGTCCAGGACGTGCAGCCCCGGAGGCCCCGAACCCGGCCCAGGAACCATGCGCGTCGGGGCGCCCGGACTTCACAGGGCGCACGGGCGGGCGGGCGGGGAAAAAACCTACCCGGTCAGGATCGCGCTTCCAGGAGCCAGCCGCGGGTCCGCTCAGGGGCCTGAGGCGCGACCGCCCGAATCGTCCCCATGAGCCCCGCAAGCGTCTGCCCGGCCAGTTCGCGACGCCACGCGAGCTCCGCTCGGGACATGGCCTGCTGCACCAGACACGGCTGGCGGAAGTCGTCGCCGAGCATGCGGCCGTGGTCGGGGGACGCCTTGCGGATCTCGGTGCACTGGAACGCCTCGTCGCGTCCCTCGATGGCCGTGACGACGTCCAGGACGGTGATCTCCTCCGGCTGCCGGGCCAGCCGGAAGCCGCCGCGCGGCCCGGGGGTGGAGGAGACGATGCCCTCACGGGCGAGTGCCTGGAGCTGTTTGTTGAGGTAGGCCGTGGGCAGTTCGTAGAACGCGGCGAGCCGGGCCGCCGTGACGGCCTCCTCGGGACCGGCCCAGGCCAGGTTGAGGCAGCAGTGCAGTGCCCACTCCACGCCCTCGTTCATGCGCATGATCTCGATGCTACATGTCCAGATCTCGCTGTTCTGGACACTCGGCACCCAGGATTCCGGCCACGCTCAGCCGGAACCCGTCAAAGATCCCCGGTGAAGGCCAGCAGCGTCGGCGTCCCCCAGGGCGCGTCGGCCGAGGCGTTGGGCGTGGCCTGGGCGATGAGCCAGTTCTTGACGACCTCGAACGGGGCGTCCCCGTACGTGTCCTTGTAGAGCGCGGCGATCCCGGTGACATGGGGGGCGGCCATCGACGTGCCGCTCATCAGGGCGTACGACCCGTCGGGCCAGGCGGAGGCGATGTCCACGCCGGGCGCGGTGAGATTGACGCAGCTGCCGAAGTTGCTGAAGGACGCCAGGTGGTCGGCCTTGTCCGTGGCGGCCACGGTGAACGCCTCGGTCGCGCTGGCGGGGGAGATGACGCAGGAGTTGATGTCGTCGTTGCCGGCCGCGACGACCGGGAAGACCCCGGCGCGGGCCAGGCCGTTCAGGGCGTCGTTCATCGCGGGTGAGTACATGCCGCCCAGCGACACGTTCGCGACGGCCGGCTTGACCGCGTGCCGCGCCAGCCAGTTGATGCCCGCGATGATGCCCGAGTTGGGACCCGCGGCGTCGCAGTCCAGGACCCGGATGGAGACCAGGTGGACCTCGCGGGCGATGCCGGTGTGCGCGCCGCCGACCGTGCCCGCGACGTGCGTGCCGTGGCCGGCGCAGTCCTCGCCGTCCAGGCCGTCGTCGATCTCGTCGATGCCGGGAGTGGCCCGGCCGCCGAACTCGTCGTGGGCGAAGTCGATGCCGCTGTCGATGATGTAGGCGGTCACCTTGGAGCCGGTGGCCTTCACGGGGAACCCGTGCGTGTGGGGCGTGCGGTGGGAGATGCGCTCCAGCCCCCAGAAGGTGCCGGCCGCCCCGTTCGCACCGTTCCCGCCCTGGCGCTGCGGCAGACGCCGGGGCGGCGGGGTGACGCGGCCGTCCGGGGCGAGCGTGACCCGGGTGTCCTGCTCGACCTTGCGGACCTGGGGCAGCGCGCGCACCTGCGTCAACTGGGGCTCGGTCAGCGGGGCGGAGAAGCCGAGCATCGCGTCCTGGTAGAGGTGGTGCGGGGTGATCCCGGCGTCGCGGGCGACGCCCGCGGGGTCGCTGCCGGGGACGAGGGTCACGATGTACTCGCCCGGGATGGCGTTCGGCGCGCTCGCGCCCAGCAGCGGGGCGAGGGAGGGCAGCGGGGCCGGCACGCGCGCGGGCGCGGCGGCCGCCATGGGCAGGACACACACGGCGCTGACGGCGCTCACGCACGCGGCGGTCATGGTCAACGTCCGGCACAGGGACACACGCATGCGTGAACTCCTCGGTCGTCAGGGGGAGGCCGCGTGAGCCGTCGGACCGTCAGCCGGCCCGCTCTCCCACCCTGTCAGCCAAGATCGCACCGGTGCGCGCCCGGCTACGCCATCCGTGCCGGGGCCCCAGCAGCAGTCCCATGGCGATCCAGACGTACGCGCTGCCGCCGATGAGCGAGCCCGCGCCGCCCTGCCCCGGCTCGTCCAGCCACAGCCACACGATGCTGCTGCACAGGATCACGTACGCGCCGGCCGCCACCGCCACCCGGGCCCGGGTCCGCACCCGCAGCGCCTCACCCGCCAGCACGGCGAGCGCCGGGATCATCCACACCAGGTGGTGCACCCAGGTCACCGGGCTGACCAGGCAGGCCGCGACGCCGGTGAGCGCGACGCCGTTCGTGATGTCCGCGCGCCGCACCTTGTAGGCCCACACCGCCAGCACGGCCACCACCGCGACCGCCCACACCCACTCCGGCGCGTCGAGCCGGGCCAGGGTGCCGCGCAGCGACTGGTTGCCGGCGTAGGAGAGCGAGCCGACGCGGTCGGTGTCCCACATCGCGTGCGTCCAGAACGTCCGGGACGCACCCGGCGCGGCCAGTGCGGCCAGCAGCGTCGCCCCGGCGGCCGTGGCCGCCGCCGTGAGCCCGGCCCGGCGGTGCCCGCCGAGCAGCAGCCAGCCGATGAACAGGGCGGGCGTGAGCTTGACGGCCGCGGCCAGACCGGTCGCGTACCCGGCCCAGCGGCTGCCGCGGCGCAGCAGTTCGGCGTCGAGCAGCACCAGCGCGAGCAGCGCGAGGTTGACCTGCCCGAAGGTGAAGGTGTCCCGGACCGGTTCGAGCAGCGACAGCAGGCAGCCCGCCAGCACCATCGCGTACCAGTACGGCCAGCCCTCGCGGCGGATCAGCGGGCCGGCCGTCCACTGGAGGATCAGCAGCCCGGCGACGATGTTGAGGGTGGCGGCCAGGACCACCGTGGCCGGCCAGTCCACCCAGGCCATCGGCAGCATGCACAGCGCGGCGAACGGCGGATAGGTGAAGCCGTACGCGGTGCCGGGCCGTACGTAGTCGTAGAGCGCGCCGCCGTCGTGCACCCAGGAGTTGACCGCTCCGTGGTAGACGGCCACGTCGAACCAGTGCCGGTGCAGCGGCACCGTCGCGAGGAACACGGCCGTCGCGGTCACCGCCACGACCGCGCTCACGACGCGTAGCGCGCCGGGAGACCTGAGAGATCCGAGGGCACTGGCCATGGAGGTCCTGACGTTCATGAGACGGGGACCGGGCGGGCAGGCCACACCAGCCGCACGAGATGGATCAGGACGATCGGCAGCAGGGCCGCGGCGGCCCCCGCGGTGGCCAGGGCCACCTGGTGCGCGGTGGCCGGGAATCCGTTCGGAAGCACCGCCAGGGCCAGGACCGCGCTGCCCACGGCGGCCACCCGGCGCACCCGGCCGTCGGGGGCGGCCACGGCGAGCGGCACGAGCCCCCACAGCAGGTACCAGGGGCGTATCGCGGGTCCGAGCAGGGCCACGGCGAGCAGGCTCAGGCCGAGCGCGTACACCGGGCCGAGCCGCCTGCGGAACAGCCATACGGCGCCGATCGCCAGTGCGACGGCGACCAGGCTCAGCACCCGCCAGGTGTGCGGGGTGCCGATGAAGCGGGCCATCGTGTTGACCAGCGACCAGTTGGAGGCGGAGGCGGGCGTGCTCAGGGCGCCTATCCAGCCGTACCCCACGCCGGTCACCGCCGTGATGCCGACCGTCGTCCCGCCGGCGACCATCGCCACGGTGGCGCCCGCGCGGGCCAACCGCCAGCGCCCTTCCATGTGTTCGGCCCACAAGGTCGCCACGACCAGCAGTCCCAGCGCGGCCGGGGCCTTCACCAGGGCGGCCAGTGTCACCAGCACCGTCGCGACCACCGGCCGGCGCGCCAGCGCGGCGCCGAGACCGGCGCCCAGCAGGCCGAGCATCACCGCGTCGTTGTGGGCGCCGGCCACGAGGTGCAGCAGCACCAGGGGGTTGAGCGCCCCCAGCCACACCGCCTGCGCCGGGTCCGCCCCGCAGCGCCGGGCGAGCCGCGGCAACTGCGTTGCCAGCAGCGCCACTCCGAGCAGCGCCAGCGCCCGCATCCCGGTTATCCCGGCGTGTGCGCTCAGCCGCGCGAGTGCCAGGAAGGCGGGACCGTACGGCGCCGGGGTGTCGCGCCAGATCGCCGGCACCTCGGCCGCGGCCGCACCGCCGAGCACGCTCGGTCCGTAGGTGTACGCGTCGATGCCCTTGCTCACCATGGCGCCCTGCGCCAGGTAGCTGTAGACGTCCCTGCTGAACAGCGGCGGCGCCAGCAGCAGCGGCGCGGCCCACACGGCGAACGTCGTCAGCAGGCTCCGTATCGTCGGCGGCTGCGGCCCGCGCACCAGCCGGCCCAGCTGCCACCATGCCGCGATCAGCAGCCCGAGCCCGAAGTAGGCGACCAGCAGCCCGATCGCCGCTTCCCCCCGCGGCAGGGCGATTCCGTCCCGAACGGGCAGCGCCCCCGCGGCCCTTCCGCCGACGGCCAACGCGACCGTCCCGGCGAGTCCGAGAGCCATGGTGCGAGTCACTACCGCACGATCGCATCGCCGGGTGACCGCCGAACGACGCGCGGGCGACCGGCGGGTGACCGATCATCCCGAGAGCAGCCGCGCCGCCGCCACGATGCCGGTGAGTACGTCAGCCTGCGCGTACGGTGACGACTCCCGGTCGTACTCCACCTCGTCCAGAGCCTCCGCCCACTGCACCAGGTCGGCCAGTTCCCCATAACTTTCCAGCTCCGCGGCGGCGCCGCGAATCAGCCGGACCCCGTCGGCGGCGGGCAGTGCGCCGCGGGCGATCAGCCCGGCCCAGTATCGCGCCATCTCCCGGCGGGCGGCCGCGACGTCGGCGGGGAGCAGCGGCAGCAGACCCAGTTCCTCCAGGACGTGGTCGAACAACTCGTCCGCCATGTGGGCCTCGTTGCGCCCCAGCCCCGCGAGCATCCGCAGCGATGGGCTGTCCGCGCCCGCGAGCAGCGCGTCGAGTCCCGCCTCCACCAATTCCCGGCGGTCCGTGCCCGGCCATGCGTAACCGCGGTCCGCCGCGATCATCCGGATGTGGCTGATCGCCTCGCTCCTCGTCATGTACCCCCCCACGTCCGGTGGACTCCGGTGCGCGAACGCGCCCCGAAGGGGCGCGGGGAACTGCGCGACCAGCCCCCACGGACCCGCACTGTACGCACCGGGCCGTCAGTCGAGGCGGGCCGCGGCCTCGGCGATGATCGCGGCGACGCGGGCGGGCTGTTCGACGAGGACGCCGTGGCCGGCGCGGGGGACGCCGACGAGGGTGATCGTGGGGCACGCGCGCAGGTCGCGGCGTTCGCCGTCGGTGAGGCCGATGTCGTCGGCGTCGCCGCGGACGACCCAGGCGGGCAGGGCGGTGGCGCAGAGCCGGGGGACGAGGGAGCCGTGCCGGTCCAGGTGGTCGTAGTAGTGGCGCAGCGCGCGGTGGCAGAAGGCGGGGTCGTTGTCGGCGAGGACGGCGGCGAGGGTGTCGCGGCGTCCGGGCGGCAGTCCGTCGCGCACGGCCCGGGGGAAGAGCCGCAGCGCCACCGCCCAGGCGGCCCCGCCCAGCCCCGGGACGCGGCCGAGGCGGTCCAGCAGCGCGAACTCGGGGGCCTCGTCGTCCCGCGAGAAGCTGGGGGAGAGCAGGACGAGCGGGCCCGCGAAGGCGCCGGTGACCGCCATCTCGATGGCCACGGTGGAGCCCAGGCCCTGCCCGACGACGAGGTCGCAGCCCCGTTCGGCGGCGAGCCGGCCCAGCAGGCGGGCGTAGTTCTCCACGGAGACGTCGTCGGGCGCCGGGGTGCGCCCGAAACCGGGGAGGGTGACGGCGGTCAGGCCCAGGCGCGCGTCCGTGATCGCCGGCTCGGCCATGACGTCGGCGTAGAACTCGGCGGTGCACATGCCGCCGGGCAGCAGCAGCGCCCGGTGCCGGGCGTCGGCGGGGCCGGCGGTCCGGATGTCCCAGCCCGCGGGTCGGGTCTCGGTGCTCACGGGGCTCCACCCTGGTGCCGCCGCCCTGGTCGCGCGACCACCGTGCTCCGTACGCGGCGTGTCGCAGGGATGCGATCCTGGACGGCGTGCGCGACGTGACGACGGTGGTACGGGAGGCGTTCGCCGGCGCCGTGGGGGCGGCCGGCGAGGACGCCGAGTTCGCCGTGGACGCGGGGGCGTCGGCGCTGGCGGCGGTCGGCTGGGAGCAGGCCGGCCCGGCGGTGGTGGCCGCGGCGGACGATCTGCTGCACGGCTGCCGGAGCCGCGGCTGGGGGGACCCGGACCTGGTGCGGATGGCCCGCAGGGAACTCGGCCCCGAGCACGTGCGGCTCGCGGAGCGCCTGGTCGCCGCGGACGGCGCGCCGCGCGCGGAGGCGACCGCCCTGCTGACCGGGTACGCCCGCGAGGAGCGGATGGACCGCTTCGCAGCGGCGACCGCCGTGCTGGAACTCGTCCGCCTGCTGGGCCGGCTGCCCCGGATCACCCCGCTGACCGCGGCGCCGCCCCGGCCGGCGGCGGGGGGCGGCGGCGGAGGGTCCAAGCTCGGGCGCATCCGCGCGCTGCTGGCGAAGGCGGAGTCGACCCCCTACCCGGAGGAGGCCGAGGCGCTCAGCGCCAAGGCGCAGCACCTGATGGCCCGCTACAGCGTCGACGAGGCGCTGCTCGCGGGGGCCGCCACCGGCGACGGGCCGGGTGCGCGGCGGGTCGGCGTCGACCGGCCGTACGAGGCCCCCAAGGCGCTGCTGCTGGACGCGGTCGCGGCGGCGAACCGCTGCCGCGCGGTCTGGTCCGCGGAGTTCGGCTTCTCGACGGTGGTCGGCTACGAGGCCGACCTCGAGGCCGTGGAGGTGCTCTACACCTCGCTGCTGGTCCAGGCCGAGGCGGCGATGCTCCGCGGCGGTCCGGCGGCGGGGGGCGGCACGGTACGCGCCAAGGGCCGCAAGAACCTGTCCCGCAACTTCCGCGAGTCCTTCCTCATCGCCTACGCGGGCCGGATCGGGGAGCGTCTCGCCTCGGCCACCCGGGACGCCACACGCGAGGCCGGCGAGGAGAGCGGCGGAGGCGCCGAGGTGCTGCCGGTGCTCGCGGCGCGCGAGGTCGCGGTGGGCCGGGCGGCCGACGAGATGTTCCCGCAGACCCGTTCGCAGCGGCTCAGGGGCCGTGACCGCGAGGGCTGGGAGCACGGCACGGCCGCCGCGGACGGCGCGGAGCTGTAGGGGGCGGAAACCCGCCTGGGCGTCGCCGGGAAAGGGCCCGCGGCGCCCCCTCGCGGGGGTGCGGACGGCCGTGCGCACCCGGGCCGGTGGGAGGCGCCGCGCGGGACCGCGGCAGCCCCTCAGACACCCGCACCGACGATCGTGAAACCCGCGCTGAGCTGGGCTTTCGCGCCCCGCAGACCTAGGCTGCGGACACCGCGAAAGGAGACGTGATGGATCGTCACATCCGTACGGTCGAGGACGTGCTGGAACTGCTGGACGGACTGTTCGCACCGGAGGCCGACCGCTGGACGGACGGCGCGGCCGGCTGGTGGGACGGCTTCTACGCCGACCGCTCCAAGCCGGTGCCGTTCTTCGTGCCGAAGCCGGACGAGAACCTGGTCTCCTACCTCGGCCGCGGCCTGCTCACCCCGGGCGGCCGGGCTCTCGACCTCGGCTGCGGTCCCGGCCGCAACGCCCTGCACCTGGCGGCCGCCGGCTTCGCCGTGGACGCCGTCGACCTCTCGCCCGCGGCCGTGGCCTGGGGCGAGGAACGGGCCCGCGAGGCCGGCGTGCGGGGCGTGCGCTTCCACCGCGGCGACGCCTTCGCCCTCACCGCGGACGGCGGCCCGCTGGTGGGCCCGTACGACCTGGTCCACGACTCGGGCTGCTTCCACCACCTGCCGCCGCACCGCCGCGTCGGCTACCTCGCCCTGCTCGACCGGGTCCTCGCCCCCGGCGGCCACCTCGCCCTCACCTGCTTCGCCGCCGGCTCCATGGGCTCGGAGCTGCCGGACGCCGACTTCTACCGGCAGGCCCGGCTGCACGGCGGGCTCGCCTACACGCCGGAGTCACTGCGCGCGATCTTCCGCGGGCTCACCGAGGTCGAGCTGCGCCGCATGCGCGACGAGCCGCCCGGCTCCCCGCACTTCGGCGAGCCCTTCCTGTGGACCGCCCTGTTCCGGAAGACGCCCTAGAACAGCCAGCGCGTCTGGCTGTACGTCGTCCCCCGTCCGTAGGCGAAGGCCGTCCTCGGCTCGACCTCGTAGACGAGGGCCTCGTTGCCGCTCTCCCCGCGGAACATCTCGTCCCGCACCTCGAAGCGCCATTCCTCGCCGTACTTGGCCTCGTACACCGCGGCGATCCGGCGCAGCTGCGTGTCGCTGCGCACCCGCGCCGCGTCGCCCTCGACGACCACGTCCAGGCCCTCGTGCAGCGTGTTGGTGCCGGTGGTGAGCACCACCTTGGCGTTGCGGGCGATGTTGCGCGCCTTGCGCTCCTCGGCGCCGGTGCTGAAGTGCAGGGCGTCCTCGTGCCAGACCCCGATGAGCGGGGTGACATGGGGACGCCCGTCGGGGCGGACGGTGGTCAGCCAGTAGATCTCGGCATCGGCCAGGAAACGGCGCGCCTGGCTCCAGGTCGTCGGGTCGGCGCCGTCACTGCTGTAGCGGGCGTCGAGTTCGGCCTCGGGTTCCTTTTCTGCTGCCATGACTCCACTGATACTCCATCAACCCGCGCGGAGCGCGTACGCGCGGTCGACCGACTCCGCCAGGTCGGCCACGGCCGGGTCCTCGGTGGTGTCGGCCAGGGCGTGCGCGCGGTCGGCGAGTTCGGCCAGTCCCGGGGCGCCGGGCAGCTGCTCGTCACCGGTGGAGTACGTCCGCAGCGCGTCGGCGAAGTAGGCGGCCACCGCGTCCACCCGCAGCCGGGACGACGTGGCGGGGTCCCAGAGCGGGCCGGCCAGCCGGTCCGCCTCGATCGACGCCGACTCCTCGTGCGGCGCGCGGCCGACGGGGTCGAGCCAGCGCACGGTCGCGGTGGCGACGTGGCCCCGGGCGCCGGGCGTGAGCCGCACGGCGTACAGCGCCGTCACGGTGTGCCCGGGGCCGACCTCGCCGCCGTCCACCCGGTCGTCGCGGAAGTCCTCGTCTGCCACGGCCCGGTCCTCGAAGCCGATGAGGCGGTAGCGCTCCACCGTCCGCGGGTCGAAGGCGACCTGGGCCTTGGCGTCGCGGGCGCGCAGCTCCACGTTGGCCGGCAGCTGGTCCACGAAGAGCGCGCGGGCCTCGCGCTCGGTGGAGACGTACGAGGTGTGGCCGTCGCCCTTGTCGGCCAGCTCCTCCATCAGCGCGTCGCCGTACTCGCTGCCGACGCCGACCCCGTACAGCGCCACGCCGTGCTCCCTGCGCGCCCGGTCGATCCGCTCCAGCAGGGCGTCCGGCTCCGTCTCCCCGGTGTTCGCCAGCGCGTCCGAGAGCAGCACGACCCGGTTCGTGACCCCCGCACGGGCGCCCTCCAGTGCCACGTCGTAGCCGGCGCGCAGACCCGCCTCCAGATTGGTGGACTGCTCCGGCCGTAGCCCGTCGATCACCTCCCGCGCATGCGCGCGGGCGCCGTCGGCGCCCAGCCGGGTCATCGGCAGCGCCACCCGCGCCCGGTCGCTGAACGTCACCACGGCCAGCGAGTCGTCTCCGCGCAGCTCGCCGGCCGCCGAACGCAGCGCCTTCTGCACGAGGTCGAGCCGGCCCGGCTCGGCCATCGAGCCGGAGACGTCCACGACGAAGGTCAGCGCCGCGGGCTTGCGCGCCGCCCTGTCGGCGGCGCGCGTGGCCAGCCCGATCCGCAGCAGCGACCAGCGCGAGCCGGCCGCGGCGGTGCGGGCGCCGTCCGCGGTGACGGAGAAGCCGTCGCCGGCCGGGCTCGGGTAGTCCTGGCGGAAGCTGTTGACGAACTCCTCGTACCGCACGGCCGACGGCTCCGGCAGCTGCCCGCCGTCCAGCCGGCGCCTGGCGTAGCCGTACGACGCGGTGTCCACGTCCAGCGCGAACGTCGACAACTCGTCCTGCGCGGGGGCGCGTTCGCCGTCCACCGCGGCCTGCGTGCGTTCCGCGACGTTCGCGGGGGCGGGAGCGGGGCGCGGCGCCGCGTCATGCCTGCTTCCCCGTGGGCCTCCCGCGCCGCAGCCCGCGACCAGTGCCGCGGCCGCGACCGCCACCGTGACCGCTCTTGTCGTACTCCTCATGGTGTGTCCCCTCCCCGTCCGGCTTCTGTGACTGTGACGTACGGGGCCTTCCCAGGGGGGCTTCGGTGGCGTTGCGGATCCGTCTCGTTCGGGCAACGCGCCGCTGGGCTTTTTCCCACCCGCCCGCCCTCCCGTGCGCCCCGTGAAGTCCGGGCGGCCCGGCGCGCGTTTCGTTGGGTGCCGGGTTCGGGGCCTCCGGGGCCGGCCATTCTGGACAGCACGTTTTGGTGCCTTGGGCACTCCCCGTTGGTTACTCCGGGTTGTGCACCCAAATATGCTCCACAGTCCAGAACGCCCACCCTCCCCCAGCCTTCGGCCGGGGGTGCCCCCACCACCCCCGCCCCCTCGGTTTCGTCATGCGCCTGATCCCCAGTGGGGGGTTTGGAGGCAGTTCGGGGTGGCTGCGGTTGCCTGGAGACAGCCCCACCGGTGTGTGGGCGGTGACGCCTGGGTGGCCGATGTGCCGCCGCACCGACCCTCGGCCTGTGCCATGGCCGCCTTCCACCCCCAACTGGGGATCAGGCGCGAACACTACGGAGGGGGCGGGGTCGGAGGGTGGATGTTCTGGACGGTGCGGCATATTTGTGTGCGGCATCCGGGTCGGGACGGGATGAGCAGGTGCCCGTCACGCACGTAAATATGCCAGTCCAGGACGTGCAGCCCCGGAGGCCCCGAACCCGGCCCACCACGCACGCGCGTCGGGGCGCCCTGACTTCACAGGGCACACGGGAGGGCGGGCGGGGAAAAAACCTACCCGCACAGCAAGCGCAGCGCATTGGTAGACACGACGTCAACAAGCTGCCATCGTGACGCCAGCACCCCCGACCACGAAGGGCGGCGAGCATGGCGCAGCGCTGGGTCAAGGCCTCCGACGGGGTCCCGCTCGCGGTGTACGAGCAGGGCGACCCCACAGGGACCACCGTCCTGTGCGTGCACGGTTTTCCCGACGACCACCGGGTGTGGAACGGCATCGCGACGCGCCTCGCCGCACGCGGTTTCCACGTCGTGACCTACGACGTGCGCGGCTCGGGCGCCTCCGGGGTGCCGCGCCGCACCCGCGCGTACCGGCTGCCGCAACTCGCCGCCGACACCACGGCGGTGGCGGACGCGGTGAGCCCGGACGCGCCGGTGCACCTGCTGACCCACGACTGGGGCTCCGTGCAGAGCTGGCACACCGTCAGCACGCCGGAACTCGCGCACCGCTACGCCTCGATGACGTCCATCTCGGGCCCGGATCTGGACCACACCGGCCGCTGGTACCGGGCCCAGTTGCGCCGTCCCACGCCCGCGCGGCTGGGGAAGCTCGTCCGGCAGTCGCTGGCCTCGCAGTACGTGGGCTTCTTCCATCTGCCCGGTATCGCCGAACTGGCCTGCCGCAGCGGCTTCCTGGACGGTGTCACCAAGAGGCTGCGCCGCCTGGAGACCGGTGAGCCCCCGGAGGGCTACGGGCCGGGGCCGGCCGCCCGCAACCGGGCCGGGCTCAAGCTGTACCGGGCCAATGTGCTGCCCCGCATGCTCCGCCCGCGGCTCAGGCACGCCGCCCTGCCGGCACAGGTGCTGGCCCCGTCCAAGGACGTGTTCGTGCTGCCGCCGTGGCAGACGGAGATCACCGACTGGGCCCCCGGCGCGGAGATCCACCACGTGGACGGCGGCCACTGGCTGCCCAGCCATCGCCCGGACCTCGTCGCCGAGTTCGTGGAGCGGATGGTGGAGCGCGCCGAGAAGGAGGGGGCCGCCGCATGACCGCCGAGCCCGAGCACCTCGTCCTCAAGCCCCGTGACGTGCACTGGGACTGGGACGGACTGCCCCTGCGCTACCTGGACGACGACGCCTTCCTCACGCACTTCGCCAACGTCCTCAACATCCTGCTCCCCGAGGGCGAGGAGTGGTTTCTCACCGTCTTCCAGCAGGCCGTGCCGCTGATCGCGGACGACCGGCTGCGCGAGGACGTCATCGGCTTCATCGGCCAGGAGGCCATGCACGCCCAGGCGCACCAGTCGCTGCTGGCCCACTTCACCGCCGCGGGGCTGGACACCGACGGCTTCATCGCCCAACTGCGCTGGTTCTTCCAGGAGATGCTGGGCGACCGCGGACTGACCGGGAAGGCCGCGCACGGCTGGCTGATCGAGCGGGTCGCGATCATCGCGGCCATCGAGCACGTCACGTCCTTCCTCGGCGACTGGATCCTGGGCGCCCGGGGGCTGGACGCGCTGGACAAGCACGAGAAGGCCGAGGCCGTCCTCGACCTCTACCGCTGGCACGGCGCGGAGGAGGTCGAGCACCGCGCGGTCGCCTTCGACCTCTTCACGCATCTCGACGGCCGCTACCGGCATCGCGTACGCGCCCACCTCGTCGCCTTCCCCGTCCTCCTGTACTGGTGGGTGCGCGGCCTGCGCTGCCTCATGGCCGAGGACCCGCTGGGCGCGGGCAAGCCGCGCCGGCGCGACTGGTTCCGCGGCGCCCGCCGCGGCCTGCTGCCGCCGCCGCGTGCGGTCGTGCGGCTGTTCCTGTCGTATCTGCGGCCCGGCTACCACCCGTCCCAGTACGGATCCACGACCCAGGCCGTCGCCTATCTCGCGTCCTCGCCCGCCGCGCGGGCCGCGCTCCACTGAGGAGGGTTCCCGCCCGTGTCCCCGTACGACCTGCGTGTCCCACCGCCCCGCAGGGCCGGTGGCTCCCGCCCCGAACCGCTGCTCGCGCTGCTGGCCCGGGTCACCCCGCTGCTGGTGCGCGGCAGCGCGCGGCGCGCGATACGGAGGCCCGCCGCGGTCGACCGGGCGCTGGCGCTGCGCGTCGCCGACGTCACGACCGAGGCCGAGGGCGTCGTGGGACTGCGGCTGGTCCGGGCGGACGGTGACGGAGCGCCGCTGCCCGGATGGCGGCCCGGTGCGCACCTCGACCTGGACCTGCCGTCGGGGCGGCGGCGCCAGTACAGCCTGTGCGGCGACCCGGCCGACCGGGACGTCTACCGCGTGGCCGTGCGCCTGGTCCCGGACGGTGAGGGCGGCTCCCGGGAGATGCACTCCCTCACTCCGGGCGCGGTCCTGCGCACCCTGGGCCCGCGCAACGCGTTCCCGCTGGCGCTGACCGGCACCGGGTCTCTGCTGTTCGTCGCCGGGGGCATCGGCATCACGCCGATCCTGCCCATGGTGCGCGCCGCCGCCGTCGCGGGCGCGGACTGGCGGCTGGTGTACGCCGGACGCGACCGGGCCTCGCTGCCGTACCTGGACGAGCTGACGGAACTGGCGGCGTCCGAGCCCGCCAGGCTGCGGGTGCGCAGCGACGCGGAGGCCGGCGGTCCGCCCTCCGCCGCCGAACTGCTGGCGGGCGCCGGGCCGGACACCGCCGTCTACTTCTGCGGGCCGCCCGCGCTCATCCCGGCGCTGCGCTCCGCCCCGGTGCTGCACCTGGAGCGCTTCTCGCCGCCGCCGATCACCGACGGCACGGCGTTCGAGATCCAGCTCGGCCGCGGCGGGGCGGTGCTCCCCGTCCCGGCCGACCGGACCGCGCTGTCCGTGCTCAGCGCCGCGCGACCGGCCACGGCGTACTCCTGCCGGCAGGGCTTCTGCGGCACCTGCCGGCTGGATGTCCTGTCCGGCGCCGGCAGCGTGCGCCACCACGGCAGCGCGGCGGCCCGCCGCACGGACGACGCGATGCTCGTGTGCGTCTCCCGTGCCGAGGCGGGCGCGCGCCTGGTCCTGGACGTGTGACGGGCCTGAACCGCCCTAGGCCGACAGCGGGTCCATCGGCATGGGCAGTACCTCGCCCTCCATCATCGCGCCGAGCCCGCGTACCGCGCAGACGTCCGGCCGGTCCGCGATCGTGACGGGCATCCCGGTGGCCTGACGGAGCATCATGTCCAGGCCGGGCAGCAGCGCGCTGCCGCCGGCGAGCATGATGCCGCGGTCGGTGAGGTCGGCGACCAGATCGGGCGGGCAGCGCCGCAGGACCGTGCCGATGCCGTCGACGAGGGCCCCCATCGGCATGCGGATGGCCCGGCGGACGCTCTCGATGTCGACGGTGACCGTGCGGGCGATGCCGCTGGCCACGTCCCGGCCCTGGACCTCCGTGCTCGGCGCGGTCGGCCCGGGGGCGGAGAGGATCTCGTGCAGCGGCCGCACCGACTGGGTGGGCAGCACCAGTTCGTGCGTGTTGCGCACGTGCTGCACCACCACGTGGTCGATCGCGTCGCCGCCGACCGGGATGGTCTCGGCCGCGACGATCGCGCCCAGCGACAGCACCGCGATCTGCGTCGTGCCGGCCCCGCTGAGCATGATCATCGTCGCCTCGGGCTGCTCGACCGGCAGTCCGCAGCCGACCGCCGCGGCGATCACGGAGTCGACGAGTTCGACCCGCCGAGAACCGAGCCCGTACAGCGTCTCGATGGCCGCCCGCTGGGCCAGCGGCTTGCTGCTGTTGGGGGTGCACACCGCGGCGCGCAGCATCGGCTTGCGCCGCCACGCCTTGCGCAGCCGGCCGCCGAGCAGATGCCGGAGCATGCGCTGGGCCATGTCGATGTCGACGACCATGCCGGCCTGGATGGGGCGGACGACGCGGATGTGGTCGGGGGTGCGCCCGGTCATCTGCTCGGCCAGCGATCCGACGGCGATGAGGGCCCCGCTGTGGGCGTTGACGGCGGCCACGCTGGGCTCGTCCACGACGAGTCCCTGTCCTTTGATGTAGACGCGGGTCCGTGAGGCGCCGAGATCGACGGCTACGGAGCAACGGCGCAACTGCGCGAGGCTGACGGTCACGGCAGGTCCTCCCCGAGGGAGCCGGTTCCCGGGACCGCCCCGGTGGCAGTCCCGTATGATCATCGTGACGGTATTGCCCCGATTTCGCCCGCAGTGTTGCGCCGCCCGGGGGAAGCGTCCTCCCTGCGGCCTAGCGCATGACGCGCGCCGCGAGGACCGCGATGTCGTCCTCGGCGGGCTCGCGGACCAACAGGGACAGGATCCGGTCGACCAGGGCGCCCAGATCCCCGTCCGGGTGCAAGCGCAACCGGGCGAGCCGGTCGAGGGACGCGTCGATGTCCTCGCCGCGCCGCTCGACCAGGCCGTCGGTGTACAGCAGCAGGATGTCGCCGCGCCCGCACCGGCCCGAGAAGACCTCGTAGCCGCCGTGCCCGGTGCCCAGCGGCGGCCCGACCGGCACCCGGACGAGCTCGACGGAGCCGCCCGCGCGGATCAGGGCGGGCGGCAGGTGCCCGGCGCTGGAATAGGCGCACTTGCCGCGCGCGGGGTCCATCAGCGCCAGCAGGCAGGTGGCCGGCCGCCCAGACTCGGTCTCCGAGACCAGGGTGTCCAGCCGGCGCAGGATGCGGTGCGGCGGCAGGTCCGCACTGGCCACGAAGCGCAGCATCGAGCGGTAGTGGCTCATGTCGACGGAGGCCTCGACACCGTGCCCCATGACGTCGCCCATGGCCAGCAGGGTGCGCCCGAAGGACAGCCGTACGGTGTCGTACCAGTCGCCGCCCACCAGGGCGCTGCTGCCGGCCGGCTGGTAGCGGAAGGCGGCCTCGACGGTGGGGTGCGGCGAGCCCGGCTCGGACATCAGCGCGCGTTGCAGCTCGAGGGTGATGCCGTGCTCGTGGGTGTAGCGGCGGGCGTTGTCCAGGCTGATCGCGGCGCGGCCCACCACGTCCTGGGCGATCTCCACGTCCCGGTCGGTGAAGCCGGGCGACTCCCCGCCGCGGACCATGGTGACGGTCCCTATGGGATGCCCGCGCGCGGTCAGCGGGACGACCAGCGCGGAGTGGATGCCGACCGCGCGGTAGGCGGCGATCCGCTCGCGGCCGCCCGCGGAGCGCGCGGCCGTGTCGTCGCCGCACAGGTCCTCCAGCACCGGACGGCCCGACTGCAGGCAGCGCGGGATGGTCGACCCCTCCTGGTAGTCCAGGTACTCCCCGGGCTCGCCGAAGATCTTCACCTGGTCGCGCAGATTGGGGAGTGCCGCCATCGCCACGCGGCGCAGCCGCAGCAGACCGCGGCTGTGCGAGGCGGTGCCCTCGGGAGGCAGGACGTCGACGCTGGCGATGTCGGCGAGCAGCGGGACGAGGAACCGGGCCAGTTCGGAGCAGGTGGCCTCCATCTCCAGCGTGGTGCCGATCAGGGTGGCCGCGCGGTCCAGCAGGGCCAGCCGCTCGCGGGCCCGCTCCAGTTCGTGCTGCTCGTGCCGTGAGGTGCTGACCTCCAGCACGATGCCGACCAGGCCGAGCGCCGTGCCGTCCGGGCCGCTCAGGCGGTGGTATGCGCCCAGCCAGTAGCGCCGGGCCGGCCCCGACGGCGCCCGGGTGTGCCCGCTGGAGGACACTTCGCGGGAGGTGCCGTCGGCCAGGACCTGTCGCATCGCCTCCTCGCCGGCGTCGTCGAGGTCGGGCAGCACCTCGGGGATCGTGCGGCCGACGTGGGCCGCGGCGGAGACCCCGTTCATGCGGGCGAGGGCGGGGTTGACGTAGACGTAGCGCAACTGCGGGTCGAAGATGCCCACGCCCGCCGGCGTGCCGTCCAGCACCTGCCGCAGGACCTCGTGGTCCAGCGGTGACCAGCTGCCGGGCCCGCTGCCACCGCTCACCCGGGTCATCCTCCTGTCCGCCGAGTGCGCCCGTACCCATGATCTGGCGGTCGGCCGTTCGGCGCACGCCCGGATGCGATCACCCCGGCGGGTGGCTATGGGCCCCGGCGGGGCGTGTCGCCGGAGCCCCGCGTGCGGCCGGCCGCACGATCGGCCCGATGCGATGCAAGGCGGTGGCCGCGGTGCTGTGCCTGCTGCTGGCGGTTCCCTTCCTGGCGAGGGGGACGGCGCCGGCGACGGCGGCTGCGGCGATGCGCCTGCCCGCGGCCGGCCCGGGCGTGGAGCGGCTGTACGCCGAGGCCGAACGCGCCGTGGAGCGGTACGAGCAGGTGGAGCGGGCGCTCGGGCGCAAGCGGGCCGAGCTGCGCGAACTGCGGGTGGCGACGGTGGGGGAGCGGCGCCGGCTGCGGCTGCTGCGGGACCGGGTCGGGGCGATGGCCCGCACCGAGTACCGCAACGCGGGACTGAGTCCCTCGGCGCGGCTGCTGCTGTCGGGCAGCCCGGACCGCCTGCTGGAGGACGTGACCCTGGTCCGCCAGGGCGAGCACGCCGAGGCCGCGCTGCTCCACGCGCATCGCGCCGCACAGCGCCGGCTGGCCGCGGACCGGGCGGCCGTGGCCGCGGCGCTCGAGGCGCTGGACCGCCAGGCGCGATGGCAGGCCGCGCTCCGCAGGAGCATCCAGGAGAAGCTGCTGCGCGCCGGCGCCGGACTCGCCGCCCGCTACCTCGCCCTGCTGGGCGGCGACGTCCCCGCCCGCTGCCCGCACACCGACCCCGACCCTGACGCCGACCCGGCCGCCGCCCGCCGCGGTGTCCCGCTCTGGGTGAGCCCGGTGGCCCACTACTCGCTCTCCGCCGGCTTCGACGACGCCGGGTCCCACTGGGCGCACCGGCACACCGGCCAGGACTTCGCCGTCCCCTCCGGCACCCCGGTCCGCGCGGTCGGCGACGGCACGGTGGTGGCGGCCGGCTGCGGCGACGGCTTCGGCAACCAGATCGTCGTGCGGCACGACGACGGCTACTGCACGCACTACGCCCATCTGTCCGTCATCGAGACCGCGCCGGGCCGCCGGGTGCGCGCCGGGCAGCGCATCGGGCTGTCCGGCAGTTCGGGCAACTCCACCGGCCCCCACCTGCACTTCGAGGTCCGCGTCACCCCGCAGATGGGCTCGGCGGTCCCCCCGCTCCCCTGGCTGGCCCGGCACGGCGTCCGCGTGGCCGGGCCGGACGGCTGAACTCCCGGCACCCCACCCCCACCCGCCACAGCTGTCACACAGGTCCGTTAGTGTTCGGCCTCCGGCGTGCGATCTTGCCGCCGCCGGCTTTTCTGACCTGTGGGGGGTCCTGCATGCGCATATCGCGCGCACCCAGACCTGCCGTTCTGCACGCGGCAGCCCTTCTTCTGACCATCACCGGCGTGGCGGCCTCGACCGCCGCGCCCGCCTTCGCCGACAGCAACGCCTCCGTGCAGCAGGTGGCGACCGGCGAGGACGGCACACTGGCCGTCCGGTTCGACGACCCGAGCGCGCTCTGGGTCAAGATCAGCGTCCGCGCCTCGGCGGCGGACGACGCGCCCGTGCTCGCCTCCACCGACGACGTGGAGTACAGCGAGTCGCGCGGCTGGTACACCCGGCAGCCGGTGCGGCTGCCCGAGGGCACGCCGTACGGCGACTACCCGGTGGACGTCGACTACCGCATGCCGGGCGGCACCACGCAGCACTGGTCCGGCACCGCGAACTACCCGTCGGGCCGGCTGAACTACCGCAAGCACACGGTCGTCGCCACGGCGGCGTTCGACCGCGCCTTCACCGACTACGACCACCGCACGCTGAACGTCAGCGGCACGGTCACCACCTTCGACCCGGCCACCGGGACCACCGTTCCCGCGGCGCCCGGCGTGACCGTGCTGGTCAACTGGGTGGAGGCCGACGGCTACCTGCGGACCAAGAGTGTCAAGGCGACCACGGCCGCGGACGGTACCTTCCGCCAGTCGGCGACCGTCAACGGGGCCCTGTCCCGGGTCGGCACGTACGTCGGGGGCGTCCAGCCGGCCGACACCGCGCCGGACAACTCGATGGACCTGCCGGAGATCCCCGCGCAGCCGCTGACCTACCGGATCAGCGCCGATCCGGCGCACACCCGGGTGCACAAGGGTGTCGCGTTCGCCATCAAGGGCACCGTCCAGCGGTTGACCGCCGACGGCTGGAAGCCCTTCGCCGGCGCGAGCGTGATCACGGGCTCCCAGCCGGTGAACACCTCCTCGCACGCCACGTCGGGCGTGATGGGCACGGGTACCGCGGACGCCGCGGGCGGGTTCGCCTACAACGTGACGGCGTCCACGACGACGCCGCACTACACGTACGTCAAGCCGAACGGCTACTTCGCCTCTTTCCCGCAGGTGACGAACCAGCTCTACGTGCCGACCTCGGGGTCCTTCTCCGGGATGAAGATGTCGATCGACGCGTACGGCAAGGTGAAGGCGACCGGCAAGCTCTCCGGCACCTGCTCCGGCGAGAAACTGACGCTGCAGTACTCCAAGAACGGCAGCACGGGCTGGGGCACCTTCAAGACCGCCCACGCCGGCCAGAAGTCCGGCAGCACCTGCTCCTTCTCGCTCACCGAGTACGGCTGGCTCGACGGCTACTACCGGATCCACCACGACGAGTCGAACGCGATGCTCGCCGCCGCGTCCGGCAAGTCGCGGCTGCACCGCACCGACACCCGCTTCGCCGCCTTCGACATGACGCCCAACAGCCCGCGTCTGGGCGGGGCGCTCACCGCCAAGGGCACCCTGCAGTACAAGTCGGGCAGCACCTGGAAGGCGTACAAGGGCGCGAAGATCGTCATCGTCTTCAAGCCGAAGGGCGAGAGCACCTGGTACTGGGCAGTGAAGGGGAAGACCGACTCCTCGGGCCGCTTCAGCCTCAAGACCAAGGCGTACGACGACGGCACGTGGGGCGCCTACCTGGAGGCCGACTCCACGCACTTCTACAGCGAGTCGAAGGATGAGTACATCAATGCGCGGTGACACCTCACGGCGCGCGCTCGCGCTGATCGCCTCGGTCGCCGCCCTGTCCGGCGGACTGGCCGTCACGCCCGCCCTCGCCGACGACGCCGGACCGGTGGTCATCGGCGCGGCCCGGACGGTCGACGACCAGCGCGGCACCTTCACCGTGCCGGCCTGGACCGACGCCGCGGGCGCCGCCCTCACCTCGGTCACCGCGACCGTCCGCGAGGGTGACACCGTGGTGGCGGACGATCTGGCACTGACCCCGTCCGGCGACCGCTGGGCCGTGCCCTCGGACGCGCCGCTGAAGCTGACCGAGGACGGCGGCACCGTGCCGCACCTCGGCCGCTACGCGATCGACGTCACCGCCACCGACGATCAGGGCCACAGCACGACCCGCGCGGACGCGGGCACGCTGGACTTCACCTTGCGCCCGGTGCTGCAGGAGAGGGGGTTCACGGCCTCCGTCCTGGACTTCACCCACCGCGAAACGGGGGCGACCGGGACGCTGGAGGGCATCCAGCCGGGCAGCGGCGACATGGTCCCCGTCGAGGGCCGCACGGTCACCGTCACCATGGTGCGCAACGCGCAGGAGACGGCGCCGCTGCTGAGCCGGACGGGGACCACCGACGCCGGTGGCGGCTTCGCCACGCCGGACTTCACCGTTCCCGGCAGCCGCGGGTTCTTCACCACGTTCACCGAGGACGGTGACGAGGTCCACGGCTCGGTCCGGGAGTTCTCGGTCCCGTCGTCCTACCAGTGGATCCGGGCGACGGTCACCGCGAAGGCGGACCGTACCCGGGCGCTGCCGGGCCAGAAGATCACCATCAGCGGCACGGTCAGGGACGACGTCACGGGGCTGCCGGTGCCCGGCGCCGAGGTCACCCTGGGCCTCAACTCCGTGCCCGAGGGCCGGGTCGTGGTGACCACCGGCGCCTCGGGGGCGTTCTCCGGCGCGATCACCGCCGTGCCGCGGGAGTACGGCAGTTGGTACGCCTCGGTGACCGACGGCTACATCAGCGACCCCTACGGGGCCGGTGGCCCGATGGTCCTTCCCGAGGACGGCGCCTTCACCAACGTCAGCTCCAAGATCGACGCCCAGACCAAGGTGACGGTCTCCGCGAAGCTGTGGGCGACGTACAACCGGGACCTCCCCATCGGCACGGCGCAGCTCGTCCACCTGGAGTACTCCAAGGACGGGAAGGCCGGCTGGACGGATCTCGGCACCGCGCACTCGCAGTACAACGGCGGCACGGTCACGGTCAGCAAGTGGGGCCACCTCGACGGCTATTACCGGCTGCACCACTTCACTTCCAACCAGCTCGCGGACACGGTCAGCAAGCCCGTCCGGCTGACCCGCACCAACACCCGCATGTACTCGATCAAGGCGTCCGCCACCAAGGTGAAGAAGGGGGCCACGGTCACCTTCACCGGCACCCTGAAGGAGTACGTGTCCGGCACGTGGCGGCCGTACAAGAGCAAGCACGTCGAGCTGTTCTTCCAGAAGAAGGGCTCGACGAAGTGGACGTACGTGGCCTCGGCCACCACGAGTTCCACGGGCAAGGCCACCCTCAAGGGCAAGCCCGCCTCCGACGGCAAGTGGCTGATCCAGTACTTCGGTGACTCGAAGCACTTCGACAGCGACGGCACCGCGGTCTACGTCGACGTGCGCTGACGCACGCGACCGACGCACCACCCGCACGACGCGCGAGGGCGGGGATCTGGCCGGGCGACCGGTCAGTCCCCGCCCTCGCGCCGTGCCGCCTCCGCGCTCAGCGACCGCCGCAGTTCGTGCGCCTCACGGCGGTCCTCGGCGGTCGCCTCGGTGACGTCCAGGAAGATCTGATCCAGCTCGGGGAACTCGTCCGCGAGCATCCCCTTGATCCGGACCGCCGCCTCCTCCACCGTC
>NZ_JBHXSO010000010.1:0-140360 GCF_042714775.1 Streptomyces sp. NPDC058691 | reverse complement strand
TCGCTGTCGATGCCCGCCGTCAGGTCGACCCGGGCGGCCAGCAGTACCGAGCCGACGCCGAGCCGCATCGTCAGCAGCGCGGTCACCGTGTCGATTCCTCCACCGTCTCGCTGTCGATGCCCGCCGTCAGGTCGACCCGGGCGGCCAGCAGTACCGAGCCGACGCCGAGCCGCATCGTCAGCAGCGCGGTCACCGTGTCGATCTCCGGCTGCCGCGCGAGCAGTTCGTGCGCCCGCTGCCGCAACCGCGGGTCGGCGGCCTCGCCGATGAGAGTGTCGCGGCAGTCCTTGCCCAGCCGGTACGCCACGTACATGAGCAGCACGGCGATGGACAGGGACGCCCACGCCTCCCACTCCCGCCCGCCGGTGGCCCAGTGCAGTCCGACACCGGCCAGGGCCAGCAGCACGCCGAGCACGGCCGCGCTGTCCTCGGCGATCACCGTGCGCAAGGTGGGGTCCTCGCCCTCGCGCAGCTCGGCGCGGAAGGGGCGGCCGTGCGCACGTGCCCCGCCTCGGACCTGGAGCAGCGCCTTGAGCAGGGACGATCCCTCGGCGAGCAGGGAGATCACCAGGACGGCCGTGGCGATCAGGAAGGCCTTGAGGGTGTGCGGCTCGTGCTCGTGGAAGGCGGTGATGCCCTGGTAGAAGGAGAAGCAGCCGCCCATGACGAAGATGCCGACGGCGGCGAGCAGCGACCAGAACCAGCGCTCCTTGCCGTAGCCGAAGGGGTGTTGCGCGTCGGGCCTTCGCCGGCTGCGCCGCAGCGCGGCGAGCAGGAAGACCTCGTTGAGGGTGTCGGCGACCGAGTGCGCCGCTTCCGACAGCAGTGCCGGCGAGGTGCTGAGGAGGCCTCCGACCGCCTTCGCCGCGGCGATCAGCAGGTTCGCGGCGAGGGCGACGAAGACGGTGCCCTTGGTCTGAGTGTCCTTGCCCATGGGGTGCGTCTGCCCGGGGCGGGGCGGCTCAGTGGTGGAAGGCCGTGGGGGCCTTCCCGGGCGGGTGCAGGGGGCGTTCCTGCTCGCGCAGCTGGGGCAGATAGCGTTCCAGGTCGGCGAGGAAGAGGTCGGCGAGGTCCTCGGAGAAGCCGTTGCGCACCACGATCCTCAGCACCGCCAGGTCCTCGCGGTCGGCGGGGAAGGTGTAGGCGGGCACCTGCCAGCCGCGCTCGCGCATCCGCCGGGAGACGTCGAAGACGTCGTACGCGGTGACGTGGTCGGCGGTGGTGAAGGCGAACACCGGCAGCTGGTCGCCCCGGGTGATCAGCCGGAAGTCCCCGTACTCCTCGATCCGCGAGGCCAGATAGACGGCCACGTCGCGGGCGGTCTGCTGGACGACGCGGTAGCCGTCGTGGCCCAGGCGCAGGAAGGTGTAGTACTGCGCGGCGACCTGCGATCCGGGCCGGGAGAAGTTGAGGGCGAAGGTCGGCATGTCGCCGCCGAGGTAGTTGACCCGGAAGACCAGCTCTTCGGGCAGCGCCTCGGCGTCCCGCCACAGGGCCCAGCCCACGCCCGGGTAGACCAGCCCGTACTTGTGGCCGGAGGTGTTGATCGACGCCACCCGCGGCAGCCGGAAGTCCCAGACCAGGTCCTCGTCCAGGAAGGGCGCGATCATGCCGCCGGAGGCCCCGTCGACGTGGACGGGGATGTCGAGGCCGGTGCGCTCCTGGAGGCCGTCCAGCGCCGCGCAGATCTCGGCCACCGGTTCGTAGGAGCCGTCGAAGGTGGAGCCCAGGACGGCGACGACGCCGATGGTGTTCTCGTCGCACCGCGCGAGGGCGGTCTCGGCGTCCAGGTGCAGCCGGTCGCCCTCGACGGGGACCGTGCGCGCCTCGATCTCCCAGAAGTTGCAGAACTTCTCCCAGCAGACCTGCACGTTGACGCCCATGACCAGGTTGGGGCGGGCCTGCGCCGGATAGCGGTCGCCCTGACGCTTCATCCAGCGCCGCTTGAGGGCCATCCCGGCGAGCATGCAGGCCTCGGAGGAGCCGGTGGTCGAGCAGCCGACGGCCTTCTCCGGGTCGGGCGCGTTCCACAGGTTGGCGAGCATCGAGACGCAGCGTCGCTCCAGTTCGGCGGTGCGCGGGTACTCGTCCTTGTCGATCATGTTCTTGTCGAAGCACTCGGCCATCAGCACCTGGGCCTCGCGCTCCATCCAGGTGGTGACGAAGGTGGCCAGGTTGAGCCGGGCGTTGCCGTCGAGCATCAGCTCGTCATGGACCAGCTGATACGCCGTCGCGGGCGGCATCGGTCCGTCCGGGAGCTGGTGCTTGGGCGGCGCGGTGCGCATCCCACCGATCGGATCGGCCCCCGCGTAGAAGGGGTTGACGGCGAGTTTCGGCAGACCCTCGGCACCCTTGTGCAGCGACATAGCGCTCACATTAAGCGCGATGCGGCGCCGCGGCAGGTCGAACGGTCAGCCCGAGGAGGCCGTCGACAGCTTCGCCGCGAAGCCCAGGAACAGGGCCGCCGCTCCTGACGTCAGCCCGGCCGCCAGTCGCCTGCGGCGCCGGAACTGGGCCGCCAGGAAGGTGCCGCCGAATATCAGCAGGGTCAGGTAGCAGAAGCTGAAGACCTGCGCGATCGCGCCCAGCACCAGGAAGGACAGCGCCGGATGGGCGTAGCCGGGGTCGACGAACTGCACGAAGAAGGAGATGAAGAACAGGATCGCCTTCGGGTTGAGCAGGCTGATCACCAGCGCCCGCCGGAACGGCTGCTCGGTCTGCGCCGGCGCCTCGACGGCGGCCGCCACGGGCACCTCCACGGGCACCTCCAGCGGCTCCGGCTCGCCGGGACGCGCCCGCCACATCCCCCAGGCGGCCCGCGCCATGCCGAACGCGATCCACGCCAGGTAGCCGGCGCCCGCGTACTTCACGATGCCGAAGAGCACGGGGTTCGTGGTGAGCAGGCCCGCCACCCCGGCCGCCGAGGCGGTCATCAGCACCGTGTCGCCGAGGAAGACGCCCAGCGCCGCGCGGTAGGCCGTACGGACCCCGCTCCGCGCCGCGACGGAGAGGGTGTAGAGGGAGTTGGGCCCCGGCAGCAGCACGATCAGTACGGTGCCCAGCACGTAGGTCGAGAGGTCGGTGATACCCAGCATGGGGACCAATATGGCACTTGCACCTCACGTGGCGTGAGGCCGGAGGGTGTGGTCATGAGCACGAGCACGGGCTACTCGGTCGGGCAGGTGGCCGGCTTCGCCGGCGTGACCGTCCGCACGCTGCACCATTACGACGAGATCGGGCTGCTGTCGCCCAGCGACCGCAGCCACGCGGGCCACCGCCGCTACGGCGACGCCGACCTCGACCGGCTGCAGCAGATCCTCTTCTACCGGGAGCTCGGCTTTCCCCTGGACCAGGTGGCGGTCCTCCTCGACGACCCGGCCGCGGACCCGCGGGAGCACCTGCGGCATCAGCACGAGCTGCTGACCGAGCGGATCGGGAAGCTGACGGAGATGGCCGACGCCGTCCAACGAGCCATGGAGGCACGCACGATGGGCATCAACCTCACGCCCGAGGAGAAGTTCGAGGTCTTCGGCGACCACGACCCCGACCAGCATGCCGAGGAGACCCGGCAGCGCTGGGGGAACACCGCGGCGTACGAGCAGTCGCAGCGCCGCGCCGCCTCCTACACCAAGGAGGACTGGCTGCGGATCAAGGCCGAGCAGGAGGACTGGGGCACCAGGATCCTGGCGCTCCGCGAGTCCGGCGCCCCGGCCGACGGCGAGGCCGCGATGGACCTGGCCGAGGAGCACCGGCGGTTCATCGTCGACCACTACTACGACTGCACGTACGAGATCCACACCGGTCTCGCCGCGATGTACCTGGCCGACCCGCGCTTCAACGCCTTCTACGAGGCGATCGCGCCGGGCACCGCCCAGTACGTGCACGACGCGATCATCGCCAACGCTAGGCGGGCTCAGGGGTGATGACCGCCGCCGTGCCGTAGGCGCACACCTCGGTGCCGACGTCGGCGGCCTCGCTGACGTCGAAGCGCATCGCCAGCACGGCGTTCGCGCCGCGCGCCCGCGCCTGCTCGACCAGCCGCTCCATCGCCTGGGTGCGGGTCTGCGCCAGGGTCTTGGTGAGCCCCTTCAGCTCGCCGCCGACCAGGGACTTCAGGCCCGCGCCGATCTGGCTGCCCAGATGGCGGGAGCGCACGGTGAGGCCGAAGACCTCGCCGATCACCCGCTCCACCCGGAAGCCGGGGACGTCGTTCGTGGTGACCACCAGGACGTCGGCCCCCTGCCGCTGTCCGCCGCCGTACTCGTCGATATCCATGGGGGCATCCTGCGCGGCGGTCGCCGTCCCGCGCGGGACGCACGCCGGGCCGCCGGAGAATTCCGTCAGTGACGGGTGGTATGCGGTGGTGCACGGTGAAACGCGTGGGGGGACTGTTGTCTGGCGTTCGCGGACTGGGAACGGTCCGGTCCCGACCGCGTTGATACTTTTGGCGCGTGACGACTATCGCCCTGGGCCCGCAATGGCTCGACCCCGATTACCTCATCTCGTCCGCGGGCCTCATCGGCCTGCTGGCGATCGTGTTCGCCGAGTCGGGTCTGCTCATCGGGTTCTTCCTGCCCGGTGACTCCCTGCTGTTCACCGGTGGCCTGCTGGTGGCCGGCGGCAAGCTGGACTGGCCGATCTGGGCCGTCTGCCTGCTCGTCGTGCTCGCCGCCATCGCCGGAGACCAGGTCGGCTACCTCTTCGGCCGCAAGGTCGGCCCCTCGCTCTTCCGCCGCCCGGACTCCAAACTCTTCAAGCAGGAGAACATCGAGAAGGCGCACGAGTTCTTCGAGAAGTACGGCGCCAAGTCGATCGTCCTGGCCCGTTTCGTGCCGATCGTCCGTACGTTCACGCCCATCGTGGCCGGCGTCAGCCGGATGAACTACCGCACCTTCGTCACCTACAACATCGTCGGCGGCACCCTGTGGGGCGCGGGTGTGACGCTGCTCGGCTACTGGCTCGGGCAGATCGCGTTCGTGCGCGGCCACATCGAACTGATCCTGGTCGCGATCGTCCTGCTCTCGGTCGTCCCGATCGCCATCGAGTTCCTGCGGGCCCGCTCCGCCGCGAAGAAGGCCCCGCCGCGGCCGGAGTCCCCGGCCGACGGCGCCGGGCCGGTGCAGCCGCCCGTCCAGAGCCCCACCGCCTCCGGCGGCGGGCGCCACCGTGCGAACCGGCGTTAACGTCCGGGGTTAATGGGCAGTCGAACCGCTGTGCCTGGGGGAGGGTGGCGACACCCTCCCCCTGTCACGCCCCGGCGCGGGAACACATCGAAAGCCGACAGCCGAAAGCCGACAGCCGAGAGCCGAGAGCCGAGAGGAGGAAACCCCATGTCGCAGCGGCACCCGGAGGAGCCCGAGCAGCCGGCCGGCGGCTCGGAATTCACCCCGCCGCTCGGGGTGGAGCTGCCCAAGCCGGAACCGCGGGGTTCCGCCTTCACGCGCCCCAAGACCTCCCCGCAGCTGTCGCACCCGGCGTTCACGCCCCCGGAGGGCATCCCGGTGGTCAGCCTCTCCAAGGAGGCCCCCTGGCCGGACCGCATGCGGACGATGCTGCGCATGCCGCTCGGCGAGCGTCCGGCGCCGGAGCAGCCCACCGCGCAGCCGGAGGCCGGCACCGGGCCCGCCGTGCCGCGCGTGCTCGACCTCACGCTGCGCATCGGGGAACTGCTGCTCGCAGGCGGCGAGGGCGCGGAGGACGTCGAGGCCGCGATGCTGGGCGTGGCCCACGCGTACGGTCTCGGCCGGGTCGAGCCGACCGTGACCTTCACCCTGCTGAGCATCTCCTACCAGCCCTCGCTGGTGGACCCGCCCGCCACCGCGAACCGCACGGTGCGCCGCCGGGCCACCGACTACACGCGCCTCGCGGCCGTCTTCCGGCTGATCAACGACATCACCGCCGCCGACCTCACTCTTGAGGACGCCTACCGCCGCCTCGCGCTGATCCGCCGCAACCGCCACCCCTACTCCGGCTGGCTGCTGACGGCCGCCGCCGGGATGCTCGCGGGCGCGGCGAGCCTCCTGGTGGGCGGCGGCGGCCCGGTGGTCTTCGCGGTCGCCGCGCTCGGGGCCATGATGGGCGACCGGCTGGCCTGGCTGTGCGCGGGACGCGGGCTGCCGGAGTTCTACCAGTTCGTCGCCGCCGCCATGCCGGCTGCCGCGCTGGGCGTGCTCATCGCCCGCTTCGGCCATGTGCTGCCCGGCACGAGCTCGCTCCAGGCGTCCTCCGTCATCACCGGTGGCCTGTTCGCGCTGATCCCGGGGCGGGCCCTGGTGGCGGCCGTGCAGGACGGCCTGACCGGCTTCTACATCACCGCCTCGGCCCGGCTGCTTGAGGTGATGTACCTCTTCACCGGCATCGTCATCGGCGTCACCCTGATCCTGTACGCCGGGGTCAGCCTGGGCGCCGAGCTGGACCCGGACCAGGCCCTGCGCGTGTACGAGAACCCGCCGCTGCAACTGGTGGCGGCGATGGTGCTGAGCCTGGCCTTCGCGGTGCTGCTGCAGTGCGAGCGCGGCGTGCTCGCGATCGCCGCGCTCAACGGCGGCGTCGCCTGGACGGTGTACGCGGCGCTGCACCAGGAGTCCATCGGCATCGGCATGTCGCCGGTGGCCGCGACCGCCGTCGCCGCGGGGCTGGTGGGCCTGTTCGGGCAGATGCTCGCCCGCTACCGCTTCGCCTCCGCGCTGCCGTACGTGACGGCCGCGATCGGGCCGCTGCTGCCCGGCTCCGCGACGTACTACGGACTCCTCGGACTCACCCGGGGCCATTTGGACCAGGGCTTCGCCTCCCTCACCAAGGCCGCCGCGCTGGCGCTCGCGGTGGCCATCGGAGTGAACCTCGGCGGCGAGGTCGCGCGGCTCTTCCTGAGGCTGCCCGGCGGTGCTGACCAGGCACGACGCCGCGCGGCGGCGAAGCGCACGCGCGGATTCTGAGCTCTGCGGCCCCCCGGACGGCCGTTCCTGATGATGCGTCGGGAAATCTGATGTTAACTGTCCGTATCGTGGTCGTAGTTGACTGTAATCATTCCTGGGCGTTTCACTGCGTACGATGGTGTCCGATCCGGGGCAAAACCGAACTTTCGGAGGCGAGGAGCCTTGGCTGACGAGCTGTTGAGCCCGCTGGATCTCGCCTTCTGGAATCTCGACTCGCCGGGCCATCCCATGTACCTGGGAGCCGTCGCCGTCTTCGAGCGCGACCCGGAGCACCTGGTCGACGCCGAGGGCCTGGCGGCCCTGATCACCGCGCGCGCCGAGAACGCCCCGCGCATGCGCCAGCGCGTGCGCGACGTCTGGTACGGCGTCGGCGGCGCCGCCTGGGCCCCTGACGAGCACTTCGACGCCCGGCGGCATGTGCACGCCGTCCGGCGCACCGACACCTCCGCGGCCGTCGCCGAACTGATGTCCCGTCCGATGGACCGCGAGCACCCGCCGTGGGAGGTGTACGTCATCGAGGGCGCCCCCGACGCGCCCGTCTCCGTGCTCGTCAAACTGCACCACGCGCTGGCCGACGGCCTGCGCGCGGTGGAGTTCGGGGCGGTCCTGCTCGACCAGGGCGTGCGCCCGGCGGCCGCTGCACCGCCCTCGCCCCGCGGTGAGGCGGCCCAGACCCCCTCGCCCGCGCCGCCCGCGCCCCGGCAGCCGGCCGGCCTCCACCTGCCCGCCCTGCCCGCTCTGCCCAGCCTTCCCGCGCTGCCCGGTCTGTCAGGGCTTCCCGACCCGCGGCAGATGGTCGCCTCCCTGCCGTCCCGGGTGCGCGAGGCGGGCCGGGCACTGGGCATCGGCTCGGCGGTGCTGCGCGCCTCGCTCGACCCCGGCGGCCCGGCCGCCCTCGGCGCCGTGCCGCGGCACGGCGGCGCGCCGCGGCGGTTCGCCAGCGCCTCGCTCGACGTGGACGACATGCACCGCATCCGCAAGACCAGCGGCGGCACCGTCAACGACGTGGTCATGGCCGTCGTCTCCGGCGCCCTGCGGCGCTGGATGGAGTCGCGCGGCGACGACCCGGACGGCCCGGGCCCGCGGGCGCTGATCCCCGTGGCGCGCCGCCGCCGCAAGGGCGTACGCGGCGGCCGGGGCAACCGCATCTCCGGCTATCTGCTGCGGCTGCCGGTCGGCGAGGCCGACCCGCTGGCCCGGCTGCGCGGCGTGCGCGAGGGCATGGACCGCAACAAGGCCGCCGGGCCCGACACCGGCCCCGGGGCGGTGGCGCTGCTCGCCGACAGCGTGCCGCCGCTCGCGCACCGTTTCGCGGCGCCGCTGCTGGCCGCCTCCGCGCGTCTGCTGTTCGACGTGCTGGTCACCAACGTGCCGATGCTCGACGTGCCCCTGACGCTCGACGGCTGCCGGATGACCGAACTCCATCCGATCGCCCCGCTCGCCCGCGGCCAGTCGCTGGCCGTGGCCATCTCGACCTACCGCGGCCGGGTCCACATCGGGCTCTTCGCGGACGCCGGCGCCGTGCCCGACGCGGACGCGCTGGCCGCCGCGCTGCACGGCTCCCTGGCCGAACTGCTGGCGGCCTGCGGCGAGGGCGAGGACGGTCCGCGGCGGCAGCCCTGAGCACGCGCGAGGGCGGCGCGCTCCGGCAGGGAGCGCGCCGCCCTCGCGTGTGGGCACGGCGTCAGTGGCCGCCGTGCTCCTTCAGGCGCTTGTAGGACGCCTCGATCTCGGCCTCCGCCTCGGCGCGGCCGACCCAGTTGGCGCCCTCGACGGACTTGCCGGGCTCCAGGTCCTTGTAGACCTCGAAGAAGTGCTGGATCTCCAGGCGGTCGAACTCGGAGACGTGGTGGATGTCGCGCAGGTGCTCCACGCGCGGGTCGGACGCCGGCACGCACAGCAGCTTGTCGTCGCCGCCGGCCTCGTCCGTCATGCGGAACATGCCGATCGCGCGGCAGCGCACGAGGACGCCGGGGAACGTCGGCTCGTCCAGCAGGACCAGGGCGTCCAACGGGTCGCCGTCCTCGCCGAGGGTGTTCTCCACGAAGCCGTAGTCCGCCGGGTAGACCGTCGAGGTGAACAGGTGCCTGTCCAGGCGGATACGACCGGTCTCGTGGTCCACTTCGTACTTGTTCCGGGAACCCTTCGGGATCTCGATCGTGACGTCGAACTCGAGCACAGCCTGTCCTCCATGATCAGCACATACTTCTGGTGATTAAGTGTCTCCCACGCTTGTGTGTGGTCGCGAAAGGGGCTGGTCCGGGGTGCCCGTCTCCAAGAACTGGCAGGTGGTGGCGGGGTCGACCGCCGCCGGTCTTGCCGTGGCACTGACAGCGGTGGCCCTCGCGGGACCGTGGGAGTCAGGCCAGCGTACGGCTGAACGGGTGAGGGCCGCCTCCCGGGAGGAAAAGCCCGGGGAGGCGGCCGGGACCAGGCAGCCGCCCAGGAGGCCCGCGGGGGGCCGCAAGGGGGCCTCCGCGCCCGTGCCGGCGCCCCAGGTGCTCGCCGCCGCCGTCGGCACGCAGGGGGCCGCCCCGCCGGGCCCCGGCGGCCTCGCCGGCCGGCTCGCCCCGCTGCTCAAGGACCGGGCGCTCGGCCCGCTGACCACCGGGGCGGTCGTCGACGCGGCCACCGGCGAGCCCGTCTGGGGTCAACGGGCCGGCACCGCGGCCGTGCCCGCCTCCACGACGAAGATCGCCACGGCGGTCGCCGCGCTGTCGCTGCTGGGACCCGACCACCGGCTCACCACCGGCGTCGTCGCCGACGGCGACGACCGCGTCGTCCTGGTCGGCGGCGGCGATCCCACCCTCACCGCCCGCAAGTCCGCCGGGGGCGGCTACGCGGCGGCCTCGCTGCGCGCCCTCGCCGACGGCACAGCCCGCGCCCTCAAGGCCCGCGGCACGCGCACCGTGCGGCTGTCGTACGACACGTCGCTCTACAGCGGGCCCGCCGTCCACCCCATCGGGCACAACGACAACATCGCCCCGGTCGCCGCCCTCATGGCGGACGAGGGCCGCAGCGACGGCAAGAGCTGGAAGGGCCCCGCGGCCCGTGTCTGGGACCCCGCGGCCACGGCGGCGACCACCTTCGCGGGCATGCTCCGCGACCGGGGCGTGAAGGTCACCGGCGCGGTGGACCGGCGCTCCGCCCCCACGGGGCACGCCGCCGACCGGCTCGCGGTGGTGCGCTCGGCGCCCCTGACCGACCTGGTCGAGCGGATGCTCACCAACAGCGACAACGACATCGCCGAGGCCCTGGCCCGGCACACCGCCCTCGCCGCCGGCCTGCCCGGCTCCTTCAGCGGCGGGGCCAAGGGCATCTCCTCCGCCCTGCGCGAGCTGGGGGTCCCGCTCAAGGGCGCCCGCTTCAACGACGGCAGCGGTCTCAACCGGGCCGACCGGCTCACCGCCGACCAGCTCACCCGGATCCTGGTGCTGGCCGGCGACCCCGAGTACCCCGAACTGCGGCCAACGCTGACGGGCCTGCCGGTCGCCCACTTCACCGGCTCGCTGCAGGAACGCTTCACCGCGGGCGACGCCGACGGCGCCATGGGTGTCATCCGCGCCAAGACCGGCACCCTCACCGGGGTCAACGCGCTGGCCGGCACCGTCGTGAACGCCGACGGCCGGCTCGTCGCCTTCGCCTTCCTCAGCAACGGCACCACCAACCCCGCGTCCGCCATGCGCGCCCTGGACCGGCTCGCCTCCGCGGTGGCCCGGTGCGGTTGCCACGGCTGACCCGACACCCCGCGAACGCTCCCGGGCGCGGGGGACAGCACGTACCGTGAAGGAATGACGAGCATCGGTGGTGCGGAGATGGTCGACTGGAATCTCGCGGTCGCGACCGCGACCCGCTTCGTGCGGCCCGGACCCGAGGTCAGCCGCGACGAGGCACGTGCGGTGGTCGCGGAGCTGCGGCGGCACGCGAAGGAGTCGGAGGCCCACGTACGGGCGTTCACGCGGATGTTCGGGGACGACGAGCCCACGGACGCCGGGACGCCCGTCCTGATCGTGGACCGCCCTGGATGGATCAAGGCGAACGTGGCCGGCTTCCGCGAGGTGCTGAAGCCGCTGCTGGACAAGATGCAGGCCCGCAAGCCGGGTGGCCCCGGCGGCGCCGTGCTCGGCACCGTCGGCGGCAAGGTCACCGGGGTCGAGGTCGGGATGCTGCTGAGCTTCCTGGCCTCGCGCGTTCTCGGCCAGTACGAGACGTTCGCCCCGGCGTCGCGCGACATGCCCGCGGGACCCGCGGTGCCGGGACCGGGCGAGCCGCGGACCGGCCGACTGCTGCTGGTGGCCCCCAACATCGTCCACGTGGAACGCGAACTCGACGTGGACCCACACGACTTCAGGCTCTGGGTGTGCCTCCACGAGGAGACCCACCGCACGCAGTTCACGGCCGTCCCGTGGCTGCGCGACCACATCGAGCAGGAGGTCCAGGCCTTCCTGGGCGAGACCGAGATCGACCCCACGACGCTGATCGAGCGGCTGCGCGAGGCGTTCCAGTCCTTCTCCGGCGGCCGCCCCGAGGCCGAGGAGGAGGCGATCGACGCCGCGCCCGAGGACGGCCGCAGCCTGATCGACCTCGTGCAGACCCCGAACCAGCGGGAGATCCTGGGCCGGCTGACCGCGGTGATGTCGCTGCTGGAGGGGCACGCCGACTACGTCATGGACGGCGTCGGCCCGGACGTGGTGCCGTCGGTGGCCGAGATCCGCGAGAAGTTCCAGCTCCGCCGGCAGAGCGGCGCGGGGCGGCTGGACCAGGCGCTGCGCAAGCTGCTGGGGCTGGACGCCAAGCTGCGTCAGTACCGGGACGGCGAGCGCTTCGTGCGGGCCGTGGTCGACCAGGCGGGCATGGACGGCTTCAACCGGATCTGGACGTCGCCCAACACGCTGCCGACCAAGCTGGAGATCGCCAAGCCGGCGGACTGGGTGGCGCGGGTGCACCGCAAGACGGAGACCTGAGGAGACCTGACTCACGCGAAGGGCGTTTTCACCCGTTACCTCACCCCGGCCCCATCCGTTGTTCCAGCCGCCCTTTGCCCGTCTTTTCGCCAGCCCTTTCACCCGTCCGAGGGACCGTCGGCGCAGCGTAAGCGTGCAATGCTCGGGTATTGCACGCTGTCTGTCACCATCTAGCTACCCTGCGTCACTCCACCGTCTCCACTGCCTCCACTGCTCCGCCAGTGCTCTTCAGGAGGGAAACCGGACATGGGTCCCCACCCCGCGGTCGCGGCGATACGCCTCGCGGTCCGCCGCGTACTCCAGGACGTCCTGACCGACCACGCGGGCGGCAGCCCGCTGGTGCTCGCCGCCTGCAGCGGCGGCGCCGATTCCATGGCACTCGCCACCGCGCTCGCCTTCGAGGCCCCCAAGCTCGGCGTGCGCGCCGGCGGTGTGACCGTCGACCACGGCCTCCAGGACGGCTCGGACGTCCGCGCCGTGGACGTGGCCGCACGCCTGCGCGGCCTGGGCCTCGACCCCGTGGACGCGGTCGCCGTGACCGTGGGCCGCCAGGGCGGCCCCGAGGCCGCGGCCCGCGACGCGCGCTACGCGGCCCTCGACGCCGCCGCGGAGCGCGCCGGCGCGGCCGCCGTGCTGCTCGGTCACACCCGCGACGACCAGGCCGAGACCGTGCTGCTGGGACTGGCCCGCGGCTCGGGCATCCGGTCGCTGTCCGGCATGCCGTCGGTCAACGGCCGCTACCGCCGGCCGTTCCTGCTGCTGGACCGGGACACGGTCCGCAAGGCCTGCCTGGCGCAGGGCATCGACGTGTGGGAGGACCCCCACAACCACGACCCGGCCTACACCCGCTCCCGCGTCCGCCACGAGGCCCTGCCCGTGCTGGAGAAGTCCCTCGGCAAGGGCGTGGTCGAGGCGCTGGCCCGTACCGCCCAGCTCTCCCGCGACGACGCGGACGCCCTCGACCAGTGGGCCGCCGAGGCGGAACGGTCCGCCGCCGCGGCCGAGGGCGGGCTGGAGATCTCCCGCCTGCTCGTGCTCCCCCCGGCCGTGCGCCGCCGGGTGCTCCGCCGCGCGGCCGTCGCCGCCGGTTCCCCGGCCGGTTCGCTCTTCGCCCGCCACATCGAGGAGACCGACCGCCTGCTCACCGCCTGGCGCGGCCAGAAGCCGCTCAACCTGCCGGGCGGAGTCGCCGTCGGACGGCGCAATGGCAGACTGTTCTTCCAGGCCTTGTAGACCGAGCCGGAAGTTGTACGGGTGAACGAGAACGACATGGGCACCGACCTCGAGAAGGTGCTCATCTCCAAGCAAGAGATCGACGCCAAGCTGACCGAGCTTGCGGCGAAGATCGACCGGGACTACGAAGGCAAGGATCTGCTCATCGTCGGCGTCCTCAAGGGCGCGGTGATGGTCATGGCGGATCTCGCCCGCACCCTGTCCTCACACGTCACGATGGACTGGATGGCCGTGTCCTCGTACGGCGCGGGGACGAAGTCCTCCGGCGTGGTGCGCATCCTCAAGGACCTGGACACCGACATCGCCGGCCGTGACGTCCTGATCGTCGAGGACATCATCGACTCCGGCCTGACCCTGTCCTGGCTGATCAGCAACCTCGGCTCGCGCCGTCCGGCCTCGCTCGAGGTCTGCACGCTGCTGCGGAAGCCCGACGCCGCCAAGGTCAAGATCGACGTCAAGTACGTCGGATTCGACATCCCGAACGAGTTCGTGGTCGGCTATGGCCTCGACTTCGCGGAGAAGTACCGGAACCTGCCGTTCATCGGCACTCTTGCGCCGCACGTGTACGGCGGCTGAGGCCTGCGGGAACCCTCACGCCCTCCGCGGCGTTGGAGGGTGGTAACGCTGTTTGTTAACGGTCTCCGGCGACTTCGGGTGACAATGCTGGGGTACCGTCCGAAGGTCGGTTCATACACCGGATGCACCGGCGGCTCTCCGGCCGCTGTGCCTCACTGTGGCAGGAGGGACGGGGCGTGATCGCCCCGCATGGATGGACGTTAAGCGCTATTTCCGTGGGCCAGTCATGTGGATCGTGCTGGCTGTCCTCGCCGTGGTCGTATTGATGCAGGTCGTCGGCTCGTCCGGCGGCTACAAGACGGTGGACACCGGCCAGGTCATCGCGGCGATCGACACCAATCAGGCCAAGTCGGCAGAGCTGACCACAGGTGACGAGAGCACCATCAAGGTCCAGCTCAAGGACGGCGCCAAGGTCAACGGCAAGGACCTCGGCTCCTCGAAGATCAAGGCGAGCTACATCGGCGACCAGGGCGTCGCCATCGCGAAGACGCTGCAGACGAAGTCGGAGAACGGTGACCTCCCGCAGGGCTACACCGTCGCTCCCTCGAAGCAGAACGCCTTTGTCGGCATCCTGCTCTCGCTGCTGCCCTTCGTGCTGATCGTCGTCGTGTTCCTGTTCCTGATGAACTCGATGCAGGGCGGCGGCTCCCGGGTCATGAACTTCGGGAAGTCCAAGGCCAAGCTGATCACCAAGGACACCCCGAAGACCACCTTCTCCGACGTCGCGGGCGCGGACGAGGCGGTCGAGGAGCTCCAGGAGATCAAGGAGTTCCTCCAGGAGCCGGCCAAGTTCCAGGCCGTGGGCGCCAAGATTCCCAAGGGTGTGCTGCTCTACGGCCCGCCCGGTACCGGCAAGACGCTGCTCGCGCGTGCCGTCGCGGGCGAGGCGGGCGTGCCGTTCTACTCGATCTCCGGTTCCGACTTCGTCGAGATGTTCGTCGGTGTCGGTGCCTCCCGGGTCCGCGACCTGTTCGAGCAGGCCAAGGCGAACGCCCCGGCCATCGTCTTCGTCGACGAGATCGACGCCGTCGGCCGGCACCGCGGCGCGGGCCTCGGCGGCGGTCACGACGAGCGCGAGCAGACGCTGAACCAGCTGCTGGTCGAGATGGACGGCTTCGACGTGAAGGGCGGCGTCATCCTGATCGCCGCCACCAACCGGCCCGACATCCTGGACCCGGCGCTGCTGCGTCCCGGCCGTTTCGACCGGCAGATCGCCGTCGACCGTCCGGACCTGCAGGGCCGCCTGGAGATCCTCCAGGTGCACCAGAAGGGCAAGCCGGTCGCGCCGGACGTCGACCTCAAGGCCGTCGCCCGCCGTACCCCCGGCTTCACCGGTGCGGACCTCGCCAACGTCCTCAACGAGGCGGCGCTGCTCACCGCGCGCAGCGACAAGAAGCTGGTCGACAACTCGATGCTGGACGAGGCCATCGACCGCGTCGTGGCCGGCCCGCAGAAGCGCACCCGGATCATGTCCGAGAAGGAGAAGAAGATCACCGCGTACCACGAGGGCGGACACGCCCTGGTCGCGGCGGCTTCTCCGAACAGCGACCCGGTCCACAAGATCACGATCCTGTCGCGCGGCCGTGCCCTGGGTTACACCATGGTGCTGCCGGACGAGGACAAGTACTCCACCACCCGCAACGAGATGCTCGACCGGCTCGCCATGACCATGGGCGGCCGCGCGGCGGAGGAGCTCGTCTTCCACGACCCGACCACCGGTGCCGCGGACGACATCGAGAAGGCCACCGCAACGGCCCGCGCGATGGTCACCCAGTACGGCATGACCGAGCGGCTCGGCGCGATCAAGTTCGGGACGAGTGACGGCGAGCCGTTCCTCGGCCGGGAGATGTCCCACCAGCGCGACTACTCGGAAGAGGTCGCCGGGCTGGTCGACGAAGAGGTCAAGAAGCTCATCGAGACCGCGCACAACGAGGCGTGGGAGATCCTGGTCGAGAACCGCGACGTCCTCGACAACCTCGTTCTGGCCCTCCTGGAGAAGGAGACGCTGAACAAGGAGGAGATCGCCGAGGTCTTCAAGCAGATCGTCAAGCGCCCGCCGCGGCCGGCCTGGACGGGCTCCTCGCGGCGCACGCCGTCGACCCGCCCGCCGGTGCTCTCGCCCAAGGAGCTCGCCCTGACCAACGGCACCCAGCCGTCGGCCAACGGCACGGCCACCGCGGCCGGCTCGCTGAGCAAGTCCGCCGAGACCGCCGAGCTCCCGGAGGAACCCGGCACCGAGGGCTGAGGCCCCCGGCGTGGGATCGCTCACGCTCAACGGAATGTCCGCCGCGCCCCCCAGGTTCCTATCCTGGGGGGCGCGGCTTTTCGCGTGGTACGGCGAACGAGGAACGAGGCACACATGACCGACCCGGTGACCCTTGAGGGCGATCTCGGCCCCATCGGCGAGTTCGACGAGAAGCGTGCCGAGAACGCGATCCGCGAACTCCTCATCGCCGTGGGCGAGAACCCCGACCGCGAGGGCCTGCGCGAGACCCCGGCGCGGGTGGCCCGGTCGTACCGGGAGATCTTCGCCGGGCTCTACCAGGAGCCGGAGGACGTCCTGACGACGACCTTCGACCTCGGGCACGACGAGATGGTCCTGGTCAAGGACATCGAGGTGCTCTCCAGCTGCGAACACCACCTGGTCCCGTTCGTGGGGGTCGCGCACGTCGGCTACATCCCGTCGGTGGACGGCAAGATCACCGGGCTGTCGAAACTGGCGCGGCTGGTGGACGTCTTCGCCCGCCGTCCGCAGGTGCAGGAGCGGCTGACCACGCAGATCGCCGAGTCGCTGATGCGGATACTCGAACCGCGCGGTGTGATCGTGGTCATCGAGTGCGAGCACATGTGCATGACGATGCGGGGGGTCCGCAAGCCCGGTGCCAAGACCCTCACCTCGGCGGTGCGCGGGCAGCTGCGCGACCCCGCCACGCGCGCCGAGGCCATGAGCATGATCATGTCGCGATGAACTGATCGCCGGCGGCATCCGGCGAGGGTCCCTCCGGACAGGGCACGACATCCGGAGGGCACGGTTGTGCCACCGACGGAACCCGCGGGCGGGAGTACACGTCCTACAGGGCGCACTACTCCGTACGAGAGTGGGACGTACGGGACTTTTCCGCATCGCTGGAGCTTGGTGGGGCCATGTCTGTCGTCGCAGAGGAAGATCCCGGCGTACGGGTTTCCCGGGGAGCCGAGCGGAGGCTTCCCGCGGTGCTGCCCGCCGCGGCGTCACCTCGGGCGGTGGGGACGGCGTGCGCGCTGGTCGGGCTGATGGACCTGGCGGCCGGGATCTTCCCCCGGTTCCGGCACAGCCGGATGCATGTGCTGGCGGGGGTGTTCCCCGGGACCGTCACATCGGTGGCCGCGGCGGCGGCCGTGGTGACGGGCATCCTCATGCTGATGCTGGCGCACGCCCTCAAGCGGGGGAAGAAGCGCGCCTGGCGGGCCACGGTGGTGCTGCTGCCGATCGGCGGGGTGGCGCAGGTGCTGCACCGTCACTCCCTGGGCGGGGCGGTCCTGTCGGCAGTCCTGCTGGCCCTCCTGATCCGGTACCGGGCGGAGTTCTCGGCGCTCGGCGATCCACGCACGCGATGGCGGGCGGTGGCGGCGTTCGCGGGGCTGAGCGGGCTCAGCGTGCTGCTGGGGCTGCTCATCGTCAGCGCGCACCCGGCGGCGGAGATGGGCGATCCGACGGCGGCGCAGCGGTTCACCGAGGTGCTGTACGGGCTGCTCGGCTTCGACGGGCCGGTCACCTACGCCACCGACCAGGTGGCGGATGTCGTCGCGTACTCGCTGGGCGGGCTCGGCTTCCTGACCGCCGCGACCACCGCGTACCTGGCGCTGCGTCCCGCCCATCCGGTCGCCGAACTGACCGCGGAGGACGAGGAGCGCCTGCGCTGCCTGCTGACCCGGCACGGCGCCCGGGACTCGCTCGGGCACTTCGCGCTGCGCCGGGACAAGAGCGTGGTGTTCTCCCCGAGCGGCAAGGCGGCGGTCTGCTACCGCGTCGTGTCCGGGGTGATGCTCGCCAGCGGCGATCCGATCGGCGACGTGGAGGCCTGGCCGGGGGCGATACAGCGGTTCATGGCGGAGGCCCGCGCGCACGCGTGGATCCCGGCGGTGATGGGGTGCAGCGAGACCGGCGGTGAGGTGTGGACCCGGGAGACCGGGCTGGACGCGCTGGAACTGGGCGACGAGGCCATCGTGGAGACGGCGGCGTTCTCGCTCTCCGGGCGGGCCATGCGCAATGTGCGGCAGATGGTCAAGCGGATCGAGCGGGCCGGCTACGCGTGCCAGGTGCGCCGGGTGGGCGAGGTGGACGAGGACGAACGCGAGGCGATCCGCCGTGCGGCCGACGCGTGGCGGGGCACGGAGACCGAGCGCGGTTTCTCGATGGCGCTGGGCCGGCTCGGCGACCCGTCCGACGCGGAGTGCGTGGTGGCGACGGCTCACGACGCGGACGGCGAACTGCGGGCGGTGCTGCACTTCGTGCCCTGGGGGACCGACGGGATGTCCCTGGACCTCATGCGGCGCGACCGTGCCGCCGACCCCGGTCTGAACGAGCTGCTGATCGTCGCGGCCCTGCAACGGGCCCCGGAACTCGGGGTGAAGCGGGTCTCGCTGAACTTCGCGATGTTCCGCTCTGCGCTGGCGCGCGGCGAGCGGCTGGGCGCCGGGCCGGTGCTGCGCACCTGGCGCGGACTGCTGGTCTTCCTGTCGCGCTGGTTCCAGATCGAGTCGCTGTACAAGTTCAACGCCAAGTTCCAGCCCGAGTGGGTGCCGCGCTTCCTGGTCTTCCGCGCGTCGAAGGACCTCCCCCGGATCGGCCTGGCCGCGATGCAGGCCGAGGGGTTCGTCACCCTCGCCCTCCCCGCCTGGGCCTCCCGGCGGCTTCGGTGACCGCTGTCCGGCCTGCCGCATAGGCTGACCCCATGGGTACGATGCGCGGCCACGTGGCCGGATTGCCGTCCTGGGACCGGTGCGCGGTCATGGGCGTGGTGAACGTCACGCCGGACTCGTTCTCCGACGGCGGTGAGTGGTTCGACTCGGAACTGGCCGTGAAGCACGGGCTGGACCTGGTGGCGGCGGGCGCCGACCTGGTGGACGTCGGCGGTGAGTCGACCCGCCCGGGGGCCGCGCGCGTGGACGAGGCGGAGGAGCTGCGCCGGGTGATCCCGGTGGTCAGGGAACTCGCCGCGGCCGGGGTCGTGGTGAGCGTCGACACGATGCGGGCCGTGGTCGCGGAGAAGGCGGTCGAGGCGGGTGCGGCCCTGGTCAACGACGTCAGCGGCGGCCTCGCCGATCCGGCGATGATCCCGGTCGTGGCGGCGTCGGGCAGCCCGTTCGTCGTGATGCACTGGCGTGGCCGGAGCATCGACATGAACAACCGCGCGGTGTACGCGGACGTGGTCGGGGAGGTCACCGGGGAGCTGCGGCGCAGCTTCGACGCCGCGGTGGCCGGCGGCATCGACCCGGAGCGGATCGTCGTCGATCCGGGCCTGGGCTTCGCCAAGGACGCCGAGCACGACCTCGCGCTGATCGCGCACATGGAGGACCTGCGGACGCTCGGCCGCCCGCTGCTGATCGCGGCCTCGCGCAAGCGGTTCCTCGGCCGGGTCCTGGCCGGCGAGGGCGGCGATCCGCCGCCGGCCCGCGAGCGGGACGCGGCGACGGCGGCGGTGACCGCGATCGCCGCGAGCCGGGGAGCGTGGGCGGTGCGGGTGCACGAGGTGCACGACAGTGCGGACGCGGTCCGCGTGGCGCGGGCGATCGAAGGGGCGCGATGAACGAGCGGCGGCAGTGGGTTCAGGGGCGGCAGCCGTCCGTACCGGTGACTCGGGAGCTGTCGCGGTGACGCCGCGTACGGCGGAGGCGGCGCAGGTCGAGCAGGCGAACCAGGCGTTCTACGACGCCGTGGAGCGCTCGGACCTGGACGCGCTGGAGGAACTGGTGCTGACCGGACCGCTGGCGGAGACGGTGTCGGTGGTGCACCCGGGGTGGCCGGTGCTGCGCGGCCGCCGCGAGGTGATGCGCTCGTACGCGCTGATCATGGCGAACACCGACTACATCCAGTTCTTCCTCACGGACGTGGAGGTCGCGGTCGAGGGCGACACGGCGCTCGTGACGTGCACCGAGAACATCCTCACCGGCGGTCCCGCCGAGGAGGAGGGCGAGATGGGCTCGCTGGTGGGCGGTCTGGTGGTGGCCACGAATGTGTTCCGGCGCACACCGGAGGGCTGGCGGCTGTGGGTGCACCACGGCTCCCCGGTCATGGCCGGCGCCGGTGAGGACGACGAGAACGGCGGGAACGGTGACGAGGACGACGCCGGGGAGGGCGCGGCCTGAAGCCCGCGGACCACCCGTTCGTGGCAAGAACGAGAAGAGGACGGAGTACACGCCTCCGCTCCGGGGTAAGCGCGGGTCGTCCGGGCCCCCCGGCCGCCCCGGTACCAGGGGGCTGTCGGTGGCCGTGGATAGATTCGAACAAGGGCGTACTGTTACGTCCTGCCCCCTCGTACATTTCGCCCATCCGTTCGACGACCAGCGGGAGTGCATCGTGGACCGAGTCGCGCTGCGTGGCCTGAGAGCCCGTGGCCACCACGGCGTGTTCGAGCACGAGCGCCGCGAGGGCCAGGACTTCGTCGTGGACCTCGTCCTCGGACTGGACACCGCGCCCGCCGCGGCGACGGACGACCTGACCAGGACCGTGCACTACGGGATCGTCGCCGAGGAGGTCGCGGCCGTCGTGCGGGGCGAGCCGGTGGACCTCATCGAGACCCTCGCCCAGCGGATCGCCGACCAGTGCCTCAAGCACGAGCTGGTGGAGGAGGTGGAGGTGACCGTGCACAAGCCGCAGGCCCCGATCACCGTTCCCTTTGACGACGTGACCGTATCGATCATCCGGAGGCGCCCGTGAGCTACGACCCCACCGTGCAGCCCGTCCCGGCCTCCGTGGTCGCGCAGGTCGACGCGGCGGACTCCACGCTGCAGAACCCCAAGTACGCCGTGATCTCCCTGGGGAGCAATCTCGGCAACCGCCTGGACACCCTCCAGGGCGCCGTGGACGCGCTGGAGGACACTCCGGGCGTCCGCGTGAAGAAGGTCTCGCCGGTGTACGAGACCGAGCCCTGGGGCGTCGAGCCGGGCTCCCAGCCGAACTACTTCAACGCCGTGGTCCTGATCAAGACCACCCTGCCGCCCTCCTCGCTGCTGGAGCGCGGCCGGGCCATCGAGGACGCCTTCGCCCGGACCCGTACCGAGCGCTGGGGGCCCCGGACCATCGACGTCGACATCGTCGCCTACCAGGGCGTGGTCTCCGACGACCCGGAGCTCACGCTGCCGCACCCGCGGGCGCATCAGCGGGCGTTCGTGCTCGCGCCGTGGCACGACATCGATCCCGCGGCGGAACTGCCGGGCGCGGGCCCGGTGGAGGGGCTGCTGGCCGGTGTGGGCCGGGAGGCGGTCTGGTCGCGTGGCGACGTGGAACTCAGACTGCCCGAGTAATCGTTGACGACTTCGTCGTTGTGTCCGTCGATGTGGGGAGCGAGTACCCGGTGAAGGCGCTGCGTATCAGGACCCTGGTCGGTCTCTTCGTCGTGGCCGGGGTCCTCTCCTGGGCCGGCGCCAAGCTCTGGGACTCGCTGGGCACGCTGCCCGGCGTGCCCGTGGCCGCCCCCATCGTGCTGGCGCTGATCGCGGTCGTGCTGGCCGCCACCGCGCTGTCCCTGCGGTCCCGGCTGCGCGCCCAGCGCGAGCGGCGCCCCGGCGCCAAGGGCGTCGACCCGCTGCTGGCCGCCCGCGCGGTTGTCTTCGGCCAGGCGAGCGCCCTGGTCGCCGCCCTGGTCGCGGGCATGTACGGCGGTGCGGTCGTCTTCCTGATCATGTACGAGCTCGACAACCAGCCCCGCCGCGACCAGGCGATCTACGGCGGCGCGGCGGTGATCGCGGGCGTCGCGGTGTGCGCCGCCGCGATCTTCCTGGAGCGGGTCTGCCGGCTTCCCGAGGACGAGGACGACCACCGCAACGGGGTCATGGGGGACCGCGCGTAGCGCGCGGGGTCAGTAGCCGCGCCGGACGTTCTCGGCGCGCGCGTCCTGCTGCCGCCTCGCGCGGCGCCGGCGCTCGGCCGTGAGTTCCCCCACGGCGTCGTCGACGGCGGCGAGCACGGTCGCCGCCGCCGGGTCGCCGACCGGCGGTGCGCCGTCACGGAGCCCCACGGTCGCCCCGAGGGCGGCCAGGACGGGCTCCTCCGCCGCCCAGCGCGCCGACGCCCGACGACGCGCCGCGGTGTCGGCGGGCACGATCGAGGTCGTCCGCACGACCATCCAGCGGCGGTGCAGCTTCTGCACCAGCTCGCCGTCCGCCTCCAGCGCGGTCAGGTAGGCCGGGGCCAGGTCCCGGCCCCGGCGCCACAGCCAGTCGGCGACCGTCTCGTACGGCGCCTGGCGGTTCAGCGCGGCCGCGGCACGGTCCAGCAGCGGATCCGCCAGGGCGGACCGTTCGCCGGGCACCAGGCGGTCGCCGGCCAGCGTCACGGCTCCGGCGGCCAGGAGATCGACCGCCTCGGCCCCGGCGAGCGCGAGCGACAGATCGCCCTGCTCGACGGAGCGGCCGGACGCCGGCTCCGAGGCGGTGATCAGCAAATCCCGCGGTGTGCTCATGTCACAGCTCCCCGTCGGGACGCCGTCCGGCGGCCCTCCCGCCGATTGTCACGCGCCCATCGCCCACCCGCCAGCGATCTCCCCGGGCCGGGCGCCGGGGCGCCGTTTATGGCGCGTCGATCAGTACGGCCGGCAATCGTGAGTCTGCCCCCGTCGAATTCCTCGGAGCGTGGGCGGGTGGCGGGGCCCGCAGGCCGGCCGGGGGCCCGCGGAAATAGCCCAACTGCCAAGGCCTGCCGCGGCGCTGAGCAAGATCGGAATTCATCCTTGGGCGACATTCGGGCAACGGATCGTATCGGCGTGGACGCCCTCCGTATTCATCGTTGTATGTTCAGTGAGAAATCGGATGGCGGAGCCCCATGCGACTCACGGGCACGCTAAATTCCTGACATGCCACGTGGACGCCACCGCCATTCCCAACCGCTGCACAGGCTGCTGCCGCCCGTGACGGTCGCGGCTTCCGCCGCGGTCCTCGCGCTCGCCGCGCTGGTGATCGGTGATCCGGTGCTGCTCCGCGTCCTGGTCTTCGCGGCGGCGGCGTCCGCCGCCGCCGGCGCCGTCCTGCTGCGCAGTTGGGACCGCTCGGCCGGCAAGCAGGTCGCCGACCTCAAGACCGCCCGCGTGCGCGACGAGTGGCGTGCCGACGAGCGCATCGCGGAGCTGGAGGTCGACCTCGAGGACTCCCGCGATCTGCGCGGCAAGCTGGAGAACAAGCTGCGCGGCAAGCGCGCCGAACTGGCCCGGCTGCGCACCGAGCACGCCGATCTGCTGCGCCGCTACGCCACCGCCGAGTCCGAGCGCGCCCGCGCCCTGGAGGAAGGCCGTGTCCTGGCCGGCAAGGCCGCCGGCTCCGCGCCGGCGGTGCCGGCGGACGCGCTCGGCCCCACGGTCTACCTGCGGGCGGCCGTGGCGCTCAAGGACCTGTCGCGCAACGCCGCCCGCCAGCAGGCCGTCGCCACTGTCCAGGAGGCCCGCCGCCGCGACATGGCGGAGGCCGACGAGCAGCACGGCCGGCATGCCGCCTCGGCGGATCAGGCGGCCACCGCGGGCGTCCTGGAGCGTCCCGCGGGCAACCCGGCCCTGCCGGTGCGGCAGCCCAAGGCGCTGCCCGCCGTCGCCGCGGCCGTCCTTCCGTACGCCAAGCCGCACAAGCAGGCCTCCCGGGCCCAGGGCGGGTTCGACTTCTTCGGCACGGCCAAGAACGCCAAGGGCCAGCCGCAGGAACTGCCGCCGGGGGCGGACGTGGTCGTGGTGGAGGCGGACCTCGACGACCTCGACGACGCCGTCGGGGACGAGGCGCTTGCCGCCCGCGCCGAATCGGAGTCCGAGTCCGATGCCGAGGCGGGCGCCGAGGTCATCGACCTCACCGCGCACGACGAGACCGAGCAGTTCGACCTCAGCGAACTGCGCGCCCAGTCCTCGTAGTCGCCGCGGGTCCCCGGCGCCTCCCCGGCGCCGGGTCCGGCCTTACTTGGCTTACCTGCCTTACTTGTCGATGTCGCCCACGACGAAGAACATCGAGCCGAGGATCGCGACCATGTCGGCGACCAGGGTGCCCGGCAGCAGCACGGCCAGCGCCTGGATGTTGTTGTAGGACGCCGAGCGCAGCTTCAGCCGGTACGGCGTCTTCTCGCCCTTGGACACCAGGTAGTACCCGTTGAGCCCGAGCGGGTTCTCCGTCCAGGCGTAGGTGTGGCCCTCCGGGGCCTTGAGCACCTTCGGCAGCCGCTGGTTGACCGGGCCGGGGGGCAGCTCGGTCAGCCGGTCCAGGCAGGCGTCCGCGAGGTCCAGCGCGTTGTGCGTCTGGTGCAGCAGCATCTCGAAGCGGGCCAGGCAGTCGCCCTCGGAGCGGGTCGCGACCTTCAGGGTGTCCTGGAGCTCGCCGTAGGCCAGGTAGGGCTCGTCGCGCCGCAGGTCGAAGTCGACGCCCGAGGCGCGCGCGATCGGGCCGCTGACGCCGTACGCGTGGACGTCCCGCGCCGGCAGCACGCCGACGCCGCGGGTGCGGCCGCGGAAGATCTCGTTGCCCAGCACCAGGTCGTCGAACGTCCCCATGCGGGAGCGCACCTGCGCCACGGCGGCGCGCGCGCGTCCGTACCAGCCGTTCGGCAGGTCCTCCTTGAGGCCGCCGACGCGGTTGAACATGTAGTGCATGCGGCCGCCGGAGACCTCCTCCATGACCGCCTGGAGGTCCTCGCGCTCGCGGAACGCGTAGAAGATCGGCGTGATCCCGCCCAGCTCCAGCGGGTACGAGCCGAGGAACATCAGGTGGTTGAGCACCCGGTTCAGCTCCGCGAGCAGGGTGCGGGTCCACACCGCGCGCTCCGGTACCTCCATGCCGAGCATGCGCTCCACGGCGAGGACGACGCCCAGCTCGTTGGAGAACGCGGAGAGCCAGTCGTGGCGGTTGGCCAGCATGATGATCTGGCGGTAGTCGCGGGCCTCGAAGAGCTTCTCCGCTCCCCGGTGCATGTAGCCGACGACCGGCTCGGCCTCGCTGATCCGCTCCCCGTCCAGCTTCAGCCGCAACCGCAGCACGCCGTGCGTCGAGGGGTGCTGCGGGCCGATGTTGAGCACCATGTCCGTGCCCTCGGCCGCTCCGCCGATCCCGATCGTGGTCTCCGTCATGGGCCTAGTTTCCCACCCGTCCCGGCGGCCCGTGCGGCCCGGTTGGGCGGGACGGCCAGGCTGAGCCAGAGGAACGCGCCGAGGCCGGTGGGCGCGGTGAGTTCGGCCGCCTGGCCGGCGCCGGCCAGGGCGCGGACGTAGCCGGCGGGGTCGGTGGACGCCAGGGAGAGCGGGGGGCGGACGCCCGTGACGCCGAGGGCGTGCAGGGCGTCGCGCTGGGTGGTCAGGGTGGCACCGGCGGCCGCGCAGGCGTCCATGGCCACGTGCGAGGTGATGTCGCTGGAGCCGTCGGGCACGGCGGGGGAGATCTCGCGGCCCTCGCGGAAGGCCGTGAGCGTCCCGTACGGGGGCCGGGCGCCCGCCGTGTGCCCGTAGTCCACCGCGACGGCGCGTCCCGCGTCGAGACAGGCCGTCGCGTCCGCCCAGGCGGCATCCCGCCACCGGCCGATTTCCGCCCGGGTTCCCTCCTCGGCGCCCGCCAGCGGCCACCAGCGGCCGAGCCATTCGGCGTCCGCGCCGCCCACCGGGGCGCCCAGCCGCTCGGCCCCGTCGCGGGCGCGGACCAGGACATGGCGGGCGACGCCGTCGGCGTCCGTCTGCGCGACGTCGACCGGAACGTTGTCCAGCCATTCGTTGGCGAAGAGCAGCCCGCGCACGCCCCGCGGCGGTGTCGCGCACCACAGGACGCGCTCGTCCAGCCCCGGCGGCCGCGGGGCCTTCTCGACCGCGTAGACCCGCAGCCGCGGCTCCGCCAGGGCCTCCAGGACCGCCGTGACCAGCTCTCCGGCGCCCGCCCCCATGTCGACGAACGCGAGCTCCGGCGGGTGCCCCAGGTCCGCGTCGACACGCCGCAGCAATTCCGCGACGGCGCCGGCGAACAGCGGCGAGGCGTGCACGGAGGTACGGAAGTGCGCGGCCGGCCGCTCGCGCCGGAAGAAGCCGCGGGGCCCGTACAGCGCCCGCTCGGTGGCCTCGCGCCACCCCGTCCACTCGTCTGCTTCGCGGGGCGGGCCCCCGGTTGTGTCTTCGGTCACGGCTCCACCGTATGGGCGCATCTCGCAGGGTTCGCGACCCACGGTCGCTCGTCGCGGACCGGTAGGGTACCCGGGGCAGGGATGTGTCCGCCCGCGACAGCCGCGGATGAATCGATCATGAACATTGGCCATCCGGAGAGCGCACCCCCTTATGCCGGGTCTCCCGGCACTGATAGGTGCTGTGCAAGCGATAGGCAGTGGAAGGTGAAGAGCGGATGACGGCCGGCAACAACGGCGCCCCCGAGCCCGGGAACGACGACCCCTTCGGGTATCTGTACCGGCAGGACGGCGAGGACGCGGGTCAGACGTCCGTCGCGCAGCCGGGTGTGCCTCGTACGTCGTACAACCAGGTCCAGCGGGTCGGCGAGCGCCGCCAGCAGCAGCAGCCCCCCGCCTACGGCTACCCGCCGCAGCAGCCCCCGCAGCAGCAGCCCGGTTACGGACAGCAGCCTCCCCAGCAGCAGCCGGGTTACGGGCAGCAGCCGCAGGCGACCCAGGCCATGCCGCAGCCCGCCCCCACCGGTCCCGGCGGCGGACGCCGGGCCGCGGCCTCCCGCTCCACGGGTCCCAACAACAGGGGCCTGCTGATCGGCGCCGTGGCCGTGGTCGCGGCCGTCGCGATCGGCATCGGCGTCGCCATGGCCAACGGCTCCGGCGACGACGCGCAGGCGGGGAACTCCCCGTCGCCGACCGCCTCCGCCGGCACCGGCGACGACAAGCCGGAACCCACCGCGAGCGAGGACTCCGGCGGTGAGCTGCCGGGCAAGACCGACGTGGCGGGCCTCCCCCTGTCGGGCGGCGCCGTCATCGCGACGGACGTGCCCGGGGCCAAGGCCGCGGGTGGCAAGTACGTCGCCGGGATGGAGACCGTGGGCGCCGCGGTCACGTGGAAGTTCAACGCGCCCGAGGACGGCGCGTACACCGTGTTCGTCGACTACACCGTTCCCGGTGCGGACGGCAACGCGACCATAACGGTCAACGGCTCGAAGCAGGCACGGCCCATCAGCCTGAAGAACTTCGCCGGGGCCAAGGCGGGCGACTACGAGCACGGCTGGACCAACTCCTTCAGCTACATCGCCCTGAAGAAGGGGGAGAACACGGTGTCGCTGTCCTGCGAGGCGGGCAACCAGTGCAACTTCTACCTCGACCGGATGTGGCTGGAGCAGGGCGAGCACAAGAGCTGACGCACCGTGGCCCCGTGAGGGGCCACCGTGCTCGGCGCGGCTACTCCGCCGTGTACGTGACCTCGATCCGCCCGAGCAGGTCCTCGTACGTCCCGCGGTCGAACTCGCCCGCCACCGGCGCGGCCACGGTCGCCGCCGACAGCGCCACCGCGCGGGCGAGCCGGCGGGGCCAGTCCAGGCCCTCGACGAGACCGGACAGCAGGCCGGCGACGGCGGAGTCGCCCGCGCCCGCCGGGTTGCCGGAGACGGGCGCGGGCGGACGGGCGCGCAGGACGGAGCCGTCCTCGGCGAGGACGAGGAGGCCGTCCGGGCCGAGGGACGCGGCGACGGCGCGGGCACCGCGACGGCGGGCGTCCCGGGCGGCGCGCAAGGGCTCCATCGCGCCGGTGAGACCGGCCAGTTCGCCGGCGTTGGGCTTGACGAGGTCGGGCCGGGCGGCCAGTCCGCGCCGCAGCGGCTCGCCGCTGGTGTCGAGCAGCACGGGTATGCCGGCGGCCCGCGCGTCCCGCACGAGGTCGGCGTAGCAGCCGACGGGCAGTCCTGGCGGCAGGCTGCCGCACAGGGCGACGGCCCGGGCACCGCCGTCCAGGAGTTTGCGGTAGACCCCGAGGAAGGCCGCCCACTCCTGTGAAGTGATCGTCGGGCCGGGCTCGTTGAACATGGTCGTGCCGCCGCCCGAGGTGTCCACCACGCCGACCGTGCGCCGGGTCGTCCCGGAGATCGGGACGAGGGCGTCGGTGACGCCGTCCACGTCGGCCAGGTACTCCCGCAGCCGGGCGCCTGCCGGGCCGCCCGCGAAGCCGGTCGCCACGGCCTCGTGGCCGAGCGCGGCGAGCACGCGGGCGACGTTCAGGCCCTTGCCGCCGGGGCGTTCGGCGGTCTCCGACACCCGGTGGGTGGTGTACGGCCGCAGTCGCGGGACGCGGTAGGTCACGTCGAGGGCGGCGTTCAGCGTGACGGTGACGATCACCGCGTGATCCCTTCGAACAACGGGTGCGATGGGTAGGGATCATGCCAAAGGAACGCCCGCGGGCACAGACCCCGCCCCCGCCATCCCCCCGCTGCCGTCCCGCGCGAAGGGCTGCGCGGGAAATTGCATGCCGCCGGACTGAACGCGATGGTGCCACGGGTCCGTGTTTAGCGGCGTAGCTCCAGCCCGGAGCGGACGTCTGGTGGACCTGAGGAAGTGCGATGTACAAGAACGCGCGGAACGCCCTGTTCCTGACCGGTACGGCCCTGGCGCTGACGGCTGTCACGGCGTGCGGACAGCAGACCGGCGCGGGGGCCGCCCCGGCGTCGGTGGAGCAGCCGGTGGTGAACGCGGTGTCCGGCTATCCCAGCCTGGAGGACACGGAGTCGGCGGCCCCGCCGGTGACGGAGGCGGCGTCCGGACTGGCGCTGCGCACCGACGCCAAGCTCAAGACGATCGTCGTGGACGGCAAGGGCAGGACCGTCTACGTCTTCAACAAGGACACCACGCCGGGCACTTCTAGCTGCGAGGGCGACTGCGCGGTGCAGTGGCCGCCGGTCCCCGCGGACGACACGCAGACCGCGAAGGGCCTGAACCAGGACCTGCTCGGCTCCATCACCCGCACCGACGGCTCCGAGCAGCTCACCCTGGCGGGCAAGCCGCTGTACTACTTCGCCAAGGACACCCAGCCCGGCGACACCAACGGCCAGGGCGTCAAGGGTGTTTGGTGGGCCGCGGAGCCCGACGGCTGGAAGGCCGGCGTGAAGCGTCCGGCCCTCGGGGTGCTGAACGACCCGAAGCTCGGGAAGATCCTTCAGGACAAGGACGGCCGGACGCTGTACCTGTTCACCAAGGACCAGCCCTGGCCGATGAAGACCGCGTGCGACGCGGCCTGCCTGGAGAAGTGGACCCCCACCGCTCCGGTCACGGCCGCCGACGCCCAGGCCGCCGGCCTCGACCCCAAGGCGCTGTTCACCTTCAACACCCCGGGCGGCACCCAGCAGGAGGCCTTCAACTGCTGGCCCGCCTACACCTTCAAGGGCGACAGCCGGCCCGGCGACACCAACGGCCAGAACGTCAAGGGCGTGTGGTTCGCGATCAAGAAGGACATCACGATCGACCGCGGCAAGACCGTCCCGGCGGCCAAGGGCTGACGGCCCGTCCCGTCCTCGGTCGACGCGCGGGCCCTGCTGCGCCACGTTGCGCAGCCGGGCCCGCCCGCGCGGCTACGGCTCGACGACCCACTGCCCCTTGCGCATGACGCCGACCAGGTCGTACGCCTCGTTCAGCACCACCAGGTCGGCGTCCTTGCCGGGCTCCAGCGAGCCGACGCGGTCGTACGCGCCCAGCAGCCGCGCCGGGTTGACGCTCAGGGCGCGTACGGCGTCGGTGACCGGGAGCCGGTCCACCGTGACGGCCCGCTTGAAGGCGGTGTCCAGGGTCAGGGTGGAGCCGGCGATGGAGCCGCCCTCGACCAGCCGGGCCACGCCGTCGGTGACGTCGACCTCCATGGGGCCGAGCAGGTAGCGGCCGTCGCCGAAACCGGCCGCGTCCATGGCGTCGGTGATGAAGGCCACCCGGTCGGCGCCCGCGCTGCGGAAGGCCAGTTCGAGGACGGCGGGGTGCAGGTGGACGCCGTCGTTGATCAGCTCGACGGTGACCCGCTCGTCCTCCAGCAGCGCGGCGATGGGGCCGGGCCGGCGGTGCAGCAGGGTGGGCATCGCGTTGAAGAGGTGCGTGGCGACGGTGGCGCCGGCGTCGATGGCCTCCAAGGTGGCCTCGTACGCGGCGTCGGTGTGGCCGACGGCCGCGATGACGCCGTGCTCGGCCAGCAGCCGTACGGAGTCGAGCCCGCCCGGGAGTTCCGGCGCCAGGGTCACCATCTTCGCGGTACCGCGGGCGGCGTCGATGAGCTTGCGGACGTCCGAGGGGTCCGGGTCGCGCAGCAGCGACGGCTTGTGGGCCCCGCAGCGGTGCGGGGAGATGAAGGGCCCCTCGAAGTGGATGCCCGCCAGGTCGCCCTGCTCGACCAGTTCGGACAGCAGCGCGGCCTGCCGGGCGAGGTCGTCCAGCTCACCGGTGACCGTGGAGGCGACCATGGTGGTAGTGCCGTGCCGGCGGTGGGTGTCGACGCCGGTGAGGACGTCCTCCGCGCGGGCGGCCGAGAAGGACGCGCCGCCGCCGCCGTGCACGTGGATGTCCACGAAGCCGGGGACGATCCAGTGCCCGGACAGATCGCGGGCGGCCGCGGGCCGGCCCGGGTCGTCCGCGACGATCGAGGGGCCCTCGACCGTGACCCGGCCGCCGTCGACGACACCGTCCGGCAGCACTACGCGGGCACCGGTCAGCACGGTTGGTTCCGCAGTCAAGCGGTCACCTCCAGGGAGAGAAGATCCCAGGCCAGCAGCCCTGCGCCCAGGCATCCGGCGGTGTCCCCGAGGGCCGCCGGCACGATGAGGGGGAGTTTCTGGAACGTCAGCCGTTCCTCGACGGCCGCGCGCAGCGGCGCGAAGAGCGTGTCGCCGGCCTCGGCCAGCCCGCCGCCGATGATCAGCGTCTCCGGTGTGAGCAGGGTGATCCCGGTGACCAGGCCGTCCGCGAGGGCGGCGACCACCTCGTCCCACACGGCGATGGCGCGCGCGTCGCCCGCGGCGACGGCGACGGCGCACTCGGCGGCCTCGGCGCCGAAGGCGCGGGCCACGGCGGAGGCGGCCGCGATGGTCTCCAGGCAGCCGTGCTGGCCGCAGCCGCACGCCGCGCCCCCGGGGCGGACGACGATGTGCCCGAGTTCGGTGGCCTCGACCCGGCCCTCGATGCCGATGGCGCCCGCGATGCCGGTGCCCAGGGCCACGAAGAGGAAGCGCTCCGCGCCGCGCCCGGTGCCGAGCCGGCCCTCGGCCAGGCCTCCGGAACGCACGTCGTGGCCGAGGGCCACCGGCGTGCCGTCCAGGCGCCGGGAGAGCAGGTCGCGCAGCGGCAGGTCGCGCCAGCCGAGGTTGGCGGAGAACACCGCCACGCCGGCCCGCTCGTCCACGAGTCCGGGCACGGCCACGCCCGCCGCGGCGGCGGGCTCGCCGAGGACGTCCGCCCCGTACGCCCGCAGTTCCGCGGCGAAGTCGAGCACGGTGTCGACGACGGCCTCGGTCCCGCGGTCCCGGCCGGTCGCCCGGCGTGCCTCGTGGAGCAGCGTGCCGTCCGCCGCGACCAGCGCGGCCTTCATGCCGGTGCCGCCCACATCGAGGGCGATGACGTGTCTCACGAAGGACAGTCTCGCGTGAGACAGCACAAAAGGTCTAGTCCACTCGGCGAAAGAGATCGTGTCCGGCCTCCCGCCAGGCACGCGAGCGGCGCCGCGCAAGGAAAACAGGTGTGGTGCAGACCTCATGTGTCCCTCGGCACGGGGCTATCGTGACGAGGTGAGCCTCACCGACCAGGACCGCGCGGTCCTCGACATCGCCGGCCGCGCGTGGGCGGGCCCGGGCGCGAAGGAACGGGCCATACGCGAACGGCTCGGGATCTCGCCGACGCGCTTCTACCAGCTCCTGAACGCGCTCCTCGACGATCCCGAGGCGCTCGTGCACGCCCCCGTCACCGTCAACCGCCTCCGCCGCACCCGCGACACCCACCGCACCACCCGCTAGGCCGACAGGGCCCGGGTGCCCGGCGCGGTGGGCGGGCGCGGCGTGCTCCGGTCCCTCCTACGCCTGGGCCCGCCGGCCCAGGTGGCGGTGGGAGCGGGTGACCAGGGCGGCGAGCAGGGTCGCCCCCAGCGGCACCAGGACCAGCAGCATGCCGATGGTCGCCCAGGGCACCACCACGGGCACGTCCACCCGCGTGAACACGCCCCCGTGGCCCTGTTCCAGCGTCTGCCTGGCGATGTCCAGCTGCTGCCGCCGGTCGATGCGCCGCAGCGCGACCGCGGGCAGGATGCCCGCCGCCGACCCCAGCAGCACGCCCATCGTGGCGACGGCCCCGCACTGGAAGCCGGAGAGTGTGCGCCGCACCCGGCCCGGGGCCCCCACCGCGGCCAGGGTCCTGAGGTCGGCCTCGGCGTCGGCCTGGGCCAGCCCCGTCGCGACGCCCGCCGCGCCGATCGTCACCAGGCCCGCGAAGAGGGCCAGCGCCGCCAGTACGACGCCGTACTTGTCGGTGTATCCGTGTTCCAGGTAGACGTCGGCCTTGACGCCCAGCTTGGCGATGTCCTGTGCCAGCGCCTGCTGTTCGGAGTCGGAGGGCATCCGCGAGGTGCTGAAGAGCGCGCCCAGCGGCACCGTTTTCAGCCCCACGGAGGCGGCGGCCCGCTCCGGTACGACCGCCCTCACCCCGTACGACCGGGCGGTGCTCAACCGCACCGGCAGCGTCTCGACCGTGTGCGCCGTCTTCGAGGCGTCCGGAGTCACCTGGAGCTTGAGAGTGCCGTGATCGGCGTAGGTCCGGTCGAACAGCACGGTCTGCCCGCGGGCGAGCGCCCGTTGCGCGGCGGGGTCCTGGATCCCCAGCTCCCGCAGTACCTGCGGCCCGCCGACCAGGATGCCCCCCTCCCCCCAGATCGCCGGCATGGTGCCGTCCTGCCGGCACCGCCAGTCCTTGGCGAAGGCCCGCAGTCGGGCCGGGGTGAACGTCCCGGCGGCGCCCTCGACATCGGGCGGGCACTGGTTCGCCTCGGGTTGTACCGGCATGACGGCGCCGCAGCCCGCCTGCGCGCTGTACGCGTCGCAGATCCGCGTCCCGGCCATCAGCCGCGACACGTCCGCCCGCCGGCCGACCGGGAGGCGCTTGTCCACGCTCTGCCGCACCGCCGCGATGCCCCGGCCGCCCTCCGAGGGGAGGCTGACCGCGAGGACGCCGCGCGGCGCCCTGGCGACGTACGCGTTCCGGTTCTGCTGCTCCTGGCTCGCCGCGTACGTGGCCACCGCGACCGTACCGGCCACGGCCGCCAGCACCGCGGCCACGGCGGGCGCGGTGCGGCCGCGGTTGCGCACCGCGTCCCGCAGGGCCAGCCGCGGGGCGAACGGCAGCCACCCGCCGAGCCGGCCGAAGCCTCCGACCAGCAGGGGGGTCAGAGCCACCAGGCCCAGTTCGGCGACGGCGGAGCCGCCGGCCACCACGTAGGTGCTGTCGCCGCGCACCGATCCGTAGACGGCGATCAGCGTGCCCAGGCAGACCGCCACGACGCCCGCCGCCGGCAGCGCCCGCCCGGCCCGGCGCGTCCCGCGCCGCCCGGTGAGCGAGGCGAGCACGCTCTGCCGGGAGGCGGTGAACGCGGGCACGGTCGCGGCGAGCAGTCCGGTGACCACCGCGAGGGCGGCGATGCCCAGCAGCTCCGCGGGCCGCAGGGCGATCCCGCCGAACCGGGCGCCGGCGTACTCCTCCAGCCGCGTCCGCAGCAGCAGCGTCAGCGCGATGCCGGCCGCCGTGCCGACGACCGCCGCCGCGGCCCCGATCACCAGGCCGCCGGAGAGCACGATCGCCCGGATGTGCCGGCGGTCGCCCCCGTTGGCGCCGACCAGCCCGAGCTGGCGCCGCGAGCGCCGGGCGCCGACCGCGAAGGCGGGGCCCGCCAGCAGACAGACCTCCAGCAGTGCCATGACCGCGATGGTCGCCCCCGCGGTCAGCGCCGCGCGGTCCTCGACCGGAGCGCGCTTGCCGGAGTCCGGGAGGCCGTAGAGCGGTACCTGCGCGTCCGCGGGCGGCTCGAGCGTCACCGCCCGCGAATGGACCAGCACCCCGAGGGTGTTGGCGTGCCGCACCATGTCCCAGGTGAAGCCGCCCGGCACCGCGATCAGGTACGACGACGCCGGCTCGCCCATGTCCGAGCCGGCCGCCTTGCGCGCGGCGAGGTACCGGCCGATGAAAGCGCCCGGACGGAAGTCCAGTTGAGCGGTGTCGAGCTTGCCCGGCAGGTCGTAGGCCCCGACGACGCGGTAGGCGCGGTCCAGCCCGTGGGCCCGGACCTCGGAGCCGACGCCCAGCCCGCTGCGCGTCAGGAACGCGTTGGTGGCGATCACCTCGTCGGGCGAGGCGGCGAAGCGGCCCCGGGTCAGATCCATGATCCCGGCGGCGATGGGGTCGGCCGCGTCCAGTTCCCTGACCTCGGTGCCCAGGATGCCGGACGTGGTCGTGACCTCGGCGTAGGAGGTCGTGTCGGGAATGGCCCGGGCTCCCGCGGGCGCCGCCGTCCTGGGGTCGACGCCGGGCGGGGCCGCCTGCTGGGAACCGCCGGAGTCCTTCGCAGGCTCGGTCTGCCGCGCCAACGCGAAGGTGTCGCCCCGCGGTGACTGCAGTATCGCCTGACGGCCCTGGCCGGCGTCCTCCAGCCGTGCGTCGGCCGCCCCGATGTCGCGGGCGATCGTCTGCCGCGGGGTCAGTTGGGAGCTGCGAATGGTGACGTCGGCGGCGCTGACCCCGGCGACCGGTACGGCGATCATCGCCAGCACCATCAGGCTGCGGGCCTTGGCGCGCCAGGCGTCGCGCCGGGCGATCCGGATCGCGACCCGCAGGCTGTGGAAGGAACCAAAGGAGGCGGCTCCCGGAAGGCGCCGGGGAGCCGTGGGAGCCGTGGGAGCCGTGGGAGCCGGGGAGCCCGGGGCGGGCGTGGCGGCGGTCACCGGGCCGTCCCCACTGTCGGCAGCGGCTCCGCGGAGGACCGCACCGTGATGTCCACCACCGCGCCGTCGCGCACCAGGACCACGCGGTCCGCCCATGCGGCGAACCGTGACTCGTGGGTGACCAGCACACAGGCCGCACCCGCGTCGCACCGGTTCCGCAGCAGCGCCAGCACCCCCTCGCCGGTCTCCGAGTCCAGCGCGCCGGTCGGTTCGTCGGCGAGGACCAGCCGGCGGTCGCCCACCAGGGCCCGGGCGACGGCGACCCGCTGCTGCTGGCCGCCTGACATCTCGTCGGGGAAACGGTCGGCGAGCCGGTCCAGGCCCATCTCCGCGAGCAGCGCGAGCGCTTCGCGGCGGGCCGGACGGCGGCCGACGCCGTCCAGTTCACGGGGGAGCGCGACGTTCTCCGCGGCCGTGAGCGCGGGTATCAGGTTGTAGTCCTGGAAGACGTAGCCGATGCCGCGCCGGCGCAGCGCCGCCACCTGCTTGCGGCTCGCGGCGGTCAGATCCGTCCCCTCGACCACCACTCGTCCGGACGTCGGCACGTCCAGCCCGCCGGCGAGGGTCAGCAGCGAGGACTTGCCCGACCCCGACGGGCCCATGACGGCGACGAGTTCACCCGGGTACACAGCCAGGTCGACACCGCGCAGCGCGTGCACCTCGGTGGCCCCGGAGCCGTGCACCCGGGTCAGCGCTTCGAGGAGTAGTACGGGCGGTGTCGGCGGCGCCGACGATGTGTTCTGGCTGGACATGTGCTGGTCTCTTCCCCGGTTGTGAACGGCACGGTGAGCGCCGCGGATCCGCGACCCGGCGGCGCCCCCTGGGCCCGTTCACGGTGCGATCGGCATGCGATCGACGTGAGCCCGTGAGATTGCGAAACGGCAACGAATCCGGCTCATGGACGGCGGCACGCCGCCTCTCCGGTCCGGGACGGCGCGGCCTCCCGGCGGGTCGCTGCCCGCGTGCCGGGAAGGGGCCGGCCGAGTACCAATGGACCCCGGCCGAAGCCGTACCGTCGGTGAGCGCTCGGGATTCGGCAGTCACGCCTCGTTCGCCACCGCCTTTCGGCAGCGGTTCGGCATGACGCCCCGCGAGGCCAGGCACGGTGCTCCCGCGATCACCGCGGACCGCCGAGGCCGGTGAGGGCGTCGCGCAGCCCGGCACGGGAGGTGACGTTCAGTTTGGGGAAGACGCCGCGCAGGTGCGCGGCGACCGTGCGCGGGGACAGGAAGAGCTGGGCGCCGATCTGCTTGTTGGTGAGCCCTGTGGCGGCGAGTTGGGCGATCTGCCGTTCCTGCGGGGTCAGCGGCGCGCCGTGGCCCTCGGCCGGGGTGACGGGGTCGGTCGGCAGGCCGCTGGCGCGCAGCTCGGCCGCCGCGCGTGCGCTCCAGGGAGCGGCTCCCAGGCGTTCGAAGGTGGCGAGGGCGGCGTTCAGATGAGGGCGTGCCGCGAGGCCGGTATTGGCCCTGCGCAGCCGTTCCCCGTAGGCCAGGCGGATCCGGGCCAGGTCGAAGGGCCAGCGTTCCGCGTCGGGTGTGGCGATGGCGCCCTCGAAGAGATCGCGGTCGACGAAGCGCGGGTCGGCCATCGCCGTCGCGGCGTCCGTGATCATGGCCAGGCGCGGCGAGACGGAGGGGATGCCCGCGTCCCGTACGGCCGCGAGGTGCGCGGCCGCTTCGCCATGGCGGCCGGTACGGGTCGCGGCCTCCGCGAAGTCCCAGATCAGCCAGAGCACATGGGGGTTGTGGGACGCCGGCCTCCCGGCCGGGCTGACCGCGCTCAGATGCTCGTGGGCGGTGCCGAAATCGGCACGGCCCAGCGCTGACAGCGCCCTGATGTGCGAGGAGTAGACGCGCAGCAGGCCCAGTCCGCGGGGGTTGCCCCAGGAGGCGAGGCGGTCCGCGATGCCGCGTGCCGTCGTGTCGTCGCCTCGTGCGGCGGCGAGCAGACCTTGGAGCAGACGGCCCGTACCGGCCTGGAGACGGTAGTTGTAGGTGCCGCACCACCCCAGGGCCTCCTCGGTGAGTTCGGTGATCTCGTCCCACTGGCCGGTGGCGTAGGCGTCGTTGGCCAGGAGGAAGGAGGCCTCGATGGCCGAGGTGATGGCTCCGCCGCCCCGCCCGTCCTCGACGACGCGCCGCAGGGGGCCGCGGCAGCCCGGCAGGCGGTCGACGTAGGCGGCGCAGATCGCCGTGCGGATGATGCGGGTCGGGTCGGTCTCCCGGTGGAGTCCGGCGATGAGCTCGTCGAGGCGGGGCAGTACCGGCAGCGACGCGTGGGCCGGGTCGCCGAAGGTGCCGCGCAGGACCGGCAGCAGGGGGTCGGGGGTGTGCGGCCGGAGTCCGGCCAGGACCGTGTCGAAGGAGTGCCATGCTTCCGGGCGCCCGCTGAAGAAGCACACCATGACCAGGAGGTGGAGCGCTTCGCGGAGCATGGTGTCGTCGGCCCGGTGATGGGGGGCGTGGTGGCCGATCGCACCGACCAGCAGCCGGCGGGCGGTGTCCGCGTCGCCTTCGCCGTTGAGGAGCTGACTGGCCGCGGCGGCGGCCGCCGCCAGTGACTCGCTGCCCAGTGGGTCCGCGGCGGCGGCGTGGTCGAGAAGGGCGCGAACGTTGCGCAGGTCCCCGGTGACATTGGCGCCCAGGCAGGCGGCCTCGGCCAGTCTCCGGCTCCTGGCCGCGCCCGTACCGCTGAGCTCCGAGGCGCGCAGGAGGTCGGTGATGGCGCCGACGGCGTCGCCGCGGCGCAGCGTGCGGTAGGCGACGTCGTGCAGGAGGACCGCCACCTGTTCGTCCGGCCCCACGGCGGCGTCGGCCAGGTGCCGGGCGCGTCGTTCGGACCCTTCGGGGAGTTCGCCGGCCAGCGCCCGGTGCGCCCAGCGGCGCTCGGCACTGGTCGACAGTTCCATCACCGCGGAGCGGGTCAGCGGGTGCCGGAAGACCAGGCGGCCGCTGTGGATGTCGACATGTACCAGTCCGGCCCGTTCGGCCGGGCTCAGCGCGGTGAGCGCGCCCGGTCCGTGGGCGATCCGCCGCAGGGCGTGCAGGTCGCCCGAGCCTTCCAGCACCGCCAGCAGCAGCAGTTGCCGTGTGGCGTCGGGCAGGCCGCCGACGCGCTCGGAGAAGATCATCCGGAGGCGTTCGGTCAACGGCAGGACAGCCGGCAGCGGCCGTCGGTCCGTCTGCTCCGCGCTGTTCAGCGTGACGGGCAGCTCCAGCAGCGCCAGCGGGTTTCCCCGGGCCTCGGCGAGGAGCCGGCGGCGGACCCTGGGCGCCATGGCCGGGAAGCGCTCGGCCACCAGCTCCGCCGCCGACCGGTCGTCGAGGGGCTGAACCTCGTGCACGGCCGTCCCGGCGGCGGGCAGATGGGACTCGTCCCGGGTGCGGGACGCGGCCAGCAGGGCGACCGACCCGGTGCTGATGTACCGGGCGACCGTGCCCAGGACCACCGCGCTGGGCCGGTCCAGCCATGCGGCGTCGTCGATGATCAGGGCCAGGGGGCCGCTCCTGGTGCTGACCCGGGACAGCAGCACGTGCACCGCGTTCGCGACGGCCAGCAGCTCGGCCGGTTTGCCCTCGGCCAGGCCCAGGATCGCCCGCAGCGCCTGCGCCTGCCGGGGATGCAGGGAGAGGATCTCGCCGGTCAGCGGCTGGAGGACCTGGTTGAGTCCAGCGAAGCTCACGCTCTGGTCGAACTGCGATCCGGCGACGCGCAGCACCCGGAAGCCGCGCTCCCTCCCCCGCCGCGCGGCGGCGTCGAGCAGCGCGCTCTTGCCCACCCCGGGAGCACCGGTGAGCATCAGCGCGGTACCTCGTGTGGCGGCCTGGGTGAAGAGCGCGTCGACCAGGGCCAGTTCTCCGGACCGCCCGACAAGACGGCCGGGGGCGGCCGTGAGTTCCGCCGCGCCGCCGAGGACATCGTGTGCCTGGGGGATCGAGGTCATGCGAGGCCCTTCGCTGCTCTCACCGTGACACCCGCGGGCGCAAAGCGCGTTCTGCCCGCGGGGCACGGTTCCGGTCCGGTGCGTCGCGTCCGCCGACGTGTCCGGCCCGCCGCCGCGGCGTACGCCACGCTGTTCACCATCGGTCACCGCGGCCGGGTCGTCTTTCGCCTGGGCGCACGGCGCTTGCCCGCAGGTGCAATCCGAAGCGGCGCGGTGCGGAGGGGTGGTCTCGGTCGGCGGCCATCGCCGTGAACGCCCAAGGCAATTGGAGGGCTCCTGTGCCCGGTGAGCTGCGGATCTAGGCCATCTGACCGAAGCAGTACGCGCGTACGGATCCATACGGTGGGCCGGTCCGAAAGACACGCAATCCCTTGATGGAGGGAAGGCACCGAAATGACAACGCACACTCCGATCCGGAACGTGGTTCTCGTGCACGGCGGATTCGTGGACGGATCCGGCTGGCAGGCCGTTCACGAGCGTCTGGTCGCGGCGGGATACCGCGTCAGCGTCGTGCAGAACCCGACCGATTCCCTCGCCGGTGACGTGGCGGCGACGCTGCGGGTCGTCGCTGAGCAGGACGGCCCGGTCGCCCTGGTGGGGCACTCCTACGGGGGTGTCGTGATCACCGAGGCCGGCCGTGACCCGAAGGTCTCCGCGCTCGTCTACATCGCGGCCTTCGCCCCGGACAAGGGCGAGTCGGTCAGCACGCTGATCGCCGACCCGCCGCCCGGCGCGCCCGTTCCGCCGATCCTTCCGCCCCAGGACGGCTACCTCTTCCTCGACCGGGAGCAGTTCCACGCCTCCTTCGCCGGCGATCTGCCCGAGGCGCAGGGCCGGTTCATGGCCGACTCGCAGGTCCCGTGGGGCCTGGAGGCCCTGGGCGGCGCCGTCGGCGAGGCCGCGTGGCGGACCAAGCCGAGCTGGTACCTGGTCGCCGCCGACGACCGCATGATCCCCCCGCCGGCCCAGCGCGCCATGGCCGAGCGTGCCGGCGCCACGGTCGCCGAGAGCCCGGGCAGCCACTCCGTCTACCTGTCGCAGCCCGACGCGGTGGCCGACCTCATCAAGCAGGCCACCGCCTAGTCCGGCGGCCCCCTCGTGGCGACCCGAGGCATGCCGCCGCGCCTTTCACTCCCGGCGCCGGCGGCATGCCGGCCCGCCCGGCCGCCCGTCCGGGGACCGCCGCAGGCGCGACGGCGCCGCACACGGCGACGGCGGCCGGTCCCGCGCGGCGGTTCGCCGGGGCGTCCGGCCGACGGTCCGGGGTGACGGGCGGGTGGGTGGGAGACCGCCCGCCGCAGGCGCGACGGCGCCGCACACGACGACGGCGGGCAGCCCCCGCCACACCGGAAGGCCCCCCTGGGAAGGCGATGCTTCCGTACGCCCGCCATGCCCCCCGCGCCGCTGGGTAGGGTCGGGGCATGACCCCCAGGGACCCCAGGGACGAACTGCCCGAGCCGACGACGCCCGAGGGCGGGGACGGCCTGACCGCGCTGCTGGCTGAGCCCCGCAGGGCCGTCGTGGCGCTGGACTTCGACGGAACGCTGGCACCGATCGTGCCGGACCCGGACAGCGCGCGGGCGCATCCGGAGGCGGCGCGGGTGCTGGCCCGCCTGGCGCCGCGCATCGGATCGGTGGTGGTCGTGACGGGCCGCCCCGCGGGGGTCGCCGTGCGCTACGGCGGCTTCGCCGGGGTGCCGGGCCTGGAGCACCTGGTGGTGCTCGGCCACTACGGCGCCGAGCGCTGGGACGCGCGCTCCGGCGAGGTGCGGGCGCCCGGCGCGCATCCGGGGGTGGACGCGCTGCGCGCGGAACTGCCCGGGGTGCTGGACGGGATCGGCGCGTGGCACGGCACGTGGGTGGAGGACAAGGGCCGTGCCGTGGCGGTGCACACGCGCCGCACGGAGGATCCGCAGGCCGCCTTCGAGGCGCTGCGCGGACCGTTGGAGGATCTGGCGGAGCGGCACGGACTGATCGTGGAGCCGGGCCGGATGGTGCTGGAGCTGCGTCCGCCGGGGATGGACAAGGGCGTGGCGCTGGGCGACTACCTGCGCGAGGTCGGGGCCGGCCCGGTGCTGTACGCGGGCGACGACCTGGGCGATCTGGCGGCGTTCGGCGCGGTGGAGAAGCGCCGCGCGGACGGCCTGCCGGGCGTGCTGGTGTGCAGCGGCAGCCCGGAGGTGGCGGAGCTGGCCGCCCGCGCGGATCTGGTGGTGGACGGTCCGGAGGGCGTGGTGCGTCTGCTGGACACCCTCGCGGCCGTACTCGAAGGGCTCGAAGAGCCCGGAGCTCAGGCGACCCAGGACCGCGTGAGCGACTGAACGGCCGAGCCGTCGAGGTCCGCGAGCTTGGCGCCGACGAAGGCGCGGGCGTTCGCGGACAGGTTCGACGCGGCCGACGCCACTCGCCGCGAGGCGCCGGCGGACGGGTTCGACGACCGCTTGGACGAGGCCGACATACAGGCACTCAACGCCATCTGGGCCGAGCTCAAGCGGAAGGCCTCAGACGCGGCCTGACCCCGCGCCGCCGGCGCCGCCTTCGGCGTCGTGCACGATCAGGGCGATCTGCACGCGGTTGTTGAGGCCGAGTTTGCTCAGGACGCGGGAGACGTGCGTCTTGACCGTGGGCACGCTCATGTGGAGCCCCGCCGCGATCTCCGCGTTCGACCTGCCCTCCCCGATGGCCAGGGCCACTTCGTGCTCCCGCTCGCCCAGCGAGGCGAGTTGGCGCCGGGCTCGCGCGCCCGCGCTCCGCTCCGCAGCCGCCCCGCCGGACACCTGCGCGATCAACTGCCGTGTCACGGCGGGCGACAGCACCGGTTCCCCGGCCGCCACCTTCCGTACCGCCTCGACGATCTCGCGCGGCGCGGTGTCCTTGAGCACGAAGCCCGCCGCCCCGGCGCGCAGCGCGCGCAGCACGTGTTCGTCGGTGTGGAACGTGGTCAGCACGATGACCTCCGGGGCCCCGGGCCGGGCCCGCAGTTCCTCCGTGGCGGCCAGGCCGTCCACCGAGGGCATCCGGATGTCCATCAGCACCACGTCGGGGGCGTGCGCCGCGACCAGCGCGGATACCTCCGCGCCGTCGCCGGCCTCGGCCACCACCTCGATGTCGGGGGCCCCGCCCAGCATCAGGCGCAGCCCGGCGCGGACGAGGGGGTCGTCGTCGACGAGCATCAGACGCAGCACGGTCACGCCGCCCACCGTAGCCAGTCCCCCGGTCCCCTGGTCACCCCGTCCACGGCAGCCAGGCACGGACCCGGAAACCGCCCCCGGCCACGCCGTGTTCGAGCCGGCCGCCGGTGAGGGCGGCGCGTTCGGTGAGACCGAGCAGTCCCTGCCCGGCGCCGGGGATGGCCGCGGGGCGCGGCACGCCGGGCGGTGCCGCGTCCGGCGCCGGGTTGCTGACCTCGACCGTCACCCCGCGTGCCGGGCCGCCGGTGAGGCGTACGGTCACCTCGGCGCCGGGTGCGTGCTTGCGGGCGTTGGTCAGCCCCTCCTGCACGATGCGGTACACGGTGCGCCCGGTGGCGGCCCCACCCTCCCCTGCCTCCCCCGCCTCGTAATCCGTCTCCAGCACGACCCGCATCCCCGCCTCCCGCGCCTCCGCCACCAGTCGGGGCACATCGGCGAGCGTCGCCTGCGGACGCGCGCCCGCGCCGCCCGCGGTGGTGCCGCCCGGCTCCCGCAGGACGCCGATGATCCCGCGCAGGTCCTCCAGCGCCTGGTGCGCGGCGTCGCGGATCACGCCGGCGGCCCGCTCGATCTCGGCGGGCGGCGCCCCCGGGTGGAACTCCAGCGCGCCCGCGTGAACGCTCAGCAGCGTCAGCCGGTGCGCCAGCACGTCGTGCATCTCGCGGGCGATCTCCTCGCGGGCCTGCCGCCGCCCCCGTTCGGCGTGGGAGGCGAGCAACTGCCGCCGGGAGCGCACGAACAGGCCCCAGCCGATCGCACCCGCCATGATCGCGAAGAAGGTGAGCGCCGAGCCGGTCTCCGGCAGGTCCGGGTCGGGCCCGTGGGCGAGGAACACCGGGAGCGGCGCGAAGGCGAGCGCCGCGATCCACGCCGTGGTCCGCAGCGGCCGGTACGCCGCCACCGTGAAGACGGCCACCGCCGTGGGCCCGCCCACCAGGTGCGCGAACCATCCGGTCACCAGCAGCGCCACCGCCAGGTGCACCGGCCACCGCCGCCGCAGGAACAGCGCGGCGCACGCGGCCGCGCTCACCGCCTGCTCCGCGACGCCGGTCCCGGCGCCCGTCCCGCCCGCGGACAGCACGGAGAAGGCCGCCGCGCCGAGGAAGACCGCGATGTCGGCGCCGATGCCCTTCGGTATGCGTCGCATGTCCCCGAATCTACGGACCGCGGGCGCCGCCACCACCACCCGCGTCGCAAGTCGGGACCTTCGGACGACAGGAGGGGGCCGATCGCCTACTTAGGACGACAGCCCGGCCGCGGCGCCGCTCCCTAGCCTGCGGGCATGAAGGCTCTTCGCGGGTTCATCGGCTTCATCGGTTTCATCCTGCTCTCCCAGGGCGTCGGCGGCATCGTCTACGAGCTCACCGGCGGCTGGTTCCGCGTGTGGGCGCTGACCCAGCGGATCGGTTTCCTGGACGGCTACCGGATCTACGTGTGTGTCGTGCTGGTCGCATTGGGCCTGGCGGTGTGCGTGGCGGCAGACTCGGTGGGCAAGGCGGAGAAGGAGTAGTCCGCCGGCAGTCCGCCCACCCCGAGGAGCATGTCCTGAGCACGTCGTACGCGGAGGCGCTGTCCGCCCTGCTGCTGGTGGTGGTGCTGGTCTGCGCCGTGGTGCGGCCCTGGGGGTGGCCGGAGGCGGTGGTCGCCGTCCCGGCGGCGGGGATCGTCATCGCGGCCGGGGCGATCTCCCTGGAGCACGCCGGGGAGGAGGCCGCCCGGCTGGGGCCGGTGATCGGCTTCCTGGCGGCCGTGCTGGTGCTGGCCCAACTCTGCGACGACGAGGGACTGTTCCGCTTCTGCGGGGCCTGGATGGCGCGGACGGCGGCAGGCCGTCCGCGCCGGCTGCTGGCCCAGGTCTTCGTCGTCGCCTCCGTGATCACGGCGGCGCTCAGCCTGGACGCGACCGTGGTGCTGCTCACGCCCGTGGTCTTCGCGACCGCCGCGCGGCTCGGGGCGCGGGCCAAGCCGCACGTCTACGCCTGCACGCACCTGTCGAACACGGCGTCGCTGCTGCTGCCCGTCTCCAACCTCACCAATCTGCTGGCCTTCGCCTCCAGCGGGCTGTCCTTCGCCCGCTTCGCCGCGCTCATGACGCTGCCGTGGCTGGTGGCGATCGGGGTGGAGTACGTGGTGCTGCGGCGCTTCTTCGCCGGGGATCTGGACGCGGGGGCCGCCACCCGGACGGCCGGGGACGCGCCCGAGGTGCCGCTGTTCGCCCTGGTGACGGTCGTCTGCACGCTCGCCGGCTTCGTCGCCACCTCCGCGTTCGGGCTGAACCCGGCGTGGGCGGCGCTGGCCGGCGCGCTGGCGCTCGCGGTGCGCGCGCTGGCGCGGCGCCGGACCACGGTCCGCGCGATCGGCCGGTCGGCGGCCGTGCCCTTCCTCGCGTTCGTGCTCGCGCTCGGCGTGGTGGTGCGCGCGGTCGTGGACAACGGACTCGCCTCGGTGCTCGCGCACGTCGTCCCCGACGGCACGGGCCTGCTCGCGCTGCTCGGGCTCGCGGCGCTGGCGGCGGTGCTGGCCAACGTCATCAACAACCTGCCCGCGGTGCTGGTGCTGCTGCCGCTGGCGGCGCCGGGCGGTCCGGGCGCGGTGCTCGCCGTCCTGCTCGGGGTGAACATCGGCCCCAACCTGACCTACGCCGGTTCGCTGGCCACCCTGTTGTGGCGGCGCATCGTGCACGCGCACGACGCGGCGGTGGACCTGCGGGAGTTCACGCTCCTCGGGCTGCTCGTCGTGCCCGCTGCGCTGGTGCTGTCGGTGGTGGCACTGTGGGTGTCACTGCCGGTCTTCGGAGGCTGAGTCGGAAGGGGGAACGCGGTGACCGTCGTCGTCTGGACCGTCGAGGGCACCTGGCCCGCGTGCGTGGACGCCGCCCGCGCCCACGCGCTGGAGGGCGCCGAGATCGTACTGCTCCACGTCAGCGGCCAGGACGTGCCGGACGCCGCCCACGGCGCGTTCGCGGGTCTGCTGGGCCGCGGGCACGGATCGGGACACGGCCACGGTTGGGGCCGGGACCCGGGGACGCGGATGGAGGAGCAGGCCGCCATCTCGGGCCGGGAGTTGCTGGCGGCGGCGGCCGACCGGCTGGGCCGGCCGTGCGTCCGGCGCGAGTTGACCGGCCGGGTCGAGCGGGAGGTGGTGGCCGCGGTGGAGGGCGCCGACCTGCTCGTCCTCGCCCGTGACGGCGACCGGAGCCACCTCGGCCCGCACAGCCTGGGCCCCGCGGCGCGCTTCGTCGTGGACCACGCCCCCTGCCCGGTCCTCCTGGTCTGGCCCGAACCGGCCCCCGACCTCACCACGATCCCGCCTCCGCCGCCGCATCCCTAGGGTGATGCCGCACGGTCCGGCCGGTGCCCCACCCTGGCTAGGACTCGTCCAGGCGATCAGGTGCTGCCGGGCGTTGTGCCCGTTGGCCCGGGTGCCTCTTCTCTGTCAGCGAGCGAGCCTTGCGCCGCCGGTGGCTTTTCGGCAGCCTCCCACCCGGCCCTCGCTTGCCGGTGACCTGCGCCTGGCTCCGTTGACGTGCGGGAACATCGCTGTCAGCCGGTGGCACGACACTTGGGCCCTGCCCCCGCAACCGCCGCCGAATCGCGCCGGCCTTCCGGCCTGTCCGGTCGTTCGCCGGGGTGCCGACGCTTGCGTCCACGAAGAGGTCGAGTATCGGCTGTATCACCCAGTTCCAGATCGGATCTCCCATACGCCCTCCAGCAGCTTCGAAGTCCGCGATGCACCATAAACCGGGCGTCGGCGCGATCTCCCACCCGCGATCAGTCGGGCCGCGAACCGCGCCTCTCGTCGCGGGTGCGTCCGGCATCGGCCCGGTCCGGGTCGTCCGTGCCGGTGACGGGGCCGGTCAGGCCGGGCAGCCCGCCTTGGGCCGGCCACTCCAGGAATGACGCGCGCTTCCGGCGCTTGATCGCGTCAGCCAAGGCCGCGTGTACGGTGGCGGCCTTCGTCGTCGTGCCGAAGATCTCGGCCGCCTCCGCGAGCATCCGGTCATCGACGTCGATGACGGTGCGGGCCAACTGCGCCTCCAGGTGTGTTCGAGATCAGGCGTCCTCGAACGCTACCGGGCCTCCCGGGGGCAGCGGTCCGAGCCCCGCGGGCGGCCCGCGCGCCGTTGCCCGGGCCGCGCGGATATTCCCGGCCGGCGGCGGCCGGGGGGTATCGACTTCTCGTGGCTACTCTGCGCTCATCGAGCGATTGACTTCCGGCCGCTAATTGACGTGCGTCATAAACCTTGGCAAGACACTCGATCGGCGTTTGTCATCTGGCGTATGCCCAGCTAGGGCCCCTTCTGAGTAGCGTCGATGGCGTTTGAAACCATCCAACCGGGAAGGGCCCCCATATGTGCACTCATGGTGACAATCCGTCACAGGAGCCGGCCGGGCACAATCGGAGAGGTTTTCTGCGGAACGCGGCGCTGGCCGGCGCGGGAGCGGCGGCCGTAAGTGTCGGCGGGGCCGCGCTCGGCGCGGCGCCCGCGTTCGCCACGGGCTCCGGGGACGCCGCGGACGCCGCCAGGCACGGCGGCAAGAGCGGTACGTGGAACCCGGACCCGACCTCGCTCCAGTTCACCCTCGCGGTCATGCCGGACACCCAGTTCCTCTACTGGGGCAGCCAGGACAGCGTGAACCGGACTCCGCAGGAGGAGTCGTTCCGCTACATCATCAACAACAGCGGGAACCCCGACAACAACATCGTGTTCATGGCGCACCTCGGCGACATGACGCAGGACGCCGACCCGTCGTCGTTCGAGCAGGTCGACAAGGCGTTCGCGGTGCTGGACCAGCACGGCGCCGCGTACAGCGTGCTCGCCGGCAACCACGACGTCTCGGGCGACGACACCCGCGGTGACACGCCGTACCTGCAGACCATGGGCCCGCAGCGGTTCCGGCACTCGAAGACGTTCGCCGGGGCGGACGAGACCGGCTACAACACCGCGCACATCTTCCAGGCCGCCGGCCGCTCGTGGCTGCTGCTGGCCCTGGACTGGCGGACCACCGACCAGGGTTACGCGTGGGCCAACAAGGTCATCAAGGCCCACCCGAAGATGCCGGTGATCGTCACGTCGCACGACATCGTCGCCTCGCCCTACGATGACAACGTTTTCCCTTACGAGTCCGGCGACCCCGAGAACAACGCCGTGATCGTGGGCAACGGTCAGGCGATGTGGGACAAGCTGATCAATGAGAACGACCAGGTCTTCATGACCCTCAACGGCCACTACTGGCCGCCCGGGCGCATGACCCAGAAGAACGCCGCCGGCAACGACGTGCACATGCACATCACGAACTACCAGAACCGGTACTTCGGCGGTGGCGGCATGATCCGCCTGTACCACTTCGACCTGGTCCGCAACACGATCGACGTCGAGACGATCAACCCGTGGATCCTGGCCCAGGAGCCGGAGTCCCGCAACGAGCTGGCGGCCGAGATCGCCCAGGTCACCGGCCCGGTCGACAATTTCTCGATGCCGATCGACTTCGACGAGCGGTTCGCGAGCTTCGCCCCGATCGCGGTCCGGCCGGCCCGCCCGGCGAGCCGGGAGCTGGTCAAGGGCACGCAGGCGTACTGGCGTTTCGACGGGCAGGGCGCGCCCGGCACCGCGCTCACCGCGGGCCAGACGATCCGCGACCTGTCCGGCAAGGGCAACGACCTGACGGTGGTGACCCTGCCCGGCACCGCCGCCGACGCGCTGACCTGGTCCGCCGACCACCACCCCGACCAGCCCGCGCACGCCAGCCTGAAGTTCGCCGGCGGCCGGAACCCGGTCCACGGCACTTACCTGACCACCGGGCCGAAGGCTCCGCTGAACACCGAGACGTTCAGGAGCGGCTACACGATCGAGTCGTTCGTCATGATGCCGCTCGACTGGGACTCCGGCAGGAACGGCAACGCGTCGTTCCTCAGCCGCCGGGGTGCGGCCGGCGCCGCGGGCAAGCACGGCAAGAACACCGACCCGAACGAGCCCCTGGCCCAGTTCAACATCACGAACAACGGCCGCGAGCCGCAGTTCAACCACTACCCGCAGAACACCACCTACCCGACGACCAACTGGGGTCACGGCCTGGTGGAGCTCAAGTGGTGGCACCTGGCCGTCGTCAACGACGGCCGCTACACCCGGCTCTACGTCGACGGCGCCCCCGTCGTCGACAACCCGAACCGGATCTCGCAGGGCCTCACCTCGCTCGGCCTGCCGTGGCTGGTGGGCGCCCACGAGTACGCGGGCGCCATCGACGTCGTCTTCCACGGCAACGTCGGTGACATCCGCATAGTGAACCGTCCGCTGTCCCACGACGAGTTCCTGACCGCCAAGTAGGGCGGCCGATCCCGTCTCCCGCCTCCGGCCCATCCGCCGGAGGCGGGAGACCGCCCGGCGTCCGCGCCGTGCTCAGGCCCGCACGGCCGGCCGGGCGACCGCCAGCGCGGCCCGTACCCGTTCCGCGCCGCACGGCGCGGGCACGGGAACGGCCACAGGCACAGCCACAGCCACAGGCACGGCCCCCGTGCACGGCGTGCACACCCCGGTGGCCTGCCCGCGCGGCAACGGGTCGCCGCAGCCCGCGCATTCGGGCAGCGGCGCGGCGGGGGCCGCCGGATCGGCGCAGGTGCGGGGCGGGGGGAGCTTGTCGCGCAGGCGGCGGGCGATGAAGCCGGCGGGGGAGTGCACGGCGGCCGGCAGCCCGGCGGTGACGGCGGTGCGCAGTTCGAGTTCGCTCGCGCCGTTCGCCAGCCAGCGCGCTGCCAGCGGCGCCAGTTTGGCCGCCTCGGCGACGCCCAGGGCGAGCCTGGCCTCCATCCGGCCGACCCGGTGCAGCACGGCCGCCGCGCGGGCGACCAGCGGCGCGGCGGGGTGGGGGGTGTTCACCTCTTCGGTGTTCTTCCCCTTGGGTGATGTGCCGACGGCCCGTACGGCCGGTGCGCCGACCGTCGGCATCCGGTCGCCCGGCGGCGCGAAGGCCGCCTCGACTTCCTCCGGAGTCCGCAACGCGACGTTGGAGACCAGCACTTGGGTCGTCCAGCGCCCCGTGCGCGGGCACTGGCTGCGCCGCGTGTGGACGTAGCCCTCGGCCTCCAGTTGCTGCCGGGCACGGCGCAGGGCGATACGCCCCTCGGGCATCTTCTCGCCGATGGTCTGCAGGGTCTCCCGCGATTCCTCGGGCAGGGAGAGCGCCCATTGCAGCAGTCGTACGGCCGTTCCGTTCAGCCGCGGATGGCGGATGAGGTCGTTCGGCGTCTGGGAGAAGAAACGGGCCGGCGGGATAGCATGGCGCATCATTTACGGGGCTCCAGTTAAGCCTCGGAGGTGTAGGCCCCCGGCCGGTGTTGGCGCACCACTGGGGGCCGCTTCATGCGGTAGGCACGAAGCGTGATCGGGCGGTTACTCTACCGCCACCGCGACGGCCTTCGCGACGAACGCCCGCCACCGCCCGGCCGTGAGCACGAGCGCGGGCCCCGGCGGGGTCCCGGGAACCCGGTCGATCTAGGCTGATGCCGAATTCCGCGACAGGTGCCTGCCTGATCACATCGCACGCACCTCGTCGACGGCGGCATCGCAACGCATGGGGGGATCGGCGTGGGACGTCGATGGGTGAGGGTTCTGGTCGTCACGGTCGTTGCGCTGGCCGTGCTGTTCGTGACCGCCGACCGGGTGGCCGTGCACTTCGCGGACAAGGAGGCTCTCCAGCTCGCGAAGGAGAAGTACGGCTACGCGAACACCACGGACGGCCATATGAGCGTGGCGATCCAGGGCTTTCCGTTCGTGACGCAGGCGATCGGCGGCGACTTCCGCCATGTCACGCTGGACGCCGAGCACTTCTACATCGACACCGCGGACAACAGGCGGGGCGGCTATCTGTACGTCGCCCGGCTCCGCATCGACCTGCGCGGCGTGAGCGTGACCTCACTGACGGCGCGCAGCGCCGAGGCCAATCTCGCCACCGGCACGCTGACCCTCTCCTACAAGGACCTGTCCGGCGTGGTGACTCGGCTGGCGAGGGGCGGCGGCCCCGTGCAGGTCTCGCAGGCCCCGGGATCGGAGGGTCAGGCGGCACGCCTCCGGGTCTCGGGAACGGTCGGCGGGGCACCCCTGACCAGCACGGGAACGCTCCTCGCGCAGGGCTCGGAGCTGACGCTGACCGTTCCCGGTGCGCCAGGCGCCGGCTGCGAGTGGAAGATGAGTCTCCCGGTGGGCCTCGGCTTCACCGCGGCGCGCGCCACCGCCGACGGCATCGAGATCAGCCTGGTCGGTCATCAAGTGATTCTCGGCTCATCCCGCTTCGACGCCTGAAGTCACTCCACCGGTACGGCGGTCGCGTACGCGACGAACGCCGACCACTGCTCGGCCGGGAACGCGAGCGCGGGCCCCGCGGGGTCCTTGGAGTCCCGGACATGGACGGCGGCCGGGCCGACGGCGACCTCGACGCACGCCCCGCCCTCACTGCCGCTGTAGCTGCTCTTGAACCATGCGAGTTCGGCGGTCATAGCTCCCCTGCAATCTGCTCGATCACCTTCGCGGAGTCCCCGACGCTGAGGGCCTGCGACCGGATCATCGCATAGCGCTGGTGGAGTTTGCTGACCTCATTTCGCTCGCTCATCAGCACGCTGCGGCCCTGGACTTCGAGGTAGGCGAGCAGCCGCAGATCGGGGGTCTCCAGCAGATGCATGGGCCCGTCGAAACCGGCGTGCGTCTCGTGCGCGAGCGGCATGACCTGGACGGTGACGTTCCGCAGCGCGCCCGCCTCCAGCAGCCGTTCCAGCTGGCGGCGGTTGACCTCCCGCCCGCCCACCGGGCGGCGCAGCACCCACTCCTCGATGACGAAGGCGAGCTGCGGCGCCGGGGCCCGGGTCAGCAGCGACTGCCGGGCCAGCCGGGCCCGCACCCGGCGCTCGACCTCCTCCGCCTCCAGGGTCGGGCAGTGGGCGCCGAGCACCACACGGGCGTAGTCCTCGGTCTGGAGCAGGCCGTTGATGACATGTGTGTCGTACGTGTAGAGGCAGACCGCCGTGCGCTCAAGCTCCGCGTACTCCTCGAACCACGAGGGGAACTCGCCGCGCTCCAGATGCCGCGCCGCGGCCCGCAGCACCCCGCCCGTGTCGCCGAGCAGCGCCTCCGCGCTCTCCACGAACGCCGGCGGCGGCATCCGCTCGCCCCGCTCGACCTTGATCACCAGGGACTTCGAGTACCCGACGTGCGCGGCCAGTTCGTCCGTCGTCAGCCCCCGCGCCTCCCGCAGCGACCGCGCGACCGAGCCGAACATCCGCATGCTGGCCGAGCCCCCGCCCTTCGTCGCCGACACGCCACCACCTCCCCGATACACAGCGCGTACACACCGGCCCGGCCGCCCCGACACAGCTGATCCGGGGTCAGGTCGTCCCTGGTCAGGCTAGCCACGGCACGGAACCGTTGACTCCATGACGCAGGAATCCCCACCCGGAACGGCGATGCGCGTCGTCGCCGAGCCCGCCCGTATCGCCGCCGTGCGAACCGCCGTACGCGAACAGCTCCGCGCCTGGGGCCGCGAGGACCTCGCGCACGCCGCCGCGCTGTGCGTCACCGAGATACTCGCCAACGTGCACCGCCACGCGGGCTCCCCCGAGTGCGAACTGACCCTGCACGACCTCGCCGACGAGGGAGTGCGGGCCACGGTCAGCGACCGCTCGCACCGGCTGCCCGTGCCCGCGCCGCTGCCGCTCGACTGGTCCGCCGAACGCGGGCGCGGCATGCACCTGATCGCGACGGCCGCCCACCGCTGGGGCGCGCGCCCGACCCCCACCGGCAAGCAGGTCTGGGTGGTGCTGCGGTGAGGCCCGCCACCTGGGCCTGGCTCGACGACACCGCCTTCGGGCCGGTGGCCTTCCTGCTGCTGGCGCATCCGCGCGGGCACGGCGCGGCCGGGCTCGCCGCCCTGCTCGGCCTGACCGAGCCCGGGCGGCGGCTGCCTGAGCTGGGCGAGCGCGTCACCGTGGCCGCTCCCGGCCGGGCGATCGTGCACGGCGACGGGGGCGGGTGCCTGCTCGAAGTGGCCGTGGGGGAGCGGTGGTCCGCCTTCGTGGCGGACGGCGGCCCGGTCGCGCTCGTCGTCGGACTGGAACCGCTGGCCCGCCGCGCCCCGCTCGCGGAAGTGGAGGGCTATCTCGTCACCGGCGCGCTGACCGCCCGCATCCGGCTGGGGATCAGCCGGCGGCGGGCGGCCGGTCAGCCGCGCACCGGGGGCTGACCGGCGCGGTCGGCGATCCCCACCTCGATCACCGCCGTCCTGGTCGTCCCCAGAAAGGCGAGGGTGGACGGGTCGAAGACCCACGTCGTCCCCTGCCGTGCACCCGGGAACGTCAGGCCCACCCCGAGGCGGCCCGCGCCGTCCGCGGCGCGGTCCACGACGGACATGCCGGGCAGCCGTGAAGCGGCCAGGTACAGCGCGGAGTTCAGATCGGGGACGAGGAGGGACTCGGGGAGCATCGCGCCGATCGACTCGAAGACCGCCTCCTCGTGCGTCGGCCCCTGGCCCGCGGTTCGCGCGTACAGCGTGCGCAGCAGCACACCCGGATCGGTGGGCAGGGCCGTCAGCTCGCGGTAGGTGGTGCCGTTCGGATCGGCGTCCAGGGTCATGTCGATGTGGCCGGTGGCGCCGCCGCCCGCGGAGATCGCACGGATGCGGGCCAGGCCTTTTCGGCTGCCGTCCACGGCCTGCCAGTCCTCGCGCTGGGCGAGGTCGTCGGCGCCCAGCGGCAGGAAGTCGGCGAAGTACCTCTTGGCGCCCCGGACCTGGGTGTAGATGTACTGGTCGTCGCGGACCGCGGCCGCCGGCCTGGAGTCCGCCGCCCGCGCGATCCGGGTCAGCAGCGCCTCGGCCCGGTGCTCCTGGGCGGCGGTGACGGCCGGGCCGCGCTCGAGGACCCCGCTCGCGCCGGCGCCGGCCAGCACGGCGAGCGCCGCCGCCGCGGGGATGCCCACGCCCAGCGCCCTGCGCCGCATGCGGGAGCGCGGCGGCTGGGGTTCGTGGGCCTCCCGGGTGATCTCGCGGAGCAGGTGGTCCTTGAGCATCCGCTCGCGGGCGGGCGGCAGGACCGGGTCACCCGGCGGCGGCAGCGGTCCGGCCGGTTCGGCGTGCTCGTTCATCGGGCCTCCCTCCCGGCGCCGTCGACGGCGGTGACGGTGGCGGCCGCGGCCGCCCGGCCCCGCGCCAGCTCGCACTCCGTCAGCTTCCGCAGCCGCGCCCGGGCCCGGGACAGCCGGGAGCGGACCGTGCCGACCGTGACGTCCAGGGCCTCGGCGGCCGCGGCGGAGTCCAGCCCCGCCCACACGCACAGCGCGAACACCTCGCGCTCCGGCCGGCGCAGTTGCTCCAGCGCCCGGCGGGCGGCACCGAGCTGCTCCGCGTCCGCGAGCCGGTCCGCCAGTTCGTCCGCGAAGTCCGGCACCGCGTCGCGCAGGGGCAGTCGCGCCAGCGCCCCCTGGTGGCGCCGGGCGGCGCGCGCCGTGTTGCGCATCACATTCGTCGCGATGCCCAGCAGCCAGGGCTGCAGGCTGCCGCCGTCCACGCGCACGCGCTCCCGGGTCCGCCAGGCCTCCAGGAACGTGAGCGACACGATGTCCTCGGCCGTCGCCCAGTTGCCCAGCACGCGCACGGCGTGGCGGTAGACCACGCCCGCGTGGTCGTCGAAGAGCCGGCCGAACGCGGCCGGATCCCCGGCCCGCACCCGGGCTCGCAGTGAAAGCTCCACGTCAATTCCTGTCCGGCCGCCGCCCCGCGTCGCGGTGACGTGTGTCACATGGAAGAACGCAACGCCGGCCCCAGTCTCTCAATGCCCGCCCGGCCGGTTCGCGGGACCGTTCGGTTCGCGCCGGACCTGCACACCTGGTAAACCGATCTGTTTCCTGCTCTCGGCCTCCCGCGTTACATTGGCCGCATGACGATCGACACCAAGGCACCGGACGCCGTCCGCGAGCGCGTGCTCGCCGCCGCGTGCGACCTGTTCACCACCAGGGGCATCAACACCACGGGAGTGGACCTGGTGTCGGAGTCGGCCGGGGTGTCCAAGCGCAGCCTCTACCAGCGCTTCCCCAGCAAGGACCACCTGATCGCGGCCTATCTGCCGCTGGCCACCGACCGCTTCATGGCGGGGCTGATCCCGCCGGAGGACAGCGGCCTGTCACCGGCCGAAAAGATGATCGAGGTCTTCGCCGCGGCCCGGCGCGCCTCGGGCGAACCCGGCTTCCGCGGCTGCCCGGTGCTCAACGCCGCGGCCGAGATCCCCGACACCGCGCATCCCATGCGCGGTGTGGCTCTCTCCTACAAGGAGCGCCTGCAGGAGTACTTCACCGAGCAGGCCCGCGCCGCCGGCGCCGCGGAACCCGCTCTGCTCGCCGAGCAGTTGGCCATGTTCTTCGACGGGGCCATGTCCTACGCCTCGGTGCGCAACGAGCCCCTGCCCGACACCGTGACCACGACGGTCCGCACCCTGCTGGCGGCCCAGTCGGTCGTACTGCCCGACTGACCCGGACCGACCCGACCGATCAGTCCAGGGCGCGGAGCTGGTCCAGGAACCACTGGTGCGGCGGCAGCGCGGTGGCCGCCGCCGCCAGCCGCTTGGTGGCCTCGGCGCGCTCCCCGTGGGAGACCGAGAGGGCCTGGTGCAGCGCGCGGGCGGTGGCCAGGATGTCGTAGGGGTTGACCACGAAGGCGTCGTCGCCCAGCTCCTCGTAGGCGCCCGCCTCGCGGGACAGCACCAGGGCGACGCCGTCGTCGGTGACGACCGGGATCTCCTTGGCCACCAGGTTCATACCGTCGCGGATCGGGTTGACCAGGGCCACGTCGGCCAGCCGGTACGCGGCGAGCGAGCGTGCGAAGTCGTCCTTGACGTGCAGGATCACCGGCTCCCAGCCCGGGGTGCCGAACTCCTCGTTGATCTCCTCCGCCAGGTCGGAGACCTCGTCGGTGTACTCGCGGTAGATCGCCAGGTCGGTGCGCGAGGGGTAGGCGAACGCGACGTGCACCACGCGGCCCTGCCACTCGGGCCGGTCGCGCAGCAGCTGCGCGTACGACAGCAGGCCGCGCACGATGTTCTTCGACAGCTCGGTGCGGTCGACCCGGACGATGACCTTGCGGTCCGGGCCGCCGACGGCCTCCCGGAGCACCGCCAGGCGCTCCTCCACGTCCGGGCGGTGCGCCCGCTCCCGCAGGAAGTCCGCGTCGGCGCCGAGCCCGTGCACCCCGATCCGGGTGGTGCGGCCCTGGTACGTCACCGTCAGCACGCCGTCGTCCCGGCTGACCGTCGCGCCGAGCACGTCGGAGCAGCACGCGGCGAACGCCTCCGCCCAGCGCCGGGTCAGGAACGCCGCACGGTCCGCGCCCAGGACGCCGGTCAGCACCTCGGCCGCCACGTCGTCCGGCAGCAGCCGGAAGTACTCCGGCGGCGCCCACGGCGTGTGCGAGAAGTGGCCGATCCGCAGGTCGGGGCGGCGCGAGCGGAGCAGCTGCGGCACCAGCGTCAGGTGGTAGTCCTGCACCAGGACGGCCGCGCCCTCCCCGGCCTCCTCCGCCAGCGCGTCCGCGAAGGCGCTGTTGTACGCCACGTACGCGGCCCACTGCTCGCGGAAGTCCTCGTCGAAGACGGGCTCCAGCGGCGTCTGGAAGAGCAGGTGGTGCACGAACCACAGCACGGAGTTCGCGATCCCGTTGTAGGCGGACGCGAACGTGTCCGCCGGGATGTCCAGCATGCGTACCCGCTGGTCACCGGTGTCCTCCGCGGCCAGCCGCCCGCTCCGCTCCGGGGTCCGCAGCACGGCCGCGCGATCGCCCTCGCCGAGCGCTGCGCACACCCACACGGCGTCCGTGTCCGGCCCGATCGCGCTCAGCCCCGACACGAGACCGCCGCCCCCGCGGCGGGACTCCAGCGTCCCGTCCTCCCTGAGGCTGTACGAGACGGGCCCGCGATTCGACGCCACCAGAACCCGCGCGCCATCCGATGCGACCATGCGGCCAGCCTAGCCACGCATCCCCACCCGCAAACGTGTGCGCTACGCCACCCGAGCGTTCCGGTGCCGCCGCGTGCCCCATGAGGGCCGCGGCGAACCGCGCGCGTCGCGGTGCCGCCGTGCCCGGCGCGACAGCGTGCCTCGTAAGGGGCGCGGGGAACTTAGCGATCAGCCACGACGTACCCGCGCGGGGCAGCCGGCCGCAGCCCAACAGGGGCGCGGGGAACTGCGCGACCAGCGCAAACGCACCCGCACCCGAACGCCAAGCGGAGCGTCACGCCACAGCGCGGCGGCGCGCATACTCCGGCACCGTGATCATCGGCGGCCGCTCCTCCGTCACGACGTCGTGGACGCGCGGCTCGAAGCCCCCGTCCGCGGTGCGGTCGAACTGCGTCAGGACGGGCCGCACCAGATGCCCCCGCGCCAGCCGCGTCTGCGCCGTGCGGTAGATCGTCGCGGCCATGCGCCCGAGCGCCTGCCCGTCCTGGTGCCGATGGTGCCGCACCCCGACATCGACCTGCGCGAGCGCGTCGAGCCCGACCGTGTTGAGCGCGTCGATGAGAATCCCCAGCTCGACGCCGTACCCCACAGGGAACGGCAGCCGCTCCAGCAGCGACCGGCGCGCCGCGTACTCCCCGCCGAGGGGTTGCACGAAGCCCGCGAGCTGCGGCCAGTGCAGATTGAGCAGCGGCCGGGCGACCAGCTCCGTGACCCGCCCGCCGCCCGCCGGTACCACCGTGCCACCGGTCTCCAGGGGCCGGTCGTACATCGCCTTGACCAACTGGACGCCCGCGTCCGTCAGCAGCGGCCCGACGATCCCGGAGACGAAGCGCGCGTCGAACTCCCGCAGGTCGGCGTCGACGAAGCAGACGATCTCGCCGCGCGTCGCGAGCAGCGAGCGCCACAGCACCTCGCCCTTGCCGGGCACGGCCGGCAGCCGCGGCAGGATCGCGTCCCGGTGGACCACCGTCGCGCCCGCCTCCGCCGCGACCGCGGCCGTGCGGTCCGTGGACCCGGAGTCCAGCACGACGAGCTCGTCGACCAGCGGCACGGCCTCGGACATCAGCTCGCGGCGGATCTCCGCCACGATCGCCCCGACCGTGGCCTCCTCGTCGAGCGCGGGCAGCACCACGCTGACCGTCCCTCGCGGGCCCGCGGCCCGCTTCGCGGCGAGGAGCTGGGACAGCGGGCGGCACTCGGCGGTCCAGGACCGCCTCCGCAGCCAGCCGGCCACCTCGTCGAGCACTGCGCTGCTCCGTTTCTGCCCGTCTCGAGGGACGGACGGCCTGTGACCAGGTTCGAGGTCGTCGGTTACAGTCTTGAACACGAGGCATGACCATCGTATGTCCGCGGTGATCGCGCCTCGTCCGACAAATGCACGGGCCCTGGGCCCGGTGCCATACCGCTCATCCAGAGGGGCAGAGGGAACGGCCCGTTGAAGCCCCGGCAACCCTCCCGCCGACCGCGAGGTCCAGGTGGGGAAGGTGCCAATTCCGTCTCGTGGCGAGATTCGCCGTGAGGAAGATGAGGAGAAAGGGCCTCGCCTGACATGGCTGCGCAGACTGTTGTCACCGACGTCGCGTCCACGGATTCCCCCTTCGGACCCGCTTCCGCGTTGTCCTGCCGCGAGTGCGGCGAACGCTTCCCGCTGAGCCCGGTCTTCGCCTGCGAGATCTGTTTCGGGCCGCTCGAAGTGGCCTACGACCTCCCCGCCGGCGATCCCGAGACGCTCCGCAAGCGCATCGAGTCCGGGCCGAACAACATCTGGCGCTACGCGCCGCTGCTGCCCGTCCCCGCCGACGTGGCCTCCAAGCCCAATCTGAACCCCGGCTTCACCAAGCTGGTCAAGGCCGACAACCTCGCCCGCGAACTGGGCGTCACCGGCGGCCTGCACATCAAGGACGACTCCGGCAACCCCACGCACTCCTTCAAGGACCGCGTCGTCGCCATCGCCCTGGAGGCCGCCCGCACCTTCGGCCTCACCACCCTGTCCTGCTCCTCCACCGGCAACCTCGCGGGCGCGGTCGGCGCCGCGGCGGCCCGCGCCGGCTTCCGGTCCTGCGTGTTCATCCCGCACGACCTGGAGGAGGGCAAGGTCGTCATGGCCGCCGTCTACGGCGGTGAACTGGTCGGCATCGAGGGCAACTACGACGACGTCAACCGCTTCTGCAGCGAGCTGATCGGCGACCCGATCGGCGAGGGCTGGGGCTTCGTCAACGTCAACCTCCGCCCCTACTACGGCGAGGGCTCCAAGACGCTCGCGTACGAGATCTGCGAGCAGCTCGGCTGGCGCCTGCCGGACAACCTCGTCATCCCGATCGCCTCCGGCTCCCAGTTGACGAAGATCGACAAGGGGCTGCAGGAGCTGATCAAGCTCGGCCTGGTGGAGGACAAGCCGTACCGCATCTACGGCGCCCAGGCCGAGGGGTGCTCCCCCGTGTCCACCGCCTACAAGGCCGGGCACGACGTCGTGCGCCCGCAGAAGCCGAACACGATCGCCAAGTCCCTCGCCATCGGGAACCCGGCGGACGGCCCCTACGTGCTGGACATCGCCCGGCGCACCGGCGGCGCGGTCGAGGACGTCACCGACGAGCAGATCGTGGACGCCATCAAGCTGCTCGCCCGCACCGAGGGCATCTTCGCGGAGACGGCGGGCGGCGTGACCGTCGGCGTCCTGAAGAAGCTGATCGAGAGCGGGCAGTTGGACCCGGCCGCCGAGACGGTCGTCCTCAACACCGGTGACGGGCTGAAGACGTTGGACGCCGTCGCCGCGACCTCCCGCCCCACGGCCACCATCCGCCCGAGCGTCGACGCGTTCCGTGCCGCCGGCCTGGCCGGCTGACCCCGATCGCCGACCGTCCCAGATCGAAGGTGAACCCCGCATCATGAGCGCGAACGTCCGCATTCCCACCATCCTTCGGCCCTACACCGGCGGCCGGGCCGAGGTGCCCGCCGACGGCGGCACGCTGGCCGAGGTCATCGAGTCGCTGGAGAAGGACCACCCCGGCATCTCGGCGCGCGTCCTGGACGACACGGGCAAGCTGCGCCGCTTCGTGAACGTGTATGTCAACGACGACGACGTCCGCTTCTCGGAGGGCCTGCAGACCGCCGTGGCCGAGGGCGCGTCAGTCTCGATCATCCCGGCGGTCGCCGGGGGCTGTTGAGCCGCGTGCGCCGCGGAACGGCCAGGGGTGCCGGGACTCGCTCCCGGCACCCCTGTGTGCTTGAGAGGTAGTTGAAGGGCTGTACAGTTGCCCTGACGGCTCGCAACTCCCTGCAACGCTCTGCGCAAACCCTCTTCCGTGGGCGTCGTTGTCGGCGATTTATCGCCAAATTCACGCGGTGATTGTCGTGTTGGCGACATATGTCCCGCCCGAGTTGCCCCGGTTCATTGGCCGTTGGAGCCGTTCTTCCCTTTCTCCGTGCCCGGATTTCTCGTCTGATTGACCTGTTGCAGACAGCGTCCGGGCAGATACATTCAGCCGCGGTCGACGCGTTCCGGCGCACGCCCCCTTGGCTGTAGGGGGTGAGGTCTGACCCGGGTCCGCGAGGTGCGGGTCTGTGAAAGGCCAGCAATAGGGGAGTTAGGAATGGCTCAGGGCACCGTCAAGTGGTTCAACGCGGAGAAGGGCTACGGCTTCATCGCGGTCGACGGTGGTGCGGACGTCTTCGTGCACTACAGCGCGATACAGATGGACGGCTACCGCACCCTCGAGGAAGGTCAGCGGGTCGAGTTCGAGATCTCGCAGGGCCAGAAGGGGCCGCAGGCGGACATGGTCCGCCACGCCGCCGGCTGACACGCCGCGCATCGGCCACGGAGCGCATCGCGTACGAACGCGCTCAAACGCACGTATCAAGGGCCCGCCCTCTCGCAGGGGGCGGGCCTTCGTGCTGTCCGCCCGCCCCTGGCGGGCCCCAGCGGATCCCTGGCGAGCCCCGGCGGGCCCGCGGCGGACCGGCCGAGCAGCTTGCACTCTCCTAGGGCGAGTGCTAATCATTGGCGTTAGCACTCTGACGTTGAGAGTGACAAAGGACCGAGTGGGTGAGGCCCGTTCGACCGCCGGAAAGGAACCGGCGGGAGGCAGGCCGTCCGTCGCGGGCGCCGGCGCGGTCCTGGAGTAATCCTTCCCCGCAGCCGAGTGCCGCGGGGGGACCCCAAGTCCGGGAGGACCACTTCACATGGCCAAGATCATCGCGTTCGACGAGGAGGCACGGCGCGGTCTCGAGCGCGGGATGAACCAGCTCGCCGACGCCGTCAAGGTCACCCTCGGCCCCAAGGGCCGCAACGTCGTCCTCGAGAAGAAGTGGGGCGCCCCCACGATCACCAACGATGGTGTGTCCATCGCCAAGGAGATCGAGCTCGAGGACCCGTACGAGAAGATCGGCGCGGAGCTGGTCAAGGAGGTCGCGAAGAAGACGGACGACGTCGCCGGTGACGGCACGACGACCGCGACCGTCCTCGCCCAGGCGCTGGTCCGCGAGGGCCTGCGCAACGTGGCCGCGGGTGCCAACCCGATGGCCCTGAAGCGCGGTATCGAGGCGGCCGTCGAGGCCGTTTCCGCTGCTCTGCTTGAGCAGGCCAAGGACGTGGAGACCAAGGAGCAGATCGCCTCCACCGCCTCCATCTCCGCCGCTGACCCCCAGATCGGCGAGCTCATCGCCGAGGCGATGGACAAGGTCGGCAAGGAAGGCGTCATCACCGTCGAGGAGTCCCAGACCTTCGGTCTGGAGCTGGAGCTCACCGAGGGTATGCGCTTCGACAAGGGCTACATCTCGGCGTACTTCGCCACCGACCTGGAGCGTATGGAGACCGTCTTCGACGACCCGTACATCCTGATCGTCAACTCCAAGATCTCCGCGGTCAAGGACCTGCTCCCGCTGCTGGAGAAGGTCATGCAGAGCGGCAAGCCGCTGCTGATCATCGCCGAGGACGTGGACGGCGAGGCGCTGTCGACCCTGGTGGTCAACAAGATCCGCGGCACCTTCAAGTCCGTCGCCGTCAAGGCCCCGGGCTTCGGCGACCGCCGCAAGGCCATGCTCCAGGACATCGCCATCCTCACCGGTGGCACCGTGGTGTCCGAGGAGGTCGGCCTCAAGCTGGAGAACGCCGGTCTGGAGCTGCTGGGCCGCGCCCGCAAGGTCGTCGTCACCAAGGACGAGACCACCATCGTGGACGGCTCCGGCGACGCCGACCAGATCCAGGGCCGGGTCAACCAGATCCGTGCCGAGATCGAGAACAGCGACTCGGACTACGACCGCGAGAAGCTCCAGGAGCGCCTCGCCAAGCTGGCCGGCGGCGTGGCCGTCATCAAGGCCGGCGCGGCCACCGAGGTCGAGCTCAAGGAGCGCAAGCACCGCATCGAGGACGCGGTGCGCAACGCCAAGGCCGCCGTCGAGGAGGGCATCGTCGCCGGTGGTGGCGTGGCTCTGCTCCAGGCGTCCAACGTCTTCGAGAAGCTCGAGCTCGAGGGCGACGAGGCCACCGGTGCGGCGATCGTGAAGCTGGCCCTGGAGGCCCCGCTGAAGCAGATCGCGGTCAACGCCGGCCTCGAGGGTGGCGTCGTGGTGGAGAAGGTCCGCAACCTCACCCCGGGTCACGGCCTCAACGCCGCGACCGGCGAGTACGTCGACCTGGTCGCCGAGGGCATCATCGACCCGGCCAAGGTGACGCGCTCCGCGCTGCAGAACGCGGCCTCCATCGCCGCGCTCTTCCTCACCACCGAGGCCGTCATCGCCGACAAGCCGGAGAAGGCCGCGGCCCCGGCCGGCGGCGGCATGCCGGGCGGTGACATGGACTTCTGATCCCGCGAGGGTTCAGCGGTACACGATCGAGGGCGGCACCCCCTGCGGGGTGCCGCCCTCGGGCGTTTTCCGGCCGATGCCACCCGGTCCCGGACCGGCCGACCGGCGAACGCCCCGTCCAGGCAAGGCCCCTGGCCGACCCGGCCGGCGGGGTGGGCGGCCCTGCGGCCCCGGGATGCCGGACCGGTCCACCGACCAGGACGGACGCGTCGAGCGTATTGAGCCAAGTTCGTGCGGCCTCGGCCTGTCCTCCGGCGGGCGGGGGAGGAAGCGGGTCTAGCCGACGGCGACTGACGCGTCGAGGAGATCGCGCCAGGTGCGGACGGCTTCCGCGTCGACGGGGCCGGCCCAGCCGTCGGGGCGGACCGCACCGCCGACGTGGAAGGCGTCGATGCCCGCGGCGAGCAGTCGGGGCAGGTGTTCGGCGCGCAGGCCGCCGCCGACCATCAGTTGCGGATCGCCGGGCGCGCCCCCCGCGGCCTCCGCGACCAGGACGTCCAGGCCGGTGTCGACGCCGCGGGCCGATCCCGCGGTCAGGTACGTGTCGTGCCCGGGCAGTCCGCGCAGCGCCGCGCGCAGTGTCGTGCGGTCGGCGCAGTGGTCGATGGCGCGGTGGAACGTCCAGCGCGCACCGGAGCCCACCGCGTCGGTCAGCAGCCGCACCGCCCGCAGGTCGGGCCCGCCGCCGGAGTCCAGGAAGCCGAGCACGAACTCGTCCGCGCCCTCCGTGCGCAGGGCGGCCGCCGCCGCGCACAGCGCCTCGACCTCGTGGGCGTCGCCCGCCGAGAAGTCGGCCCGGCCGCGCAGCATCACGCGTACCGGTACGTCCACGGCGGCGCGCACGGCCGCGAAGACCTCCCGGCGCGGGGTGAGGCCGTCGGCGGACATGTCGGTGACCAGTTCGAGGCGGTCCGCACCCCCCGCCTGGGCCGCGCGTGCGTCGTCGGCGTCGAGCGCGATCACTTCGAAAATTGGTCTAGACATATATCCAGGATCCCACATGCCTCCGCCGGCCCGCGACCCCCGTACTCCACAATGGCCAGATGGCCGCCACTGATCCCGAGCTGCTGACGCACTGGAGCGCGCTGCTGCGCCGCTGCCAGACCGAGTCCGTCGACCCGACGCCCTACGGCGAGGATCTGCTCGCCCGCTGGGCCGAGCCGCAGCGCCGCTACCACACCACCGACCACCTGGCCGCGGTGCTCGTCCACGTCGACTCCCTGGCCGAGTACGCCGAGGACATCGACGCGGTGCTGCTCGCCGCCTGGTTCCACGACGCCGTCTACCGCCCCGACCGCTCGGAGAACGAGGAGCGCAGCGCCCGTCTCGCCGAACGCGCGCTGCCCGAGGCGGCCGTCCCCGACACCATCACCGCCGAGGTCGCGCGCCTCGTCCGGCTGACCGTCACCCACCACCCCGGCGACGGCGACCGCAACGGCCAGGTGCTGTGCGACGCCGACCTCGCGGTCCTGGCCGGCGACCCCGTCGCGTACGCCGCCTACGCGGCCGCCGTCCGCGACGAGTACGGCTTCGTCCCCGACGACGCCTTCCGCGCCGGCCGCGCCGGGGTACTGCGCCAGCTCCTCGCGCTGCCGCGGTTGTTCCGCACCACCATCGGCTACGAGCGGTGGGAGGACACCGCCCGCCGCAACCTCACCACCGAGCTGGAACTCCTGCTCTCCGCCGATGACTCCGCGCCGCGGGACCGGTCTGCCCCTTGAGAAGTGCCGTTCACCGCACCCACCGGAAGGCAGAACCGCCATGACCGATGACGCCGCACTGCGATCCGCGGTCACCGCCGCGTACCTCTCCCTCGCAGGCCTGCTCGACGGAGCCGGCAAGGAGCGGTGGGACACCCCCTCGCTCTGCGCGGGCTGGCGGGTGCGCGAGGTGGTCGCCCACATGACCATGGCGGCGCGCTACACCGAGGAGGCGTTCATGTCCGAACTGCGCGCCTGCGACTACGACTTCACCCGGCTGTCCGACGCCGTCGCCGCCCGCGACGGCGCGCTGCCGGAGGACTCCCTCGTCGCCGGGCTGCGCTCGGAGGTCCTGCACCACTGGACCCCGCCGGGCGGCGGGGTCCGTGGCGCCCTCAACCATGTGGTGATCCACGGCCTCGACATCACCGTGCCGCTCGGCGCGGAGCGCGGCGCCCCGGAGGCGGCCGTCACCACCGTGCTGAACGACCTGACGTACGGGGGCGGCCACGCCCACTTCGGTGTGGCGATCGACGGCCGCGCACTGCGGGCCACCGACCTGGACTGGTCCTACGGCTCCGGCCCCGGCCTGTCCGGGGAGGCCGGCGACCTGGCGTCGGCGCTGTGCGGGCGCCGGCTCCCCGCAGGGCGGCTCCAGGGCGATCCGCTCTGACCGGCGCGGTGCGGCCGGGCGGACCGGTCAGGATTCGAGAAGCCCCGGCCGCCGGGTCGCGGCTAGCGTGGCAGGCAGAGCGACGGCGACACCGCCGCCGCCCCGGCAGGACCCACGACCTCAGGAGTGACCAACATGAGCGGCTCTTCCACCCAGGGCATCAAGACCGTGCTGCACCCCGTCTCCGACCTGGCGAAGGCCAAGGAGGTCTACGCCGCCCTGCTCGGCATGGCGCCGCAGCACGACGGGGACTACTACGTCGGTTTCGAGGCCGAGGGCCAGCACATCGGTCTGGTCCCGAACGGCGGACCGCAGGGCATGGCCTCGCCGGTGACCTACTGGCACGTCGCGGACATCGAGGCGAAGCTCGCCGAGGTGACCGCCGCGGGCGGCGCCGTGAAGGAGCCCGTGCACGACGTCGGCGGCGGCCGCCTGGTGGCCACCTTCACCGACCCCGACGGAAATGTCCTCGGGCTGCTCCAGGACCGCTGAGCGACGTACTGTTCGATGCCGGTGGGGCATCCGACCCGAGGACCAGAGGGAGACGAGACGCGATGAGCACGGACACGAGGACGGACCCGCGGTCGGCGGCGCAGCCGCACGGTGCCGACAGCCACGATCTGATCCGCGTGCTCGGCGCGCGAGTGAACAACCTCAAGGACGTCAGCGTCGAGATCCCCAAGCGCCGGCTGACGGTGTTCACCGGCGTCTCCGGCTCGGGCAAGAGCTCGCTGGTCTTCGGGACGGTCGCCGCGGAGTCGCAGCGGCTGATCAACGAGACCTACAGCTCCTTCGTGCAGGGCTTCATGCCGACGCTGGCCCGTCCCGAGGTCGACGTCCTCGAGGGCCTGACGACCGCGATCATCGTCGACCAGCAGCGGCTGGGCGCCGACCCCCGCTCCACGGTCGGCACCGCCACCGACGCCAACGCGATGCTGCGCATCCTCTTCAGCCGGCTCGGGCAGCCGCACATCGGCTCGCCCAACGCGTTCTCCTTCAACGTCGCCTCGGTCCGGGCGAGCGGCGCGATCACCGTCGAGCGCGGCGCCAAGAAGACGGTGAAGGCGACCTTCAACCGCCTCGGCGGCATGTGCCCGCGCTGCGAGGGCCGGGGCACGGTCACCGACATCGACCTGTCGCAGCTGTACGACGACAGCAAGTCGCTCAACGAGGGCGCGCTCACGATCCCCGGGTACAGCATGGACGGCTGGTACGGCCGGATCTTCAAGGGCAGCGGCTTCTTCGACCCGGACAAGCCGATCCGCAAGTACACCAAGAAGGAGCTTCACGACCTCCTGCACAAGGAGCCGACCAAGATCAAGGTCGAGGGCATCAACCTGACGTACGAGGGGCTGATCCCGAAGATCCAGAAGTCGATGCTCTCCAAGGACGTCGACGCGCTGCAGCCGCACGTCCGCGCGTTCGTGGAGCGGGCGATGACGTTCACCGTCTGCCCCGAGTGCGACGGCACCCGGCTGAGCGATTCGGCCCGGTCCTCGAAGATCGGCGGGATCAGCATCGCCGACGCCTGCGCGATGCAGGTCAGCGACCTCGCCGAGTGGGTGCGGGGGCTGGACGAACCGTCCGTCGCGCCGCTGCTCACGGCCCTGGCGGACACGTTCGACTCGTTCGCCGAGATCGGCCTCGGCTACCTCTCGCTGGACCGGCCCTCGGGCACGCTGTCCGGCGGTGAGGCGCAGCGCGTCAAGATGATCCGCCACCTCGGCTCCTCGCTCACCGACGTCACCTACGTCTTCGACGAGCCCACCGTCGGCCTGCACCCCCACGACATCCAGCGCATGAACGGGCTGCTGCTGCGGCTGCGGGACAAAGGCAACACGGTGCTCGTCGTGGAGCACAAGCCGGAGGTGATCGCGATCGCCGACCACGTCATCGACCTCGGCCCCGGCGCCGGCACGGCGGGCGGCACCGTCTGCTTCGAGGGCACGGTCGACGGGCTGCGGGCGGCCGGCACCGTCACCGGCCGCCACTTCGACGACCGGGCCACCCTCAAGGAGAGCGTGCGCAAGCCCACCGGCGCGCTGGAGATCCGCGGCGCGACGGCGCACAACCTGCGGGGCGTCGACGTCGACATCCCGCTCGGGGTGCTGGCCGTCGTCACCGGCGTCGCCGGTTCCGGCAAGAGCTCCCTCGTGCACGGCTCGATCCCGCCCGGCGAGGGCGTGGTCTCGGTCGACCAGAGCGCGATCCGCGGCTCGCGGCGCAGCAACCCGGCGACCTACACCGGGCTGCTCGAGCCGATCCGCAAGGCGTTCGCCAAGGCCAACGGCGTGAAGCCGGCGCTGTTCAGCGCCAACTCCGAGGGCGCCTGCCCGGTCTGCAACGGCGCCGGCGTCATCTACACCGACCTGGCGATGATGGCCGGGGTCGCCACCACGTGCGAGGAGTGCGAGGGGAAGCGGTTCCAGGCGGCGGTGCTGGACTACCACCTCGGCGGCCGCGACATCAGCGAGGTGCTGGCGATGTCGGTGGCCGAGGCCGAGGAGTTCTTCGGGGCGGGCGAGGCCCGCATCCCGGCCGCACACGCCATCCTCGGCCGCCTCGCCGACGTCGGACTCGGCTACCTCAGCCTCGGGCAGCCGCTCACGACGCTGTCCGGCGGTGAGCGCCAGCGCCTCAAGCTGGCCACGCACATGGCCGACAAGGGCGGCGTCTACGTCCTGGACGAGCCGACCGCGGGGCTGCACCTCGCCGACGTCGAGCAGTTGCTCGGCCTGCTCGACCGGCTCGTCGACTCCGGCAAGTCGGTGATCGTGGTCGAGCACCACCAGGCGGTCATGGCCCACGCCGACTGGATCATCGACCTCGGCCCGGGCGCCGGCCACGACGGCGGCCGCATCGTCTTCGAGGGCACCCCCGCGGACCTCGTAGCCTCCCGCACCACCCTCACCGGCACCCACCTCGCCCAATACGTCAGCGCCTGACCCCGCCCCAGACACCCGCACGGGGCCCGCGACATCGGGCCCCGGTAGGGGCGCGGGGAACTGCGCGCTCAGCCCCCACAGTCCCGCACCCGCAAGAAAACCTACGCACCCGCATCCGAAGGCCGCCGCCGCTTGGGCACACGCAGCCCCGCCTCCGTCAGCCTGCGCAGCAACTCCTTGCTGCCCACCTCGATCGCCCCCGCCGCCACCGCGGACGCGTACCGCTCGCTCGGCAGGTCGTAGTGGTCCCCGTCGAACGCCCGCCGCGGCGATCCGATCGCCGCGGCGAACGCGTGCAGCTCCTCGTAGGAGGCGTCGCTGACCAGGTGGGACCACAGCCGGCCGTGGCCCGGCCAGGTCGGCGGGTCGATGTAGAGCGCCACGGTCAGCGGGCCCCGCCCAGCGCGGCGCCCAGGGAGCCGACGGGGGCCACGGCCTCCCCCAGCGATTCGCAGACCCAGTGCGGATCGGGGCCCAGTTCGGGCTCGACGTCCAGCGCGTGCGGGTCCGCGCAGCGCGGGCACAGCGGCCACCGCCCCATCCGCTCCAGCAGGGCGTCCTTGACGTCCTGCGCGACCAGGCCCGCGACGAACGCCGCGCCGTCCGGCCACTGCTCCACCCACCACCGGCGCTGCGCGACGGTGTCCTCGACGAGCGAGACGATCCCGGCATCGGTCACGTCGGTGGCGGTGAGGTCGGCGAGGATGAGCGCGCGGGCGCCGTGCAGCGCGGCTTCCAGTTCGGCGGGGGCGCCCGGGGTGCCGGGGACGTCGGGATCCATGCCCCCTATTGTCGCCCAGCCGCCGTCCGGGCGTCCTTGACGCCGTCCGGCCGTGAAAATAGCTTTCGCGATGTGGCCGAGAAGATGAAGGAAACCTTCAACGCCGGGGGGCTGGCCGCCAAGGTCCGGACCCTGGCACCCTCCATGACCCGCTCCATGCAGCGCGTCGCGGAGGCCGTCGCCGCCGACCCGGCGGGCTGCTCCCGGCTCACCGTCACCGCGCTGGCCGTCCGTACCGGGACCAGCGAGGCCACCGTCGTCCGCACGGCACGGCTGCTCGGCTACCCCGGCTACCGCGATCTGCGCCTCGCCCTGGCCGCGTTCGCCGCCCGCGAGGAGGCCGGCGGCTCACCCGCCGTGACCCCGGACATCGCCGTGGGCGACCCGCTCTCCGATGTCGTCGCCAAACTCGCCCTGGACGAGCAGCGTTGCCTCGCCGACACCGCCGCGCAGCTGGACGTCGTCCAGTTGGAGGCCGCGGTCGGCGCGCTGGCCGCCGCCCGCCGCATCGACGTCTACGGGATAGGGGCCTCCAGCCTGGTCGCCCAGGACCTGGTGCAGAAGCTGCTGCGGATCGGCCTCATCGCGCACGCCCTCGGCGACCCCCATCTGACCGTCACCAACGCCGTGCAGCTCCGCCAGGGTGACGTGGCCGTGGCCATCACCCACTCCGGGCACACCCACGATGTGGTCGAACCGCTGCGCGCCGCCTTCGACCGGGGCGCCACCACGATCGCGATCACCGGCCGCGCCGACGGCACGGCCACCCAGTACGCCGACCACGTGCTGCTCACCTCCAGCAGCCGGGAGAGCGAGTTCCGCCCGGCCGCCATGTCCAGCCGCACCAGTCAACTGCTGGTCGTGGACTGCCTGTTCGTCGGTGTCGCGCAGCGCACCTATGACACCGCGGGACCGGCCCTGGCAGCCTCGTACGAAGCCCTGGCCCATCGTCACAGCCCCCGAAGGAACCACCCGTCATGACGCACGCCGAGCTCCGCCGCGAACTGGACCGGTTGACCACCGAGGCCTTCCGCCCCGAACTCGCCGACATCGACCGGCTCGCGACCCTCGACATCGCCCGCCTGATGAACACCGAGGACGGATCGGTACCGGCCGCCGTCGCCGGCCGGCTCCCGGCCATCGCCGCCGCGATCGACGGCATCGCCGCCCGGATGGCGCGCGGCGGCCGCCTCGTCTACGCGGGCGCGGGCACCGCGGGGCGCCTCGGCGTCCTGGACGCCAGCGAGTGCCCGCCGACCTTCAACACCACGCCCGGCCAGGTCACCGGGCTCATCGCGGGCGGCCCGCGCGCGATGTCCGACGCCGTCGAGGGCGCGGAGGACAGCCGCGAGCTGGCCGCCGCCGACCTCGACGCACTCGCCGTCGGCCCGGACGACGCGGTCGTCGGCGTCTCCGCCTCCGGCCGCACCCCCTACGCGGTCGGCGCCGTCGAGCACGCCCGTGCCCGCGGCGCCCTGACGGTCGGCCTGTCCTGCAACGCCGGCTCCCCGCTCGCCGCCGCCGCCGACCACGGCATCGAGGTCGTCACGGGCCCGGAGTTCCTCACCGGTTCCACCCGGCTCAAGGCGGGCACCGCCCAGAAGCTCGTCCTCAACATGCTCTCGACCATCACGATGATCAGGCTGGGCAAGACCTACGGGAACCTGATGGTCGACGTCCGCGCCTCCAACGAGAAGCTGCGCGCCCGCTCCCGAGGCATCGTCGCCCTCGCCACCGGCGCCCCCGACGACGAGATCGAGGCCGCCCTCACCGCCACCGGCGGCGAGGTGAAGCACGCCATCCTCGTGCTGCTCGCCGGGGTCGACGCGGCGACGGCCGCCCGCCTCCTCGCGGACGCGGACGGCCACCTGCGGGCGGCCCTCCTCGCGGCGGCGCCCTCGGACTGAACCCGCTCGCGCGGGGCCCTACCGGAGCGCCTCCGGCAGCGGCGCGGAGTGCAGGACCGCGAGCCCGGAGACGGCGCGGGTGAGGGAGACGTACAGGCGCCGCAGGCCCGTGCGCTCGTCGGGTTCGCCGTCGACGACGGCGGCGGGCTCGTCGAGGACGACGTAGTCGTACTCCAGGCCCTTGGCCAGCGAGGCCGGGACGAGGGTGAGCCGGATGTCGGGCGTGGTCTCCTGACCCGGGGAGAGGTACGGCAGCCCGGCCGCGGACAGGGCCTCGGCCAGCAGCGGGATGCGGGCGTCGGCGGCGATGAGGCCCGTGGAGCCCTCGCGTTCCAGCGCCTCGCGGCAGGCGGTGACCACGGCGCCGGTCAGCGCCTCGGCGGGTACCTCGGTGACGGAGAAGGCGCCGGGGCTGTCGCGCACGGACGTGGCCTCGGTGAGGCCGGGGGCGATGGCGGGCAGCAGCCGGGAGGCGTAGGCGATGACCTCCAGCGGCACGCGGAAGCCCTGGGTCAGCTCCTCGACCTGGGAGCCCGGTTTGCCGAGGTGGGTCAGCGCCTCCTCCCAGGTGGCGGTGGCCCAGGGGGTCGTGCCCTGGGCCAGGTCGCCCAGCACGGTCGCCGAACCGGTGGAGCAGCGCCGCCCGACGGCCCGGTACTGCATGGGGGAGAGGTCCTGGGCCTCGTCCAGGACGACGTGGCCGAGCGAGCCGGTGCGCTGCACCAGGTCGTGGGCCTCGTCGATCAGCACGGCGTCGGCCGCCGACCACTTCGCGGAGGCGATGCCCCGGGCCGGCTTCGCCCAGAGGATCCGCTTCTGCTCCTCGTCCGTGAGCAGGCCCTCCGCGCACCGCGCCAGGAACTCCGGGTCGGACAGCAGCCGCAGCACCGTCTTCGCCGGGTCCACCGGCGGCCAGACCTCCTTCACGACGGCCTTGACCGCCGCGTTGCGGGCCACCGCGTCCTGCACGCGGTCGTCCGGCGCCTCGCCCGCGGCCTCCATCTGCACCAGCACGGCGTGCGCGATGCGCTGCGGCAGGGCCTCGCGGGCGGCGCCGTAGCGGATGTCGCGGTCCATCAGCTCGCGGACCAGCTCCTCCACCGCGTACGCGGGGACCCGCCAGCGCCGCGAGCCGCGCACCACGACGACGGGCTCGGTGGGCATCGCGATGCCCGAGCGGACCGCCCGCCGCAGCACCTCCGCCATGCGCGCGTCACCCTTCACCCGGGCGGCGTCCGCGCTGTCGATGCCCCTGACCGGGACGTGCGCGACCAGGTCGTCGACCGTGGCCTGCTTCACGCTGAGCTCGCCGAGCGCGGGCAGCACCTGCTCGATGTAGTGCAGGAAGGACGCGTTCGGGCCGATGACGAGCGTGCCCGTGCGGGCCAGCCGTTCGCGGTGCGCGTACAGCAGGTACGCCACCCGGTGCAGGCCGACGGCGGTCTTCCCGGTGCCGGGCGCGCCCTGCACACAGACCGTGCCGCCGATGCCGGCCCGGACGATCTCGTCCTGCTCGGGCTGGATCGTGGCGACGATGTCCCGCATCGGGCCGACGCGGGGCCGCTCGATCTCCTGCTGGAGCAGCTTGCTGGAGGTCTGCGCCTCGCTCGGGTCGGTGAGGTGCTCGTCCTCGTACGCGGTCAGGTCGCCGCCGGTGTAGCCGAAGCGGCGGCGCAGTGCGACGTCCTGCGGGTCCTTGCGCGAGGCGCGGTAGAAGGGCTGGGAGACCGGCGCCCGCCAGTCGATGACCATCGGGTCGCCGTCGGCGTCGTGGACATGGCGGCGGCCGATGTAGAAGCGGTGCTCGGCGTCCTCGTCGCGCTCGGCGTTTTTGGGGTTCTCGGCGTCCCTGCCGTCCAGGTAGTCGAGGCGGCCGAAGAAGAGCGGGGTGTGGACGAGGTCCGCGAGGGCCTTGATCCGGGCGTCGATGTCCGCCTGCAGCACCTCCGCGTTCACCCAGTTGGCGGTCACGTCCTTGATGTCGAGCGCCTCGACGTCGGCGCGCATGGCGCGCAGGGCGGAGCGGGACGCGGTGAGGTGGGCGCGTTCGCGGTCGAGCGGATTGTCGGTGGTGACGGTGGTGAGGGATTGTTCCCCGGGCACGGGTTGCCTCCGGCGGCACGTAGGGCATGGCTCAGCCGGCCCCGGACCGGCGCGCGCGGGGGCGCGGGGGGCGGGGCGCTGTCCTGATACGAATGCGAGTAACACCATGGCCCGGCCGGTTTCCGTCCGGCCGGCGGCACCGTCCCCTGAGGGGCGGGCGGCAAGACGAGGGATCCTACGCCGCCGGGACGGAGGGCGCGAATGGATTTCCCGTCGCACCTAGGCACAGCTCTCCCCAAAGCATCACATGTGCGTACATTGGGGGCATGGCACGAGCCCGCACCTCCCGCGTCCGGGGCAGCACCGCCTTGACGGCGGACGCGGCGCACCGCCGTCCGCGGTATCTGCTCGGCAACGCGCTGCGTGCCGCCAAGGTCTACGTGACGAGCGCCTGTCGCGTCGTCCTGCTCGGCCCCGACGGCACGCGCTACTGACGGCCCCGACAGCTGCCGTCAGAGCAGTTCGTCCGCGTCGACGATGCGGTACGCGTAGCCCTGCTCGGCCAGGAAGCGCTGCCGGTGGGCGGCGAAGTCCTGGTCGATGGTGTCGCGGGCGACCACCGAGTAGAAGCGCGCCTCGTGACCGTCCGCCTTCGGCCGCAGCACGCGGCCGAGGCGCTGCGCCTCCTCCTGGCGGGAGCCGAAGGTGCCCGAGACCTGGATGGCGACCGTTGCCTCGGGCAGGTCGATGGAGAAGTTGGCGACCTTGGAGACCACCAGCACCGAGATCTCGCCCTGCCGGAAGGCCTCGAAGAGCTTCTCGCGCTGCGTGTTGGTCGTCTCGCCCTTGATGACCGGGGCGTTCAGGTGCTCGCCCAGCTCGTCCAGCTGGTCGATGTACTGCCCGATGACCAGCGTCTGCTCGCCCTGGTGCTTGGCCACCAGCGCCTCGGTGACCTTGCGCTTGGTCGCGGTGGTGGCGCAGTAGCGGTACTTCTCCTCGGCCTCGGCGGTGGCGTACGCCAGCCGCTCGGAGTCGGTGAGGTTGACCCGCACCTCCACGCAGTCCGCGGGCGCGATGTAGCCCTGCGCCTCGATCTCCTTCCACGGCGCGTCGAAGCGCTTGGGGCCGATCAGCGAGAAGACGTCCGACTCCCGGCCGTCCTCGCGCACCAGCGTCGCGGTCAGGCCGAGCCGGCGGCGGGCCTGCAGGTCGGCGGTGAACTTGAAGACCGGGGCGGGCAGCAGGTGCACCTCGTCGTAGACGATCAGGCCCCAGTCGCGGGAGTCGAAGAGCTCCAGGTGCGGGTAGACGCCCTTCCGCCTGGTCGTCAGCACCTGGTAGGTGGCGATGGTGACCGGGCGGATCTCCTTGCGGGTGCCGCTGTACTCGCCGATCTCGTCCTCGGTCAGCGAGGTCCGCTTCACCAACTCGTGCTTCCACTGCCGGGCCGAGACGGTGTTCGTCACCAGGATCAGCGTCGTGGCCTTCGCCTCGGCCATCGCGCCCGCCCCGACCAGCGTCTTCCCGGCGCCGCAGGGCAGCACGACCACGCCCGAGCCGCCGTGCCAGAAGCCCTCGACGGCCTGCTTCTGGTACGGGCGCAGCGCCCAGCCGTTCTCCGCCAGCTCGATGGGGTGCGCCTCGCCGTCCACGTACCCGGCCAGGTCCTCGGCGGGCCAGCCCAGCTTCAGCAGCACCTGCTTGATCTGGCCCCGCTCGGAGGGGTGCACGGCCACGGTGTCCGGGTCGATCCGGGCGCCCACCAGAGGGGCCACCTTCTTCGAGCGGAGGATCTCCTCCAGCACCGGCCGGTCCGTGGAGCTCAGCACCAGGCCGTGCGCCGGGTGCTTGCTCAGCGTCAGCCGGCCGTACCGGTCCATGGTCTCGGCGATGTCCACCAGCAGCGCGTGCGGCACGGGGTAGCGGGAGAACTTCACCAGCGCGTCCACCACCTGCTCCGCGTCGTGCCCGGCGGCCCGGGCGTTCCACAGGCCGAGCGGCGTGAGGCGGTAGGTGTGGATGTGCTCCGGCGCGCGCTCCAGCTCGGCGAAGGGGGCGATGGCCCGGCGGCACTCGTCGGCCAGCTCGTGGTCGACCTCCAGGAGCAGGGTCTTGTCGCTCTGGACGATCAGACAGGACACACAAACCTCCGCATAGGGGCGGGCCGGGGCCGGGACCGGTGCCGGACTGAACTACCCATGGTCCCTCATCGCCCCGCAGTAACGCGCCGGTCCCCGCATTCCATGCCCCGGCGGCCTGTGGGCCGCCTCTACCGCCCCGGCGGACTGGGGGGAACGGGTCTGCGGCGCGCGACGGCCGCGCCGGGCCGCCGGGCTCGCGGGTTGCTGCGGGGGCGAGTGCCCGATGCGGTGGCGGGGCTGCCTGGGGTGTGCGTGGCGGAGGGCTGCCGGTGCGGTGGGTCGGTGGGCGCCGCGCCGCCCACCGGTCGCCGGGGCGAGTGTTCCGCCCCCGCGGACGGGGGTCCCGTTTGGGCGGGGTGGGATACCGGCGTGCAGCGACCGCGCCGACGCGGTGGTGGAACCGGGCTGCGCCAGGTGCTCGTGTCGAGCGATCAGTTCCTCGCGCCCCTGGGGGGCCTGACGTCGCGGGTCACGTGCGGGTGCTTCGGGGCTTACGGGGCGCCTCCACCGCGTATGGGGGAGCGGCCGGCTGTGCCGCGGCCGCGAGCAGGCGGTGGTGGCATGTGGTTGCGGAGCCGCCTGTGGGCGTTCAGGGCTCCGAGGGCAGTGCCCCGACGCGGTCGCGGCCGCGTGCGAGAGCGCTCCGAGGCCGTGGCGGGCCGACCGGGAGACACCGGGGACGCTACGCCAGGTCGTCGGCCAGTTCGGAGACGCCCGTGATGCGGTGCAGCGCGAAGGTGCGGACCTCGTCGGCGGTGTGGTCGTAGGCGGTGACGAAGCCGCCCTCGACGCGCAGCGGGCCGATGACGCGCTGGCTGGCGGCGCCGTCCGCGTTGACGTAGCCGATCCACACCGATTCGCCGGTGAGCACCGCGGCCTGCATCGTGGCCAGGGTCTCCGCGGCGGCCGTGCGGGGCAGCCCCCGGTCGCCGCCCGCGGCGGGCCGCGGCACGCTCTCCCTGCGCACCGCCGTGGAGGCGCGGTCGCCGGCCCTTATCGCCTTCACCGCGGCCCCGAGCAGCGTGTCGTCCGGGACCGGCGGGCCGTCGGTCACGGGGACGGGGGCGCTCCGCGGCGGCGTCCTGCGGGCGTCGGCGCGGGTGATCAGCACGTCCCCCTCGGCGGACTCCGCCGCCGGGGCCAGCCCCATCGCCCGCAGCCGCTCCAGCAGCGTGCCCGGGTCCGCCTGCGCGGCCAGCACGGTCGGCGCGAGGCGGCGCAGGCCGAGGCCCGCCGACCGGCGGTCCGCCAGCACCTCGCTGAGCAGGGCGTCGTCGTCGCACCGCAGATACGCCGAGGCCGCGCCCACCCGCAGGCGGCCGTGGCGGCGGGCCACGTCGTCGACGAGATAGCTGAGCGGCTGCGGCACCGGGGTGCGCGAGTGCGCCGCCAGGAAGGCGTGCAGCTCGGCCGCCGTGCGCCCGGCGTCCAGGGCGCGCCGCACGGATTCGGGCGTGAAGCGGTAGACGGTCGCGCCGCCCTTGGACTCGATGTCGGCCAGCACGTGCAGCGTCTCCGCCAAGTGCGGCTGCAGCGGGCCCGGTGCGACGGCGGTGAGGTCGGCCTGGAGCAGCACGTGGTCCAGCGGCTCGGGCAGCAGCGGCCGCAGCAGCGCCGCGGCCTTCGCGGCGCGGTCGCCGGCCGCCGACAGCAGCGCCCGGCCGTGCGTGGCCAGCGCGCCGCGGCCCGTCACCCCCAGCAGTTCCGCCTCCGAGGCCGTCCACCGCACGAGGTCGGCGCGGAGCGCGTCCATCGACACCCCGCCGCGCAGCGGACGTTCCCAGCGCAGTCGCGCCAGCAGGGCGTCGGGCGTGGCGGAGGCGCCGGCCGGCAGCGCGGCGAGGAAGTCCAGCACCTGGCGGCGGATCTCGGGCGCGAGCGAGCGGTCCAGATCGGGGCCGAGCGCGGCCAGGGCGCGGCCCTTGGCGTCCCGGGTGCCCACCACGCCGGAGGTGCGGGTGGCCGTCAGCCAGGCCGTGACCAGCGCGGCCCAGCGCAACTCGGCCGGCAGCAGCAGCCATTCGTCGTACTCGGGCGTGGGCGCGTACGCCTCGTCCACCTCGCCGTCCGGGGCGACCAGCCCCGCGGCGTAGGCCAGTTCCAGCCAGAACGCGGCGACCGGCTCCGCCACGTCCAGGGCCGTCGCCACCCGCTTCAGGTCGCGCACGCTCAGGCCGCCCGCGCGCAGTATCTGCGGGCCGCCGGTCTCCCACTGCTTGACCAGTTCCTCGACCGTGCGGATCGCCGTGAACGCCTGACCGGCGGCGGTCGCGTCCACAGCCTGTGGATCGTGCGCCCGCGGCTCCACCGCCGGCGGCACCGGCTCGGGCGTGCGGTGCGCGCGGCCGTCCCGCAGATGCAGGGCCACCTCACGGGGGAGTACGACATTGCGGGCACCGGCGGGCAGCAGCAGCCCGCGCTCCAGCAGCCACCGCACCGGCGCCGGCGGGGCGCCGACGTCCGCCACCTCGCCGTACGGCGGCCCCCAGGTCAGCCGGCCCAGCACCGCGGTGGCCTCCGCCGGGGCCGCCTCCAGCAGCGCGGTCATCCGCGGCCGGTCCGCGAAGAGCGCGGTCAGCGCGTCCACCGCGCTCACCGGGTCGTGCGTCGGCGGCAGCCCGGCCGTCTCCAGGATCTGCTGCAAGCGGCCGGGCGACATCCCCGACGTCGCCTCGGCCACGCTCGGGCCCAGCCCGGTCGGCGAGACGCTGCCCGCGGCCGGCGCCAGGATGTCCCGCGCGGTCCGCACCAGCCGCAGCCGGTCGTCCCCGCCCCACAGCAGAGCCTGCGTTCGCAGCGTCTCCAGGGCCCCGGGCAGCGCCTCGGCCGCCTCCGGCCCCATCAGCGCCGTCAGCGTCCCGAGCGGCGCGCCGTCCGGTGCGAGGGCGAGCGCTTCCGCCACCTGCAACGTGAACCGGTCCAGCCGCTCCAGCGCCCGCACGACCGACGCCCGCGTCCCGGCGCGCGTCGCCAGCTGCGACAAGTCGTTCGGTACGGGACTCAGCAGGTCCGGACGCGCCCTGAGCAGCGCGGACAACGCCCCGTCGCCACGGGCGCGGAGATCCTCCGCCAGCGTGCGCGGCTCCGCCGCGGGCCCTTCGGTGGTCATCTCACCCACATTAGCCGCGCCGCCCCCGCCCGTAATCCCCCAGCCCGCCCCACGACCCCTCCCGCGGGCGTTTCGGCTGCGCCTGCGGCAGCCGTGGCGGCCGGCGAGGTGCCGCGGGTGCGGGGTGCGGGCTCTGGCCGCGCCGCGCCGTTGTGTTGGGCGCCGCCTGCGGCCCGCGACTGCGGCGGCTGCCGGCTCCCCCGCGCCCGTCGCGAGTGGGCGCGCCGGTCTGCGGGGGCCGGTGCTTCGCGCGGTCCGATGGCGGCTCGGGCCCGGCCAGGTGCTGCGGGTGCCGGTGGGGCCTGCGTCGTGCAGCGCCGCTGCAGGGCTCATGTCCGGCCGCCCGGCGCTGCCGTGTTCCGTGCTTTGGGCTGCCGGCGCGCTCCTGTCCGGCTGGGTGCGCCTGCGGCGGCTGCCGGGCTCCCTCGCACCCGGCACGGGTGGGCGTGCCGGTCTGCGCGGGGCGGGTGCTTCGCGCGGCCTGGTGCCGCCCGGTGCTGCGGATGCCGGGGTGCGGGCTCTCGCCGCACGGCGCGCCAGGCTCGGGTCCGGCCGCTCGGTCGGCTGCGCGCGCCTGCGGTGGCCGCTGGGTGCGTGCCATCGCTGCTGCGGCGTCACTCCCCGGGCGCCGCACGGCGACGGGGGTGCGTTGGGTGCGCCCTGGGCGGACAGGGCGCTCCGGCCTGTGTCGGGTCCGGGGGCGGCGGGAGGGCCAACACCGGGGTCGGGGCGGTAGTTTCGGGGGCATGGGTGCGGAGGGCGACCGGTTGGTGCTGGATTACCTGAGCAGGGTGGGGGACCTGGCGCAGACGGCGCTGCCCGCGGATCGCAGGGCGGAGCTGGTGGCGCGGCTGCGGGAGGACATCGACAAGGAGCGCGGGCGGAGCGACGCGGCGGTGCGGCGGATCCTGAAGCGGCTGGGGTCGCCGGACGATGTGGTGCGGGACGCCGCGGGGCTGCCGCACCAGCGGAGCGAGCCGGCGCCGGAGCCGGCGACGCCGCCGCGGCCCGCCGCGCAGCCGGACTGGTGGCGGCTCGCCGAGGCGCGGCAGCCGGCGCTGCGTCCGGTGGTGCCGGGGGACGAACTGGCGGGGCTGCCCGGGATGACGGGCGGGGTGACGATCCCGATGACGCCTCCGGAGCCCGAGCCGAAGCCCGAGCCGGAGGAGGAGCAAGAGCAAGGGGAGGAGCAGGGGGAGCCCGAGCAGGCCGAGGCGCCGCGGAGGCGACCGTGGCGGCCGTCGGCCGTGCTGGAGACGGCGGCCGCGCTGCTGCTGCTCGCCGGGGCGGTCCTCGGTTCCTGGATCGCCCTCCTCGCGGGGTGGGCGATCGCGTACTCCTCGCGCCGGCTGTCCCGCCGCGCGGCCCGGTTCGCCGCGCTGGGCCTGCCCGGGGCGGTGGCGGCCGGGGCACTGGTATGGCTGTGGGGGCGGCTCGACGGCCGCTGGGGCGAGCCGATCCCGCAGGGGCACATGAGGGACGCGATCGGCGACGCGTTCCCCGTCGTGCTGCGGATCGCGGCCGTGGCCTCGGCGCTGTTCCTGCTGTGGCGGGGACACCGGGCGGGCCGTTCGCGCCGGTAGCCGCTGGTTAGGGTGTCTGCTATGCCCATAACCGTCGGCTTCGACCTCGACATGACCCTGATCGACTCCCGGCCCGGCATCCAGGCCGCCTTCGACCGCCTCTCCCGGGAGACCGGCGTCGCCATCGACTCCGCGCTCGCCGTCACCCGCCTCGGGCCGCCCCTGGAGCTGGAGCTGGCCCACTGGTTCCCCGCCGAGGACATCCCGGCGGTGGCCGACCGCTACCGCGCGCTGTACCCCGAGTACGCCATCGGCCCCACCCCCGCCCTGCCCGGTGCCCGGGAGGCCGTGGCCGCCGTGCGCGCGGGCGGCGGGCGGGTCGTCGTGGTCACCGCGAAGCACGCGCCGAACGCCCGGCTGCACCTGGACCACCTCGGCATCGCCGTCGACGCGCTGCGCGGCTCACTGTGGGCCGAGGCGAAGGCCGAAGCCCTCACCGAGTACGGGGCGACCGTCTACGTCGGCGACCACGTCGGCGACGTCGTGGGGGCCCGTACGGCGGGTGCGCTGTCCGTGGCGGTCCCCACGGGGCCGGTCGGCGCAGACGAACTGCGTGCCGCCGGCGCGGACGTCGTCCTGGCCGATCTGACGGAGTTCCCCGCCTGGTTCGCCGGCTACGTCCCGGACGTCGTGGCCTGACGGCTCTGCGCCCGGGCCGAGCGCAGCAGCCCGGCCAGCGCCAGCGCGAAGCCCACGCCCATCAGCATGGACACCAGGTAGGCGGCGGTCGGCAGCGGGTCCGAGCCGAGCAGGAGAGGTGCCACGGTGGCGAGTGTGGCCAGCGCTCCGACGGCGAAGACCACGCCGCCGACGCGCACCAGCACATCGCCCGGTTTCCGGGTTTCGTTACTCACCGCACCAGGGTAGATCGCGGAAGGAAGACGCAGCGCACCGGCCGGATGACGACCACCCGGGGAGAGAGGCCGGCGGCGTCTTGTCACACGCCCCGGGGCCATTAGCCTTGGGGCAGCGGGTCTGTGAAGGGACCCGCTGTCTTGCTATCCAAGTGCTTTTCTCCTTCTACAGCGAGGACAGGTCGGACGTGCCTACCGGCAAGGTGAAGTGGTTCAACAGCGAGAAGGGCTTCGGCTTCCTCTCCCGCGACGACGGCGGTGACGTCTTCGTCCACTCCTCCGTGCTGCCGGACGGGGTCGACGTGCTCAAGCCGGGCCAGCGCGTGGAGTTCGGGGTGGTCGCCGGACAGCGTGGCGACCAGGCACTCTCGGTGGTCCTGCTCGATCCCGCGCCGTCCGTGGCCGCCGCCCAGCGCCGCAAGCCCGACGAACTGGCGCCGATCGTCCAGGACCTCACGACCCTGCTGGAGGACGTCGTCCGCTCGCTGCAGCGCGGCCGCTACCCGGACAAGGAGCACGGCCACAAGATCGCGTCCGTGCTGCGGGTCGTCGCCGACCAGCTCGACGTCTGACCGACGCGCCGATCGACCGGCGGCCTGCCGGTCGATCGACCGGCCGGCGTCAGAAGTCCAGTGCGCCGGGGCCGAGGGGCGGTACCAGTCCCTCGGCCGCCGCCCGGGTGAGCAGGCCGCGGATCGCGGCGTAGCCGTCCTCGCCGAGCGCCGAGGTGAACTCGTTGACGTACAGCCCGATGTGCTGGTCCGCCACCGCCGGGTCCATCTCTTGTGCGTGCTCCATGACGTAGGAGCGGGAGGCGTCCGGGTCGTCCCAGGCCATGTGCACGGAGGTGTGTATCGCGCCGGCGAGTTCACCCAGCCGGTCCTCGCCCAGCGAGCGCTTGGCGATGATCGCGCCCAGCGGGATCGGCAGGCCGGTGGTCTGCTCCCAGTGCTCGCCCATGTCGGCGAGCTTGTGCAGGCCGTAGTTCTGATAGGTGAAGCGCGCCTCGTGGATGACCAGGCCCGCGTCCACCCGGCCGTCGCGCACCGCCGGCATGATCTCGTGGAACGGCAGGACGACGATCTCGCCCACGCCGCCCGGTACTTCGGCCGCCGCCCAGAGCCGGAAGAGCAGGTAAGCCGTCGAGCGCTCGCTCGGCACCGCGACCGTGCGCCCGCTGAGGTCGGCGCCCTTGCCGGAGCCCTCCTCCGCGGTCAGTACCAGCGGGCCGCAGCCCCGGCCGAGGGCGCCGCCACCGGGCAGCAGCGCGTACTCGTCGAGGACGTACGGCAGTACGGCGTAGGACACCTTGAGCACGTCGAGCTCGCCGCGCTCGGCCATGCCGTTGGTGATGTCGATGTCCGCGAACGTCACGTCCACGTCCGGCGCGTCCGGCACGAGGCCGTGCGCGAGGGCGTGGAAGACGAACGTGTCGTTGGGGCAGGGGGAGTACGCGATGCGCAGCGCGCCGGTTTCGCTCATGTCGGAACTCCAACGTCCAGCAGGCCCGGCTGCTTCCGCAGCAGCGTGAACGCCTCCGTGAGCGCGTCGAGCGCGTCGGGCACCCGCCAGGCCGCGCGGTCGCGCGGCCCGACCGGATTGGCGACGGTGCGGATCTCCAGCACCGGGACCCGGTGCGCCATGGTCGCCTCGGCGACCCCGAAGCCCTCCATGGCCTCGCCCACCGCACCGGGGTGACGTTTGACCAGCTCTGCGGCCCGTTCGGCGGACCCGGTCACCGTGGAGACGGTCAGCAGCGGCCCGTACTCGGCGCCCAGTGCCTCCGCGACGCGCCGCGACAGTTCCGCCGGCGGCAGGTGGGTGGAGGTGCCGTAGCCCAGCTCCGCGACCGGGATGAAGCCCTCCGGTCCGTCGGCGCCGAGGTCGGCCGCGACGATCGACTCGGCGACCAGGGTCGAACCGATCCGCGCGACGGGCTCGAACCCGCCGGCGATGCCGGCCGAGACCACGAGGTCGTACGGGGCGCTGGCCAGTGCCGCCGCCGTCCCGGCGGCCGCGGCCGCCGGGCCCACGCCCGCGGCCAGCACCGTGGCCATCGGGGTGCGCAGGGCCATCCGCCGGCCGGGCAGCGGGTGCTCGGACGGACGGCTGCTGAGGGCGCGTACGACCGCGTCCCTTTCCGCCGCGACGGCGGTGACGACCAGAAGGCGGGGAGTCATCCGCGGCGCGCCGGTCAGTCCGCCATCTTCAGCTTGAACTGCCAGACGCCCAGATAGTCCTGGGTCTTGGCAGTCTCGATGATGTTCAGCGTGACCTGGTCGGCGGTCTGCCCGGTCTGGGAGTCCGAGAACAGCGTCTCCGCGTCGAAGGAGCGGTAGGTCACGTCCTTCAGCAGGCCGGACTTGCCGGAGGTGCCGGTCGCCACGACCCAGCCCTTCTCGGCGATCGCCGGGTCGACGCCGACCCGCACCTTGTCGCCGGGGTGAACCGTGAGCGTCTTCTTCGGCGCGCTGCTCAGGCAGGCCAGGAAGACCTTCTCCGTCAGCTTGTCACCATCGGCGTAGCAGTTGCCGGTTGCCTCGGTGGTGACGGTATCGCCGCCGACGGTGACCGTCGCCAGGGGCGTCGGCTTCTCGCAGGCGGAGAGGGCCAGCAGCCCCAGGGACACGGCACCGAGGGCGGCGGCACGGCGGCGAATGCTCATGGGGGTGAGGCTACCGGGCGGCCGCGTCCGCGCTGCGCGGGGGTCGGCCCGTGTCCCCGTCACCTCGGGTTTCCGTCGCCCGCCCGGCGCCCGGTCTTCCGCGGCGCGCGGCCGCCGGGGGAAAACGCCGGGCCCTTTACACCGTCCGGGGGCGCGTCGCCCGGCCGCGCGAGGCGGAGAGCAGTCCGCGGACGGAGAAGACGAAGCCGACCGCGACCAGGCAGGCCGCCACGGACATCCCCAGGGTGCCGTTGAGGGGGAGCACGATGCCGATGGCACCGCCGATCACCCACGCGAGCTGAAGGGCGGTCTCGGACCGGGCGAAGGCCGAGGTGCGCACCTCCTCGGGCACGTCGCGCTGGATCATCGCGTCCAGGGAGAGCTTGCTCAGCGCCTGGGCGACACCGGCCGCCGCCGCGACCAGCACGATGGTCAGCAGCCCGTACCGGGCCGCCGCCACGCAGGCCGCCGTCAGCGCGCCGACCAGCGCGAACATGATGATCCGCTCCGGGCCGCGGGCCCGCAGCCACGAGCCCAGAGCCGTGCCGAACGCGTTGCCCACGCCGGCGGCGACGGCCGCGACACCGAGCGAGACCGGACCGGACAGGCCGCCCAGCGGGTGGTCGCGCAGCAGGAACGCCAGGAAGAGCGTCAGGAAGCCGGACAGCGCGCGCAGCGCCGCGTTCGCCTGCAGGGCGAGCAGCACAGGACCGCCGACGCTGCCCAGGCCCGGCCGCCGCCCCTTGCCCCACGCGCGCCCCGCCTTGTCCGGGTCCGGGCCGCCGGCCGCGGCCGCCGCGCCCGCCGTGAGTTCCGCGCGGGCCTCGCCCTTGGCGGAGTCGACCTTGTGGGGGAGCGAGAAGGACAGCAGCGTGCCGCAGGCGAAGACCACGAAGGCGCCGTACAGCGGCGCGCCCGGCCCCAGCAGATGCAGCAGACCGCCGATGGGCGCGGCGACGGCCGTGGCCAGCAGCCCGGCCAGCGTCACGCGCGAGTTCGCCTTCACCAGCGTCGTACGGGCCGGCAGCAGACGCGGCACGACCGCGCTGCGCACCACCCCGTACGCCTTCGAGGCGACGAGCACCCCCAGCGCGGCCGGGTACAACTCCAGCCCCGCCGTGGCCACGACGCTCGCCATCGTCCAGGCGAGGATCGCCCGCACGAGCATCGACACCGCCATCGCCGCGCGCCGCCCGTGCGGCACCCGGTCCAGCAGCGGGCCGATGACCGGCGCGAGGAGGGCGAACGGCGCCATGGTCACCAGCAGGTAGAGCGCGACCCGCCCGCGGGCCTCGCCCGTCGGCACCGAGAAAAAGATCGTGCTGGCGAGCGCGACCGTGATCAGCATGTCGCCCGCGCTGTTCACCGCGTGCAACTCGATCAGCTTCGCCAGGCCCGACTCGCCCGCGCCCCCGGCGTGCGTGTGACGCCGGACGCGGCGCACCACGGAGCCCGACATACGCTGCGCGGCACGGCCGACAGCGGTCCCCGCCCTGCGGACCGGACCGGGGCCGGACGTCACTCTGCGTGCCACGCTCGCCAGTCTGCCCTACCGGGCGGCTTTCCGAACGGGGTGCGCACCGATAGCGTGCGATCGCGCAGAATGGAGTCAACAGGTGCGCCCGAGTCCGTTCGGGCCGGCAGCGTTGAAGCGGTCCTCGGGTCCGCTCCGCCACCGCCCGCCCGATCCTCGGCGGCGTACGCGTGAAACGGCGTAGGAGAGAATCGATTCTTGTGAGTGCTGCGATGCGAAGCCGTACCCCTGACCGCCTGTGCGCCGAGGCGATCGACGTCGCCTTCGAGGCGGCCGTCGAGGCCTTCGGCCCCGAAGCGGTCGGCGAGCACCTCGGAGCGGTGGCCGAGGGGGAGCGTGTCGTCACCCACCTCTTCGACTGCCGCGAGGCGGGCTACCGGGGCTGGCGGTGGGCGGTCACCCTCACCCGTGCCTCCCGGGCCAAGGCCGTCACGCTCGACGAGACCGTGCTGCTGCCCGGCCCGGACGCCGTCCTCGCCCCCGAATGGGTGCCGTGGAGCGAGCGCCTGCGCCCGGGCGACCTCGGCCCCGGCGACCTCCTGCCCACGGACGCGGAGGACCTGCGCCTCGAACCCGGCTTCTCTGGCGAGGACGCCCCGCCGCCGAACTCCCCCATCTCCGAGGAGATGGCCGAGCTCGTCGAGGCCGAGGACGCCGACGTCTCCGCCGGCCCGCCGGCCCAGCTGCCCATGGCGCCGAACTTCGGCACGATCGCCGCGGTCGCGGAGGAGATCGGCATGGGCCGCCCCCGTGTGCTCTCCCGCTACGGGCTGCACGTCGCCGCGGACCGCTGGGAGGACGACTACGGCCCCAAGGCCCCCATGGCTCAGTCCGCCCCCGCCCAGTGCGTCTCCTGCGGCTTCCTCGTCCCTCTCGCGGGGTCCCTCCGGCAGGCCTTCGGTGTCTGCGCCAACGAGTTCGCGCCCGCGGACGGCCGCGTGGTCTCCCTCGCGTACGGCTGCGGTGCCCACTCCGAGGCCGCGGTCATGCCGAAGACACCGCGGCCTGCGCCGCCCGTCCTGGACGAGACCGCGGTGGAGCCGCTTCCGTTGCACCCGGATCGGCAGGGCTCTGTCGAGGAGACGGCCCCCCAGGAGGAGCTGGGCCACAGCTGAACGCTGCGCTTGCGGTCCGGGTAGGTTTTTTCCCCGCCCGCCCTCCCGTGTGCCCGGCGCGGTCTGGCACCCCGGCGCCCGTTTCGTAGGGTGCCGGGTTCGGGGCCTCCGGGGCCGGCCATTCTGGACAGCACATTTTGGTGCCTCAGGCACTCTGCGTTGGTCACTCCGGGTTGTGCACCCAAATATGCTCCACAGTCCAGAACGCCCACCCTCCCCCAGCCTTCGGCCGGGGGTGCCCCCACCACCCCCGCCCCCTCGGTTTCGTCATGCGCCTGATCCCCAGTGGGGGTGTGGAGGCGGTCCGGGGTGACTGCGGTTGCCTGGATACCGCCCCATCGGCCCGCCGGGCCTGCCCCAACATTCGGCCGGGGGCCCGCTGTGGGCGCGACGTGGCGGCCGGCGCGGTGTGTGTGGGCGGTGACGGCTGGGCGGCTGATGTGCTGCCGCACCAACAGCAGCCCGCGCCATGACTGCCTTCTACCCCCCACTGGGGATCAGGCGCGAACACAACGGAGGGGGCGGGGGTGCTGGGGGTACCCCCGGCCGAAGGCTGGGGGAGGGTGGGTGTTCTGGACGGTGCGGGATATTTGCGTGCAGCATCCGGGCCGGGATGGGATGAGCAGGTGCTGGAAAGGCACGTAAATATCCCAGTCCAGAATGGCCAGCCCCGGAGGCCCCGCACCCGGCCCAGGAACCACGCGCGCCGGGGCGCCCAGACTTCACAGGGCACACGGGCGGGTGGGCGGGGGAAAAAAGACGGGGAGTCCGTGGCGGCCGAGCCACGGTAGCGTCGGGCGCACAGGCGACCTACGCGTGAGGGGAAGAGGCGACGTGAGCGGGACCGCGATGGACCGGGGCGCAGATCCGTTCGGGACGGACCGGCTGCGGCGGGCCGTGCTGGACGCGTGGGCGGCGTCGCCCGCCCGGTTCCGTGAGGACGCGAACGCGGAGGAGGACCTCGCGCTCGGCGGCTACCGGGACCGCCTCGTCGTGGAGCTGGCCCAGAACGCCGCTGACGCCGCGATCCGCGCCGGGGTGCCGGGCCGGCTGCGGCTGACGCTCCGGGAGGGCGTGCTCGCCGCCGCCAACACCGGTGCCCATCTCGACGCCGTCGGCGTGGAGTCCCTGTCGACGCTGCGCGCCAGCGCCAAGCGCGAGGCCGGCGACGCCGGAGCCGTCGTCGGCCGCTTCGGCGTCGGGTTCTCCGCCGTGCTCGCGGTCAGCGACGAGCCCGCGATCCTCAGCCGCACCGGCGGCGTCCGCTGGTCGCTGGCCGAGGCCCGCGACCTGGCGAACGAGACCGGCGGACGCTCCCCCGGCCTCACCGACGAGCTGCGCCGCCGCGACGGCCACGTACCGGTGCTGCGGCTCCCGCTGCCCGCCGAGGGCACCGCCCCGGACGGCTACGACACCGTCGTGGTGCTGCCGCTGCGCGACGGCGCCGCCGCCGACCTGGCCGGCCGGCTGCTCGCCTCGATCGACGACGCGCTGCTGCTGACCCTCCCCGGCCTCGCCGAGGTCGTCGTGGAGACGCAGGAGGGCGTGCGGACGCTGACCCGCCGCACGGACGACGGCCTCACCGTGATCGAGGACAGTGCGAACGGTACGACGCGCTGGCGCACCGTCACCGACGCCGGCGCCCTGGACCAGGCGCTGCTGGCCGACCGGCCCGTCGAGGAGCGGCTGCGCCCGGTGTGGTCGGTGACCTGGGCCGTGCCCGTCGGAGCCGAGGGCGAGCCGGAACGGCCGCGCACGGCGCCGTTCGTGCACGCGCCGACGCCCACGGACGAGCCGCTGGGCCTGCCCGCGCTGCTGATCGCCTCGCTCCCGCTGGACCCGACCCGGCGGCACGCCGCGCCGGGCCCGCTGACCGCGTTCCTGGTGGGCCGGGCCGCCGAGGCGCTGGTGCGGCTGCTCGCCGACTGGCGACCGGTCGGCCCGGGCATCGTGGACCTCGTGCCCGGCCCGCTCGGCAAGGGCGAGCTGGACGCGGAGCTGCGCCGCCGGGTGCTGGAACTGCTGCCCCGTACCGCCTTCCTGCCGCGCGCGGCGGACGTGCCCGCGGGTCCGGACGAGGAGGACGCCCTGCCGGCCGCGCTGCGCCCGGTGGAGGCCGAGGTCGTCGAGGGCGCGGGGGCGGAGACCGTCCGCGTGCTGGCCGAGGTCTTCCCGACGCTGCTGCCGCCCGGCCTGGAGCGCCGCCCCGAGCTGCGGGTGCTCGGTGTGGCGCGGCTGCCGCTGGGCGACGCCATCGACCGCCTCGGCGGGGTGGAACGGCCCGCGCCCTGGTGGCGGCGGCTCTACGACTCGCTGGCCGGCACCGACCCGGACCGCCTCAGCGGCCTGCCGGTGCCGGTGGTGAGCGCAGCGAGATGGGGGTCCCCCCGGACGGAGTCTGGGGGAGGGCGTACGGTCGTCGGCCCCCGCCAGGTGCTGCTGCCGCTGCCCGAGATGGACAGCGTGTACGGCGACGGGGACCAGGCCGCGGCCGGCACCGCCCTGCCCGCGGCCTCCGAGCTGGCCCGGCTGGGCCTGAAGGTGGCCGACCCGGACGCCACGCACCCGTTGCTGGAGAAGCTCGGCGCCACCCCGGCGACCCCCCGGGCCGTCCTGACGACCCCTCAGGTCCGGGCCGCGGTCGCCGGCTCCCTGGAGGCCGACGAGGTCTGGGACGACAACGCCCTGGACCCCGAGGAGTTGGCCGAGGTCGTCCTCGGCCTCGTCCGCGCCGCGAACCTCGCGCCCGGTGACGAGCCGTGGCTGGCGGCGCTCGCCCTCACGGACGACGAGGGCGAACTCGCCCCCGCCGGCGAGCTCGTTCTGCCCGGCAGCCCCTTCGAGCAGGTCATCCGCGAGGGTGAACTTGGCGCCGTGGACGCGGATCTGGCCTCCCGCTGGGGCGAGCAGCCGCTGACCGCGGTCGGCGTGCTGGCCACCTTCGCCCTGGTCCGCGCCACCGACGTGGTGCTCGACCCGGACGAGCTGGAGCCCCGGGAGAGCGACTGGGCCGAGCCGGACGACGCCGGCCTGCTCGACGCGGTCGACGTGTGGTGCGAGGACGTCCTCGACCAGCTGCCCGACACCGACGTGCCGCCGGTCGCCACCGAGATCGTCGCCGTCCGCGACCTCGACCTCGTCGACGACGACGCCTGGCCGCAGGCGCTCGCCATGCTCTCCGTGCCGCCGCTGCGCGACGCGATCACCCAGCCGGTGCGGGTGCTGCTGCCCGACGGCACGACGGAGTCCGTGAGCCCGTACACGGCCTGGTGGCTGCGCGACCACCCGGTCCTCGACGGCCGGCGCCCGGTCGGTCTGCGCGCCACGGGCAGCGACCCGCTGCTCACCGGGCTCTACGACGAGGCCGAGGCAGGCGCCGTCGACGACCAGGTGCTGCGCGCCCTCGGCGTACGGACCTCGGCCGCCGCCCTGCTCGACGAACCCGGCGGCGCGGCCGAACTGCTCGCCCGGCTCGCCGACCCGGGCCGTACCGTCACCCCGGCCCAGCTGCACCGTCTCTACTCGGAGCTGGCCGCCCTCGACCCCGAACAGGTGACGCTGCCCGAGGACCTGCGTGCCGTCGTCGACAGCCGGTACCCGGAGATCGTCGATGCCCCCGACGCCCTCGTCGCCGACGCCCCCGACCTGCTGCCGCTCGCCGCGGGCCACCCCCTGCTGCCCGTGCCGCCGGTGCGCGCCGCCGCCCTCGCCGAGCTGTTCCAGGTGCGCCGGCTCAGCGAGGCCTTCGCCGCCCCCGTCGTCTCCGAGGGCGAGCCCCACGACGTCGCCGAAGCGGTGCGCGAGCTGCTGCCCGGCGCCCCTCTCACGTACATCGAGCACGGGGAACTCCTCGTCGAGGGCCACGACGGCGCCCACGTCGAACTCGACTGGCGCTGGATCGACGGCACCCTGCACGCCGCCACCCTCGAAGGCGTCGCGGCCGGCCTGGCCTGGGCGGCCGGGGCCTGGCAGCGGCGCTTCGAGGTCGCCGCGCTGCTGGAGGACGAGACCCGCACGGAGGAGCTGGCACGCGACCGCTGGTTTGACTGATCCTTTATCAGCGCATTCCCTGCGGTAAATCGCACGTGTATACACTGCGATCGCCATTCTCGGCTCTCACCTGGGGCTAGGCCCCTCGTTCCACAGTGTGGGGACACATGCGTATACGTACCGCCGCCGTCGTGCTGGGCACGGCTGTGGCTTTCTCGGCCCTCGCTGTACCGGCGGCCACCGCCGACACGGCCAGCCCGGCCACGATCGGCAAGGTCGTCATCAACGGCGGCAAGCCCGTCGTCCTGGGGACGACCACCTCGACCTTCACCGCCTCGCTCACGGCGAGCGACGACTCCGGGATCGACCTCGCGGGTGTCGCTTTCCTGCACCGCGGCACGAGTGACGAACTCGACTCCACGGACGCCGACCCGGTGTGCAAGACCGTGAGCGCCACGACCTCCACGTGCACCGTCACGTTCAAGGTCAACGCGAAGAGCAACATCGGCAACAGCGCCGCCGCCGGCACCTGGTCCGCCTTCGGCGTGGTGATCCCGAACGACTTCGACGCGGACACCGAAGCGGGCATCGTCACCAAGGACAACGTCGGCACCGTCAAGGTGCTGCGTGCCGCCAAGCTCACGGCCAACGCCACGCCGGAGCCGGTGAAGAAGGGTGCGACCATCACGGTCACCGGTGCCCTGTCCCGCGTCGACTGGAAGACGGCCAAGTACGCCGGCTACGGCAGCCAGAAGGTCGCGCTGCAGTTCCGCAAGGCGGGCACGACGAACTACGTGAACGTCAAGGGCATCACGGCCGGCAGCACGGGTTCGCTGAAGACCACGGTCAAGGCGGCCCAGGACGGTTACTACCGCTTCGTGTACGCCGGCTCCGCCACCACCGGCGCGGTCTCCGCCACCGGTGACTACGTCGACGTCAAGTAGCAGTCGGCGCACAGACAGCACAGCACGTGCGGCCGGACCCTGGGAACGGGGTCCGGCCGCACATGTGTTCAGCGGCTCGCGTACGCTGCCCGCACCATTCACGATTCCGGCCGGGGGGAGACGCGGCGGGGTCACATCCATGTGGGGACTCACACCTATGCGTATGCGCGCCATCGTCGCCGCCGTCAGCGGCGCCGTCGTGCTCTCGGCCCTCGCCCTTCCGGCCGCCGCCCAGGCCGACGCGCGGACGGGCGGGAGGACTGTCACCGGCTTCACCGGCTTCACCGGTTTCACCGCCAAGAGTGTCGGGGCCCTGGACGCGGGCGGGATCGACACCATCTCGCGCGGAGTCGTCAACGGCGGCAAGGACATCGTCCTCGGCACCACCACCAAGAAGACGGTCGGCATCACCTACACCGTCACCAGCCCGTCCGGTTTCACCACCTCCTGGGCCGCGCTGTGGCAGGGCACCGACTCCAGCACCGCAGGGGCCATCACGGGCGCCCTCGGCGCGCCCACGGACTCGACCTGCGTCGCCACGGCCGCCGACCCGACCGTTCACACCTGCAAGGCGACGCTTCCGATCGACACCTATGTGGACATGTTCCACAATGGCGCCGCCGGTACGTGGAAGCTGCTCGTCCTCACGTACGACGCCACCGGTGAGGTCCAGTCCTTCAACGACACCGTCGGCACGATCAAGATCAAGCGTGCCGCGAAGCTGACGGCCAACGCCGCCCCCGAGCCGGTGAAGAAGGGCGCGACCATCACGGTCACCGGCTCGCTGACCCGCGCCGACTGGAACTCCGCGAAGTACGCCGGCTACGGCAGCCAGAAGGTCGCGCTGCAGTTCCGCAAGGCGGGCACGACGAACTACGTGAACGTCAAGGGCATCACGGCCACCAGCAAGGGCGCGCTGAAGACCACGGTCAAGGCCGCCCAGGACGGCTACTACCGCTTCACGTACGCCGGCAGCGCCACCACCGGCCCGGTCTCCGCCACCGGCGACTACGTCGACGTCAAGTAGCCCTCCCGGGCGCGCGGTTGGCCCCGGAGGCGGGGCCGGCCGCGAGCCCGTACGCCACACGAACGCGTTTCCGAACCATGCGCATCGCGCGTACCATGCCCTCACCATTCACGATTCCCGCCGGGGGGAGACGCGGCGGGAATTCCATCCACATGGGGGAGTCATACCTATGCGTACCCGCACCGTCGTCGCCGCCGTCAGCGGCGCCGCCATGCTCTCCGCCCTCGCCCTTCCGGCCGTCGCCCAGGCCGACGTGCGGACGAGCGGGCGGACCATCACCGGCTCCACGTCGAAGTCCCACGTCCGGGCTCTGGACGAGGTGGGCGAGGACGTCATCTCGCACGGAGTCGTCAACGGCGGCAAGGACATCGTCCTCGGCACCACGACCAAGGCCTCGGTCGGCATCACCTACACCGTCACGAGCCCGAACGGTTTCGCGGGCTCCTGGGTCGCCTTGTGGCAGGGCACCGCGGTCACCGAGACGGGCATCAAGGGCGAGCTCGACGCGCCCTCGGACTCGGTCTGCACCGCCACGTCCACCGCGACCGTCTACACCTGCAAGGCCACCCTCCCGATCGACGCCTACAAGGACATGTACAAGAACGGCGCGGCCGGCACCTGGAAGCTGATCGCCTTCACGTTCGACTCCGACGGCGTCGCCAAGGCCTACAACGACACCGCCGACACCGTCAAGATCAAGCACATCGCCAAGGTGACGGTGAACGCCACCCCGGAGCCGGTGAAGAAGGGCGCGACCATCACGGTCGCCGGCGCCCTGACCGTGGCGAACTGGACGACGCACAAGTACGCCGGCTACGGCAAGCAGAAGGTCGCGCTCCAGTTCCGCAAGGCGGGCACGACGAGCTACGTGAACGTCAAGGGCATCACGGCCGGCAGCACGGGCTCGCTGAAGACCACGGTCAAGGCGGCCCAGGACGGCTACTTCCGCTTCAACTTCGCGGGTTCGCCCACCGCCGGCCCCGCCGCCGTCGCCGGTGACTACGTCGACGTGAAGTAACCCTCTTCGCGCGCCCGGCCGGCCCCGGAGACGGGACCGGCCGGGCGTGTATGTATGTCCCACGAATGTATTTCCGAACCACGTGCAACGCGCGTACGATTTCACCACCATTCATGATTCCCGCCGGGGGGAAACGCGGCGGGGGTCACATCGACATGGGGGCTCTCACACATGCGCATTCGTGCCACAGTGGCCGCTGTTACCGGCGCCCTGGCTCTCTCCGCTCTTGCCGTGCCGGCCGCACACGCCGACGGCAAGGCACACGGTTTTTCCCTCCCGTCCTTCGCCAAGTCCTTCGCCAAGGGGACGGCCACCCCGGCGGACGAGTCGGAGGGTGACACCACCATCTCCAGCGTCGTCGTCAACGCCGGCAAGCCCGTCGTGCTCGGCACGACCAGCAAGCTGACCGTCAAGGTCACGCTGACCGCCAGCGACCCGTCGGGCATCTACGACGCCGACGCCTTTCTCTACCACGGCACGTACCCCGACAACGTCGACGGCGCGGCGACGTCCACCAAGACGTGTGGCCTGCAGAACGTCGCGAAGTACACCTGCACGCTGAGCTACACCTTCACGTCCCAGGACACCGTCTACAAGAACGGTCTGGCGGGCACCTGGAAGGTCGCCGCGTACGCGGTCGGCCAGGACGGCGACTTCGTCGAGAACGACGCGATCAAGACCTTCAAGGTGCTGCGCACCTCGAAGCTGACGGTCAACGCCACGCCGGAGCCGGTGAAGAAGGGCGCGACGATCACCATCGCCGGTGCCCTGACCGTCGCCAACTGGGACACCCTGAAGTACGGCGGGTACGCCAAGCAGAAGGTGGCCCTGCAGTTCCGCAAGGCGGGCACGACCAACTACGTGAACGTCAAGGGCATCACGTCCACCAGCACGGGCTCGCTGAAGACCACGGTCAAGGCGGCTCAGGACGGTTACTTCCGCTTCAACTTCGTGGGTTCGCCGACCGCCGCCGCCGTCGCCGTCGCCGGTGACTACGTCGACGTGAAGTAACCCTCTTCGCGCGCCCGGCCGGTCCCGGAGACGGGGCCGGCCGGGCGCGTGTGTACGTCCCACGAATGTGTTTCCGAACCACGTGCAACGTGCGTACGATTTCTCCACCATTCATGATTCCCGCCGGGGGGAAACGCGGCGGGGTCACATCGATGTGGGGGCTCATACACATGCGCATTCGCGCCACAGTGGCCGCTGTTACCGGCGCCCTGGCTCTCTCCGCTCTGGCCGTGCCGGCCGCGCACGCCGACGGCAAGGCGCACGGTTTTTCCGTCCCGTCCTTCGCCAAGTCCTTCGCCAAGGCGACGGCCACCCCGGCCGACGAGTCGGAGGGTGACACCACCATCTCCAGCGTCGTCGTCAACGCCGGCAAGCCCGTCGTGCTCGGCACGACCAGCAAGCTGACCGTCAAGGTCACGCTGACCGCCAGCGACCCCTCGGGCATCCACAGCGCCGACGCCTTTCTCTACCACGGCACGTACCCCGACAACTACAACGGTGCGCAGGCGTCCACCAAGACGTGTGGCCCGCAGAAGACCGCGAAGTACACCTGCACGCTGAGCTACCACTTCACGTCGCAGAACACCGTCTACAGCAACGGTCTGGCGGGTACCTGGAAGGTCGCCGCGTACGCGGTCGGTAAGGACGGCGATTTCGTCGAGAAGGACGCGATCAAGACCTTCAAGGTGCTGCGCACCTCGAAGCTGACGGTCAACGCCGCCCCGGAGCCGGTGAAGAAGGGCGCGACCATCACGGTTACCGGCTCGTTGACCCGCGCCGACTGGAACACCTCGAAGTACGCCGGCTATGGCAGCCAGAAGGTCGCGCTGCAGTTCCGCAAGGCGGGCACGACCAACTACGTGAACGTCAAGGGCATCACGTCGAGCAAGACGGGCGCGCTGAAGACCACGGTCAAGGCGGCCCAGGACGGTTACTACCGCTTCACGTACGCCGGTTCGCCGAACGCCGCGACGGTCTCCGCCACCGGTGACTACGTCGACGTGAAGTAACCCCGCACCACGTATCACCACGGCAGCCGGACTCCCGCATCGCGGGGTCCGGCTGTCGCGCGTGCGGGGGCGGGGCGGGGACGCCGTAGATGAACGGCGGGCGCGGCCGCGCGACACGATCAGTGACCATGTCAACGTCCTGCAACAGCCGTTCGACCGGCGGGCGACGGTCGGGCCGGAACCCTCGGTACCGCGGGAAAGCGCGTGCACATTGGTCACGACGGCAACGTCACCCGCCGGGGGGAAACGCGGCGGGACCGTATCGATGTGGGGGTAATCATGCACATGCGCATCCGCTCGGCCGCGGCCGTCGCTGTCGGCGCCCTGGCTCTGTCCGCTCTCGCCATGCCGGCCGTTCAGGCCGCTCCGGCCGACGATGTACAGGGCGACACCCAGATATCCAACGTGATCGTCAATGGCGGCAAGTCCATTGTGGTCAACTCATCGGGCAAGGCGTCCGTGACCGTCAAGCTCACGGCCTATGACCCGAACGGCATCAGCGACGCCGGCGGGATCCTCTACCACGGCAAGGACGTCAACCACGACGACTGGGGTGTGTCGCTGCCCAGTTGCGGTGCGCACGCCGTCACCACCTACACCTGCACCCTGGTGCTGAAGAGCACCTCGGACTACCGGCACTTCGGCGTGAGCAAGAACTCGCAGGCAGGCACCTGGAAGATGTGGGCCTACGCGCTCGGCGCCGACGGCGATTACAGGTTCAGGGACCCCGCCGCGACCTTCAAGGTGCTGCGGGCCACGAAGCTGACCGCCAACGCCACGCCGGAGCCGGTGAAGAAGGGCAAGACGATCACCGTCAGCGGCTCCCTGACCCTGGCGAACTGGGAATCGCACAAGTATATCGGCTACGGCAGCCAGAAGATCGCCCTGCAGTTCCGCAAGGCGGGCACCACCAAGTACGTGAACGTCAAGGGCATCACGTCGAGCAAGACGGGCTCGCTGAAGACCACGGTCAAGGCGGCCCAGGACGGCTACTACCGCTTCAACTTCGTGGGCTCGCCCACCGGCGCCGCGGTGGCCGCCACCGGAGACTACGTCGACGTCAAGTGACCGGCTGACAACGGTGTCCCGGGCGGGCGCGCCTCAGGCGTCCGTCCGGGACACCCGGCGCCATACGACTTCCAGCACCGCCGACGCCGCGACGGCCACGCCGACGGCGGTCCAGGGGGCCTGGGTGCCGACGAGGCGGAGGGCGAAGAAGTCCTGGAGCCAGGGGACGGCCAGGACGACGAGGAAGCCCGCGCCCATGGCGAGGACCAGGGCGATCCGCCACCAGGTGTAGGGGCGGGCGACGATCGCCAGCACCCACATGGCGACGAGGAAGAGCGTCAGCGTGGCGGCGCTGGTCTCGGCGTCGAGCGCTCCCGCCCCCTGGTAGTGGTGCCGGGCGAGCATGTACGTCACGAAGGTGGCGATGCCCGCGATCACCCCGGCGGGCAGCGAGTACCGCATCACCCGCCGCACGAACTGCGGCTTGGCCCGCTCCTTGTTGGGGGCCAGGGCCAGGAAGAAGGCGGGCACGCCGATGGTCAGGGTGGACAGCAAGGTCAGGTGCCGGGGGAGGAACGGGTACGGCGCGTGCCAGATGACCACCAGCAGGGCGAGCAGCACCGAGTACACGGTCTTGGTGAGGAACAGCGTCGCCACGCGCGTGATGTTGCCGATGACGCGGCGGCCCTCGGCGACGACCGAGGGCAGGGTCGCGAAGCTGTTGTTCAGCAGCACGATCTGCGCGACGGCCCGGGTGGCCTCGGAGCCGGACCCCATGGCGACGCCGATGTCGGCGTCCTTGAGCGCGAGCACGTCGTTGACCCCGTCGCCGGTCATCGCGACGTTGTGGCCGCGTGACTGGAGCGCCGCCACCATGTCCCGCTTCTGCTGCGGCGTGACGCGGCCGAAGACCGTGCCGCGGTCGAGGACGGCCGCCATCTCGCCGCGGTCGGCCGGCAGCCGGCGGGCGTCCACCGGGGCCTGGGCGCCGGGCAGGCCCAGCTTGCCGGCGACCGCGCCGACCGAGACCGCGTTGTCTCCGGAGATGACCTTGGCCTGCACCTGCTGCTCGGCGAAGTAGCGCAGCGTCTCCGCGGCGTCGGGGCGCAGCCGCTGCTCCAGCACGACCAGCGCGGCCGGGGTGACGGAGGCGGCGACCGCGGGGTCGGCCAGCCCCTTGCGGGCGCGGGCGAGCAGCAGGACGCGCAGTCCCTGGGCGTTGAGGTCGTCGATCTCGGCGAGGGCGCGGTCTCCGCCGGGGAGCAGCACGTCGGGGGCGCCGAGCAGCCAGGTGCTGCTGTCCCCGTCGGGTTCGGTGAAGGCGGCGCCGCTGTACTTGCGGGCGGAGGAGAACGGCAGCGCCTCCGTGACGTGCCAGCCGTCGCCCGGGACGGGGAAGGCCTCGGCCACGGCGGCGAGCGTCGGGTTGGGCCGCGGGTCGGAGGCGCTGACCGCGCCGAGCACCTGCCGTACGTAGGGCTCGGGGAGGCCGTCCAGCATGCGCAGCGCGGAGACGTCCATGCCGCCCTCGGTGAGCGTGCCGGTCTTGTCCAGGCACACCACGTCGACCCGGGCGAGGCCCTCGATGGCGGGCAGTTCCTGCACCAGGCACTGCTTGCGGCCCAGCCGGACGACCCCGATCGCGAAGGCCACGGAGGTCAGCAGCACCAGCCCCTCGGGGACCATCGGCACGATGCCGCCGACCATGCGGCGGACGGCCTCGCGCCAGTCGTCGCCCTCCAGCACCAGCTGGCTGACGATGAGGCCGATCGCGGTCGGGACCATCATCCAGGTCACGTACTTGAGGATCTGGCTGATGCCGCTGCGCAGTTCGGAGTGGACGAGGGTGAACCGGCTGGCCTCCTCGGCCAGTTGCGCGGCGTAGGCCTCGCGGCCGACCTTGGTGGCGGTGAAGGCGCCGCCGCCGGCGACGACGAAGCTGCCGGACATCACCGGGTCGCCGGGGTGCTTGACCACCGGATCGGCCTCGCCGGTGAGCAGGGACTCGTCGACCTCCAGGTTCTCGGCCTCGGCGACCTCGCCGTCGACCACCACCTTGTCGCCGGGCCCGAGCTCCACCAGGTCGCCGAGGACGATCCCGGAAGGGGGGACGCGCGTCGTGGCGCCGTCCCGGCGGACCACCGGTCTGGCCTCGCCGATGACGGCCAGGCCGTCCAGGGTTTTCTTGGCGCGCCATTCCTGGAAGATGCCGATGCCGGTGTTGGCGATGATCACGAAGCCGAAGAGCCCGTCCTGGATGGGGCCGACCACCAGGATGATCAGGAAGAGCACGCCGATGATGGCGTTGAAGCGCGTGAAGATGTTCGACCGCACGATTTCGGCCAGCGAGCGCGAGGACGTCGCGGGGACGTCGTTGACCTCGCCCCGTGCCACCCGCTCCGCGACCTCGGCCGCCGTCAGCCCCCGCAGTGCCGGCGGCACGGCGCCGGCCGTGTCCCGCGGCTGAGTCCCCATGCGGTCAGTCATGAGTTCGACGGTACGTGCGGATCGCCGCGGACGCGTCGTGAGCCCCCCGTCTCCGGGGAGTCTCGGGGTGGGCGTACGCCCGGGGAAGGAGCTCAGGCGTGCTCGGCGTGCTCCGGCTCGCCTGCCTGCTCGGCGGCCCGGGCCCGGGCGATCGCGTCGCGGCGGGCGCGGACGTACCAGAGGCCGATCAGCCCGAGGCCGCCGCCGGCCAGGCAGGTCCAGATGATCCAGGCGTGCCCGTGGTCGGCGTACCAGCCGTAGAAGGGCAGCTGGACGACGAAGAGCGCGAACCAGACGACGGTGCCGACCGTGACGGTCGCGACGTCGTTGGCCTCCAACGGCGCCGGTGCCTCGCGCAACGGTGTCGCCGCTGTGCGGGATGTCTCGGCACGGTTCTCGCTGCTGCTCATACCGCACAGCCTACTCATGTCCGCCAGGGGGTCTACGCGCGGAGATAGCGTTTGGTTGGTTCATATGTTCATACTGAATCCATCTGCGCATGACCTGATTCATTCGTAGGAACATCCAAAGCAAGCCGCTCTGCTCTCTCTCCCATGCCTCCACGCCCCCACGCCCCCCACGCAAGGACCCGCATGTCCCCGTCGACCACCGCCAAGGTCGTGCCCAGTTCCCCGCCCCCGCCTCCGGCGACCGCCCACGGCGCGCTCGACCGGTTCTTCCGGATCTCCGAGCGGGGGTCGTCGATCCCCCGCGAGATCCGCGGCGGACTGGCCACCTTCTTCGCGATGGCCTACATCATCGTCCTGAACCCGATCATCCTCAGTTCGGGCGTGGACAAGTACGGCCACCACCTCGACAACGGCCAGCTCGTCACGGCCACCGTCCTGACCGCCGCGTTCACCACGCTCCTGATGGGCGTCATCGGCAATGTGCCGATCGCGCTCGCGGCCGGCCTCGGTGTGAACACCATCGTCGCGCTGCAGCTCGCGCCGCGGATGAGCTGGCCGGACGCCATGGGCATGGTCGTGCTCGCAGGTCTGGCGATCATGGTGCTGGTCGCCACCGGCCTGCGGGAGCGGGTCATGAGCGCGGTCCCGCTGGGGCTGCGCAAGGCGATCGCCATCGGCATCGGCCTGTTCATCGTGCTGATCGGCCTGGTCGACTCCGGTTTCGTGAGCCGGATCCCGGACGTCGCGCACACCACCGTGCCGCTGCAGCTCGGCGGCAACGGGCATCTGCTCGGCTGGCCGGTGCTGATCTTCATCCTCGGCGTGCTGCTCACGCTGGCGCTGCTCGCCCGCAAGGTGCCCGGCGCGATCCTCATCAGCATCGTGGCGATGACCGTGCTCGCGCTGATCGTGGACGCGGTCGCGGGCATCAAGCCGGGTGCGTGGGGCCTGACCGTGCCGCACTGGCCGGGCAACCCCGTGTCGACCCCCGACTTCGGGCTGCTCGGCAAGGTGAGCCTGTTCGGCGGCTTCGGTGAGGTCGGCGTCGTCACCGGCCTGCTCTTCGTCTTCACCGTGCTGCTGAGCTGCTTCTTCGACGCGATGGGCACCATCCTCGGCGTGAGCGACGAGGCGCACCTGCTGGACGAGAAGGGCGACCTGCCCGGGATGAGCAAGGTGCTGATGGTCGACGGCATCGCGACCGCCGCCGGCGGTCTGACCTCCTGCTCGGCCAACACCTGCTACGCGGAGTCCACCGCTGGCGCCGGCGAGGGCGCGCGCACCGGGCTCGCGTCTGTCGTCACCGGACTGCTCTTCGTGGTGGCGCTGTTCCTCACACCGCTGGCCACCATGGTCCCGGCCCAGGCGGCGACCCCAGCGCTGGTGGCGGTGGGCTTCCTGATCATGGCCGGTGCCGTCCGGGACATCGACTGGAGCGACTTCACGATCGCCGTCCCGGCGTTCCTGACGATGCTGCTGATGCCCTTCACCTACTCGATCACCAACGGCATCGGCATCGGCTTCATCACCTTCTGCCTGCTGCGGCTGGCGACGGGGCGCGGCCGTGAGGTGCCGGTGGCGCTGTACGTGGTGGCCGGTGTCTTCGTCTTCTACTACCTGATGCCGGCGCTGGGGCTGGCGTAGCCCTCGGCGTAGAACTGCTCGGTCTCATCGACGGAGGCCTTCAGCCGTTCGTCGAAGTCGTCGCGAATGAGCGTCCGGACTATGTAGTCCTGGACGCTCATTCCGCGTTTCGCGGCGTGAGCCTGGAGACGGTCCAGCAGGTCCCCGTCTATGCGCATGCTGAGCACTCTCGAAGCCATGGGGCCAGGGTCCGCGCCGATCGGTCGTGCGTGCGTCGATTTCGGGTCGGAACTCACCCGGATGGGTGAGTTCGCTCACGAATGCGTTTGGCGCGGGCGCCGCGTTTTCCTTAGCATAAGTAATGAGCTAGACTAAGTAACGTGAGTGAACTGTCCGAGGACGACCGCACAGCGGTGAACACGCTGCGCGGCGCCGTGATGCGGCTGTCCCGTCGTCTGCGCCACCAGAGAGTCGACGAGTCGCTGAGCCCTACGGAGATGGCGGTGCTGGCCACCCTGGCCCGTTGCGGCTCCGCCACACCGGGGGAGCTGGCCCGCAAGGAGCACGTCCAGCCGCCGTCGATGACCCGGATCGTCGCCATGCTCGAGTCCAAGGGCCTCGTCCACCGGGACCCCCATCCGGACGACCGCCGCCAGGTCGTCGTCCGGCAGACGGAGGCGGCCGAGGCGATGCTCGAGGAGAGCCGGGCCAAGCGCAACGCCTTCCTCGCGGAGCTCGTCGAGGGGCTCGACGACGACGAGCGCGCCGTGCTCCGGGCCGCGGCCCCCGTCCTGGAGAAGCTCGCTCACTCCGACATCAGCCCTCGATGAGGAGGCGAAACCCGATTGAGTTCGGCAGCCGCATCTGACGCCGCACCCGAACCGACCACCCCCGACCCCGCCGCACCGCCGGCCCGGGCGGCCGAACCCGGCGGCTCCGCCGGCCCGGCCGGTCCCACAGAGCCCGCCGAGCCTGCCGAGTCCGCGGATCCCGCCGATCTGGCGAACCCGGCGGGCGCCGACACCGCCGCGGGCGCCGCCGAGGCGTCCCGCGTCGCCGGCCCGCCGGCCGCCTCCAGCGGGGGCACCTTCAGCTCGCTGCGCAACCGCAACTACCGGCTCTTCGCCTCGGGCGCGCTGATCTCCAACACCGGGACGTGGATGTCCCGCATCGCGCAGGACTGGCTCGTGCTGAGCCTGACCGGCTCCTCCTTCGCCGTGGGCATCACCACCGCGCTGCAGTTCCTGCCGATGCTGCTGTTCGGGCTCTACGGCGGCGTGATCGCGGACCGCTACCCCAAGCGCCGGATCCTGCTGGTCACCCAGGTGGTCATGGGCGCGCTCGGGCTGCTGCTGGCGGTGCTCACGCTCTCCGGCGAGGTACAGGTGTGGCACGTCTACGCGATCGCCTTCGGCCTCGGCATGGTGACCGTGGTCGACAACCCGGCACGGCAGGCCTTCGTGGTGGAGATGGTCGGCCCGGCCGACGTGCGCAACGCCGTCTCGCTGAACTCCGCGAACTTCCAGAGCGCCCGGCTCGTCGGCCCCGCCGTCGCCGGCGCGCTGATCACCGCGGTCGGCAGCGGATGGGCCTTCCTCTTCAACGGCCTGTCCTTCCTGGCGCCGCTCGCCGGACTGCTGCTGATGCGCGACTCCGACCTGTACGCCGTGCCCACCGCCCCGCGCGGCAAGGGCCAGCTGCGCGAGGGCCTGCGGTACGTGGCCGGACGGCCCGATCTGATCTGGCCCATCGTGCTGGTCGGCTTCATCGGCACCTTCGCGTACAACTTCCCGATCTGGCTGACCGCCTTCGCCGACCACGTCTTCCACGGCGACGCGGGGATGTACGGCCTGTTCAACTCCGTGCTCGCGGCCGGCTCCGTCGTCGGCGCGCTGCTGGCCGCCCGCCGCGGCAGCACGCCGCTGCGGCTGCTGGTGGGTGCCGCGTTCGGCTTCGGCGTGCTGGAGATGGCGGCGGCGCTGGCGCCCGCGTACTGGGTGTTCCTGGTGCTCATGCTGCCGATCGGCATGTTCGGGCTGACGTTCAACACCACCGCCAACGCCAGCGTGCAGCTCGCGACGGACCCGGCCATGCGCGGCCGCGTCATGAGCCTGTTCATGATGGTCTTCGTCGGCGGCACCCCCCTCGGCGGGCCGCTCGTCGGGTGGGTGACCGACCAGTTCGGCGCGAGGATCGGCTTCCTGTCCGGCGGCCTGGTCGCGGCCGTGGCGGCGGCCTCCGTGGGCCTGTTCCTCGCCCGGCTGGGCGGGCTACGGCTCAAGATCGACCTGCACCGCGGCAAGGACCGCAAGCTCGTCGAGTTCGTACCCCGGAAGTCGGAGCCGGAGTCGGAGTCGGTGCCCGCCTGAGCGCGGCGCCGGGCTCCGTGCGCGGTGCCCGCCCCGCCCGTCAGAGTCCGTCCGCCAGGACCTCCGCGAGGTGGCGGGCGCGGACGCCCGCGAGCTGGGCGATCTGGGTGCGGCAGGAGAAGCCGTCGGCGAGGACGGCCGTGCCGGGGCGGGCGGCGCGCAGGGCGGGGAGGAGCTGTTCCTCGGCGCAGGCGACGGAGACGTCGTAGTGGCCGCGTTCGAAGCCGAAGTCGCCCGCGAGACCGCAGCAGCCGGCGGAGAGCTCCCCGGTGAGGCCGGCGCGGGCGCGCAGCCGGCGGTCGGGGGCGTCGCCGAGGACGGCGTGCTGGTGGCAGTGCGTCTGCCCGGCGACGGGCGCGCCGAGCCGGGGCGGGGCCCAGCCGGGGGCGAACTCCTCCAGGGCCTCGGCGAAGGTGCGCACGGAGGAGGCCAGCGCGCGGGCGTCGTCGGTGCCCAGGAGTTCGGGCAGGTCGGTGCGGAGGGCGGCCGCGCAGCTCGGCTCCAGGACCACCACCGGCAGTCCGGCGGCGAGGACCGGCCGCAGCCGGTCCACCGTGCGGCGCATGACGGTACGGGCCCGGTCGAGCTGGCCGGTGGACACCCAGGTCAGGCCGCAGCAGACGGCCCGCGGTGGGAGGACCGGCCGCAGCCCCGCGGCCTGAAGGACCCGCACCGCGGCGCGGCCGGTCTCGGGGGAGAGGCGGTCGGTGAAGGTGTCGGGCCACAGGACCAGGTCCCCTGGGGCAGGTGCGCCCGGCCGCTTGTACGTCCGCCGCCACCAGCGTGTGAAGGACACCTCCGCCAGCCGCGGCAGCGCCCGCTCCGGTGCGATGCCGCCCGCCCGCCGGGCCAGTGCCGCCAGCGGCCGGACCCGGGCCAGCGCGTTGAGCGCGCCCGCGAAGGGGGCGGCCGCGCGCAGCCAGACCGGCAGCCACCCCATCGCGTAGTGCGCGGCGGGCCGCAGCCGCCGCCGGTAGTGGTGGTGCAGGAACTCGGCCTTGTAGGTGGCCATGTCGACGCCCACCGGGCAGTCGGTGCGGCAGCCCTTGCAGGACAGGCAGAGGTCCAGGGCGTCCCGGACCTCCGGCGAGCGCCAGCCGTCCGTGACGACCTCGCCCGCCAGCATCTCGTGCAGCAGGCGGGCCCGGCCCCGTGTCGAGTGCCGTTCCTCGCCCGTCACACGGAACGAGGGGCACATCACCCCCGCGCCCTGTGGCGCCGTGTCGCGGCACTTGGCGACGCCGACGCAGCGGCGCACGGCCGCCGCGAAGTCGCCGCCGTCGTGCGGGTATCCGAAGGCCACCTCGACGGGTTCCTTGGGCAGCACGGCGAACCGCAGCCCGGTGTCCAGCGGTTCGGGCCGCACCAGCATGCCCGGGTTGAGCCCGCCCGCCGGGTCGAGCAGGTCCTTGAACCGGCCGAACAGGCCCACCAGTTCGGCCCCGTACATCCGCGGCAGCAGCTCGGCGCGCGCCTTGCCGTCCCCGTGCTCACCGGACAGCGAGCCGCCGTGCGCCACCACGAGGCCGGCCACGTCCTCCGAGAAACGGCGGAACCGCGCCACGCCCGCGTCCCGCAACAGGTCGAAGTCGATGCGCACATGGATGCAGCCGTCGCCGAAGTGCCCGTACGGGGCGCCGCGCAGCCCGTGCTCGGCCAGCAGGGCGCGGAAGTCCCGCAGATAGGCGCCCAGCCGGGCGGGCGGGACGGCGCAGTCCTCCCATCCGGGCCACGCCTCGATGCTTTCCCCCGACCGCGTCCCGATCCGGGTGGCGGTGCCGGCCGCGTCCTCGCGCAGCCGCCACAGGGCGCGCTGCGCGGCGGGATCGGACACCACCACGGAGCTGTCGGCGCCCGCCAGCCGGCGCAGCGCGTGCGCCTCCCCGACGCCCGGCATCTCCACGAACAGCCAGGCCGAGCCCTCGGGCAGCAGCTCGGCCCGGCTCCTGGTGGCGCTGTCCACCAGGTCGGCGGCCATCCCCTCGACCGTGAGCGGCCCGTACGGCAGGAGCGCGGGCGCCGCGTCGGCGGCGGCGCCCTCGTCCGGGTAGCCCAGGACGACCAGCACCCGTACCGGCGGCGCGGGCACCAGCCGCACCTCGGCCTCCGTGATCACCGCGAGCGTGCCCTCGCTGCCGGTCAGCGCACGGGCCAGGTCGCGGCCCCGCTCGGGCAGCAGCGCGTCCAGGGCGTAGCCGGAGATCCGGCGGGGCAGGTCCTGCGGGTAGCCGGTGCGCAGCAGCGCCAGATGGGCGTCGGTGAAGGCCCGCAGGTCCGCCCGGATCGGGTCTTGGGTGCGCAGCGGGTCGCCGCCGTAGGTGAGCGCCTCCAGCCCGCGCACGTTGTCCGCCGTGGTGCCCCAGGCCACCGAGTGCGCGCCGCAGGCGTTGTTGCCGATCATGCCGCCGAGGGTGCAGCGGCTGTGCGTCGACGGGTCGGGGCCGAAGGTCAGCCCGTGGGCGGCGGCCGCCCGCCGCAGGTCGTCCAGGACGACGCCCGGCTGCACACGGGCCGTCAACGCGTGCGGGTCCAGTGACACGATCCGGTGCATGTGTCGGGTGAAGTCCAGGACGACCCCGGTGCCCGTCGCCTGCCCCGCGATCGACGTGCCCCCGCCGCGCGGCACCACCGGCACGCCGTGCTCGCGGCACACCGCGAGCGCCGCCGCCACGTCCTCCGCGTCACGCGGTGCCACCACGGCCACCGGGACACGCCGGTAGTTGGAGGCGTCCATCGTGGTCAGCGCCCTGCTCTGGGCGTCGAACGCGACCTCGCCCCGCACAACCCGCTCCAGCGCCCGGCGCAGATCCTCCGTCATGTCCCCAGCCTGCCCCACCCGGCCGCATGTCTCACCGCGTGGACTACTCCCCGAAACCGCCTCGTAACGCACTACGCTGCGAACGTGGCCGAGATCCAGATCCCCGCTGACATCAAGCCCGCCGACGGACGCTTCGGTTCGGGCCCCTCCAAGGTGCGGCCGGAGGCGCTCGACGCGCTGGCCGCGACGGGCACCTCGCTGCTGGGCACCTCTCACCGGCAGGCGCCGGTGAAGAACCTGGTCGGCCAGGTGCGTGACGGCATCAGGCAGCTGTTCTCCCTCCCCGAGGGCTATGAGGTGGTGCTCGGCAACGGCGGTTCCACCGCGTTCTGGGACATCGCCACCCACGGCCTGATCGAGCGGAAGTCCCAGCACCTGAGCTTCGGCGAGTTCTCCTCGAAGTTCGCCAAGGCCGCCAAGCTCGCGCCCTGGCTGGACGAGCCGACCGTGATCACCACCGACCCGGGCTCCCACCCGGACCCGGTCGCCGAGGCCGGCGTCGACGTCTACGCCCTGACCCACAACGAGACCTCCACCGGTGTCGCGATGCCGCTGCGGCGCGTCGCGGGCGCCGACGAGGGCGCGCTGGTCCTGGTGGACGCCACCTCCGGCGCGGGCGGCCTGCCGGTCGACGTCACCGAGACCGACGTCTACTACTTCGCCCCGCAGAAGTCCTTCGCCGCCGACGGCGGCCTGTGGCTCGCGCTGTTCTCCCCGGCCGCGCTCGAGCGCGCCGAGCGGATCGCCGCCTCCGGCCGCCACATCCCGGCGTTCTTCGACCTGCCGACCGCGATCGACAACTCGGGGAAGAACCAGACGTACAACACCCCCGCGCTGGTCACCCTCTTCCTGCTGAACGAGCAGCTGGAGTGGATCAACGGCCAGGGCGGTCTGGAGTGGGCCGTCTCCCGCACCGCCGACTCCTCCTCGCGCCTGTACACCTGGGCCGAGAAGTCCGAGTACGCCACGCCGTTCGTCACCGACCCGGCCAAGCGCTCCCAGGTCGTCGGCACGGTCGACTTCGCCGACGGCATCGACGCCGCCGCCATCGCCAAGGTGCTGCGCGCCAACGGCATCGTGGACACCGAGCCCTACCGCAAGCTCGGCCGCAACCAGCTGCGCGTCGCGATGTTCCCGGCCGTCGACCCGGCCGACGTGGAGGCGCTGACCGCCTGCGTCGACTACGTCGCCGAGCGGCTCTGACCCCTGCCGTACGCGAAGCCGGTGGGCACCGCGCCCACCGGCTTTCGCACGCTCAGGACGGGCGGCCGCCACGGCGCAGCAGCCGGCGGGCCGCCACCGCGACCGCGGCCAGGGCGGCGATGGTCAGGGCGCCGACCGCGAACTGCCCCATCGACCGCTGCCCGCCGCCGTCGCCCGGTGCCTGTGCCCCGCCGCCCGTGGCGGACGACGAACCGGACGGCGAGGCGGCGGCCTTGCGGACGTCGTCGGGACGGTCGTCCCCGGTCAGGGGGACCCGGTAGACCTCGCTGTCCTGGCCCTCGCTGCCGTACATCAGGGCGCGCCCATCCGTGGTGAAGGTCACGGACTCGCCCTGCCGCTGCAGCGGCACGTGCATCTGGCCGATCTCGTGCGGGGTGCCGTCCGACCAGCGGTACATCAGGGCGCCGAAGTAGCCGCGCAGCACCAGGCGGCTGCCGTCGGGGGAGAAGGCGCCGTCGGTGATCCACAGCGGGATGTCGGTGGTGCGCCGGAAGACGTTCGTACCGGAGGCGGTCAGCCGCGCCGGGCCCTCGTAGAGCGCGCCGCCGTCCTCGTTCTTGCTGGCGATCCAGACCCGGCCGGTGCGCGGGTCGACCATCATCGCCTCCGCGTTCCGCGGCCCGGCGTCGTACTTCACGACGTACTGGGTGGCCCGCACCGTCTGGTCGGCCAGCCGCTTCGGCTCCGGGAAGCGGTAGATCCACACGTACGGCCAGGTGCCGCCGAGGTTGTCGCCGATGTCGCCGACGTAGATGTCGCCGTCCGGGCCCATCGAGATCGCCTCGACGTCACGCGGGCTGCCGATGCCGCGCAGGGTGACGGTGGCGACGGTCTTGCCGGTGGCGGAGTCGACGGCGTAGACGTACGGGCCGTCGTCGCTGTCGTTGTGCGTCCAGTAGACGCCCTTGTGGAGGCGGCTGGCGGCCAGGCCGCTCGACTCGGTGATCCGCGGGTCCGTCATCGTGAAGGCCAGGGACTCGCCGTCGTCGGCGGCCGCGCTGCCGGCGAGGCCGGGGACGCCGAGGAGCGGGACCGTGACGAGGGCGGAGGCCGCGGCCGCGGCGAGCAGAGGGCGCATGCGCATGCGCCCAGCCTGCCAGGTGAGGGGCTCGCGCGGGATGCGCGGATCAGGTCGCGCTGCCCATCGGCTGAAGGCCCGGGCACGGGGCGCCGGGCCGCAAGTGCACGGATCCCAGCCGCGGAACGGCCCCACGGCAGGGCCGCTTCCCGGCCGGGAACGAGTCCCTATGATCTCGTCCATGCCCCGCATGACCCGTCCGTCCCGGCCTCCCCTCACCTCGTGGATGTTCGTCGGCGACTCCATGACCATCGGCAGCGCCGGCGACCTCACCTGGCGCTACCGCATGTGGCGGCACCTGAGCTCGCTCGGCGAGCCGTTCGCGATCGTCGGCCCGCGCACCGCGCTGTACGACGCGGCGGCCGACGCCGCGGTCTCTCACGCCTACGGCGACCCCGCCTTCCCGCAGGAGGCGCGCCGCCATCTGGCCGGCTGGGGCGAGGGCTGGCTGCACATGGCGCCGCTGATCGAGGACGCGGTGCGCGAGCACCGGGCGGACGTGCTGCTGGTCTCGCTCGGGCTGATAGACCTCGGCTTCTACACCGATCCCGCGCAGACCGAGGACAACCTGCGGCTGTTCGTCGAGCGCGCGCGGGCCGCCAACCCCCTTGTCGCCGCCGTGCTGTTGCCGGTCATCCCCAACACCCGCTGCGTGGAGGACCCCGGATTCGCCGCGCAGTGCGAGGAGTTCAACACCCGTACCGCCAAGGCCGTCGCCGACCTGGGCACGCCCGTGTCGCCCCTGCTGCTGGCATCCCGCCCGGCCGGCTGGGACCTCGCCCGGCACACCTACGACGGCACCCACCCCAACGCCGCGGGGGAGCACCTGCTCGCCGCCGCCTTCGCCGACGCGATGCACCAGGCGTGGGGGACCGGGGCGCCCTACCGCGGCGTCCTGCCGGAGCCTGCGGCGGGCACCGTGAGGGGTGCTTGATTCGAGCGCACTCGAAGAGCTTGGCTTGTGCGCATGGAGTACACACAACTCGGACGCACCGGACTCAAGGTCAGCCGGCTCGTACTGGGAACGATGAACTTCGGCCCGCAGACGGACGAGGCCGACAGCCACGCGATCATGGACGCCGCGCTGGACGCCGGTGTCAACTTCTTCGACACCGCCAACGTCTACGGCTGGGGCGAGAACAAGGGCCGTACCGAGGAGATCATCGGCACCTGGTTCGCCAAGGGCGGCGGCCGTCGCGAGAAGACGGTCCTCGCGACCAAGGTGTACGGCAACATGGGCGCCGAGGGCGCCCCCTGGCCCAACGACGACAAGCTCTCCGCGCTCAACATCCGCCGCGCGTGCGAGGCGAGCCTGAAGCGGCTGGGCACCGACCACATCGACGTCTACCAGTTCCACCACGTCGATCGCGCGACGCCGTGGGAGGAGATCTGGCAGGCCGTCGACGTCCTGGTGCAGCAGGGCAAGGTGCTCTACGCCGGGTCGTCGAACTTCGCCGGCTGGCACATCGCCCGCGCCAACGAGGCCGCCGCGCGCCGCGGTTCACTGGGTCTGGTCAGTGAGCAGTGCCTGTACAACCTGGCCGAGCGGCGCGCCGAGATGGAGGTCATCCCGGCGGCCGAGGCCTACGGCCTGGGCGTCATCCCCTGGTCGCCGCTGAACGGCGGCCTGCTGGGCGGCGCGCTGCGCAAGGAGCGTGAGGGCGGCGGCTCCCGCTCGACCTCCGGCCGCGCCGCCGACGCGCTGAAGGACAGCGCGGTGCGCGCGCAGGTGCAGTCGTACGAGGACCTGGTCGACAAGGCGGGCCTGCGGCCCGGCGACGTCGCCCTGGCCTGGCTGCTGACCCGGCCCGGCGTCACCGGCCCGATCGTCGGCCCGCGCACCCGCGAGCAGCTCGACTCCGCCCTGCGCGCGGTCGAACTGGAGCTGTCGCAGGACCTGTTGACCGACCTGGACGGCGTCTTCCCCGGCACCGGTCCCTCCCCGGAGGCCTTCGCCTGGTGAGCCCGGCTCCGCGGCGTGGCGGCCCCGCACGGACACCGTCCGTGCGGGGCCGCCCCGTCCGGCGCAGGCACCCGGTCCGGTCGCAGATTCACCCGGTCGGGCGCACGATGAGGATATGACGACAGCCAAGCAGATCATGCATCCAGGCGCCCGTGCGATCCCGGCGACGGAAAGCCTCGACCGGGCCGCGCAGCTCATGCGCGAACTCCACGTCGGCGCACTGCCCGTCCACGGACCGGACGACCGGATGATGGGCATCATCACGGACCGCGACATCGTCGTGAAGTGCGTGGCGGCCGGCCGTGATCCGTCGAAGGTCACCTGCGGAGACCTCTGCGAGGGCACTCCGCGCTGGATCGACGCCGAAGCCGACGTCAACGACGTGCTGAGTGAGATGGAGACCCACCGCATCAAGCGGCTGCCGGTCGTCGAGAACAAGAAGCTCATCGGGATGATCACCGAGGCCGACCTGGCCCGGCACCTCACCGACGAGCAGATCGCCGAGTTCGTCGCGAACGTCTACGCCGAGGCCTGATCCGCAACCCGACCCGACCCGACCCGGCCCCCGCGGGACCGGGTCAGCGGACCAGCGCGCTCACGATCACCACGATCACCAGCAGGGCGAGGGCGGCGGTCATCACTCGGGTTCGGGTCTTCGGGTCCACACACCGAGGTTAACCCCAGCGGTTCAGTGCCCCAGCGGGCAGGTCCGCAGCCGCTCGTAGCGGGGCTGGGCGCCCGGCACCCCGGGCGCGGGCGGATGGCTCCGCACGAGGGCGATGGAGTCCGCGGTCCACGGGGTGCCCCGGAAAGCGGCCAGCGCGTCCGTGAAGGGCCTCAGACCCACCCGCCCGTGGTGGCCGCGCTGCCGGGCCAGGGTCAGATGGGCGTGGAAGCGGTCGTGCTCGTCCTCGTAATGGACGCCGGCCCGCCGGGCGGCCGCCTGGGCGGCCTCCGCGACGCGCGCCATCTCCTGACCGTTCCGACCGTCCGGCCGGCTGCGCCCGTCCAGCCCCGCCCACAAGGTGCGGTCCCCGAAGCGTCCGCCTCCGGCCAGACCGGTGCCGAAGGGGTGATGGCGCCGGGCCGCCCGGTCCAGGCGCTCGACGAGCCCCGGCAACAGGTCCTCGCCGACCTCCCCGAGGAACGCCAGTGTCACGTGCCACCCGGCCCGTTCCGTCCAGCGCAGCCCGTCGGCGCCCGGCAGGGCGCGCAGCGCGTCGACCGCGTCGCCGAGCTCCGTCAGCGCCACCCCGGGGGGCATGACCGCCACGAACAGCCTCATGCCCCCAGGGTGCCGCCGCACGGCCTAGTTCGCGATGTCGCCGTAGCCCTCGACGTCGCGCGGGTCGCGGGAGCCCGGGCCCACGTAGCGGGCCGACGGGCGCACCAGACGGCCGGTGCGCTTCTGCTCCAGGATGTGCGCCGACCAGCCCGCGGTGCGGGCACAGCTGAACATCGACGTGAACATGTGCGCCGGGACCTCGGCGAAGTCCAGCATGATCGCCGCCCAGAACTCGACGTTCGTGGCCAGCACGCGGTCGGGGCGGCGCGCGTGCAGCTCCTCCAGCGCGGCCTTCTCCAGCGCCTCGGCGATCTCGAAGCGGGGCGCGCCCAGCTCCCGCGCGGTACGCCGCAGCACCCGCGCGCGCGGGTCCTCTGCGCGGTAGACGCGGTGGCCGAAGCCCATCAGGCGCTCGCCCTTGTCGAGCGCCTGCTTGACGTACGCAGTGGCGTCGCCGGTGCGCTCGATCTCCTCGATCATGCCCAGCACCCGCGAGGGCGCGCCGCCGTGCAGCGGACCGGACATCGCGCCCACCGCGCCGGACAGGGCGGCGGCGACGTCGGCGCCGGTCGAGGCGATGACCCGGGCGGTGAAGGTGGAGGCGTTCATGCCGTGCTCGGCGGCGGACGTCCAGTAGGCGTCCACGGCCTTGACGTGCTTGGGGTCCGGCTCGCCGCGCCAGCGGATCATGAAGCGCTCGACGACCGTCTCCGCCTTGTCGATCTCGCTCTGCGGCACCATCGGCAGCCCCTGGCCGCGCGCGGACTGCGCCACGTAGGACAGTGCCATGACCGCGGCCCGCGCCAGGTCCTCGCGCGCCTGCTCGGCGTCGATGTCCAGCAGCGGCTTCAGGCCCCACACCGGGGCCAGCATCGCCAGCGCCGACTGCACGTCGACACGGATGTCACCGGAGTGCACGGGGATCGGGAAGGGCTCGGCCGGCGGCAGTCCGGGGTTGAAGGCGCCGTCGACCAGCAGGCCCCACACGTTCCCGAAGGAGACATGGCCCACCAGATCCTCGATGTCCACGCCTCGGTAGCGGAGAGCGCCGCCTTCCTTGTCGGGTTCGGCGATCTCCGTTTCGAAGGCGACGACTCCCTCGAGTCCGGGTACGAAGTCGGACATCAGGCGGCTCCTCTTGATGCGGTCGACGATCGGCGGGGCGGTGCTTGTGGCACACGGGTGTGGCACGGGGTGCCCGAAAGGTGTCTCTCGGTATCTTTCGGCATCTCTCGGTGCCGGCAGCCGACAGACACCCGGCCTGTAAGTCTGTCCCCTCCCACTGATGACGTGAAGCGTGAGGTGGGGCACATAATTGCGGCACACCGTGCCGCGGGGACGGGCGCCGTACTGCAAGATGTGCGGGTGCAGCACCTCCACCACGATCCCGCCGCCATGCGCAAGCAGTACCGCGCCCGCGGACTGGCCGAGGCCGAGCTGGCCGCCGACCCGTACACGCAGTTCGCACGCTGGTTCGCCGACGCCGTGAACGGCGGCATCGACGAGCCCAACGCCATGGTCGTCTCCACCGCGGACGCCGATGGACTGCCCAGTTCCCGGACCGTCCTGCTGAAGAGCTACGACCACCGCGGCTTTGTCTTCTTCACCAACTATCGGTCCAGGAAGGGCCGCGAGCTCGGCGAGCGGCCGTACGCCTCGCTCCTCTTCCCCTGGCACCCGATCGCCCGGCAGGTCATCGTCGGCGGCTCGGTGGAACGCGTGACGCGGGAGGAGACCGAGGCGTACTTCCGCACCCGGCCGCACGGCTCCCGGGTCGGGGCCTGGGCGAGCGAGCAGTCCTCGGTGGTCGGTTCGCGGGAGGAGCTGGAGCGCCGGTACGCGGAGCTGGCCGAGCGCTGGCCCGAGGAGGCGGAGGTGCCGGCGCCGCCGCACTGGGGCGGCTTCCGGGTGATCGCGCGGACCGTGGAGTTCTGGCAGGGCCGGGAGAACCGGCTCCACGACCGCCTGCGGTACGAGGCGGACGGCGGGGCCGCTGCGGACGGCGACTGGACGGTGCGGCGGCTGGCTCCCTAGCCCGCCGGGGCCCGGGAACGCAGGCGACCCGCGGGCTGCTCCCTGGACGGAGGCCGTCCAGGCATCGGCCGGACGAATCCGACGAGCCCGCGGGTCGGGTGACTGCGATGGATTGGCCCGCGTCGCGCATCGCGCGCAGGCGAGGAGCGCGGTGCTAGCCCGCAGCCACCTCACGCGTCCGATGGGAACTCATTCTCCGGACCACCTCCCTTCGTGTGTGCCCGCCACTTTAAGAAGCGGTCCGCCGCGCCACAACCCATTTATTGCGAGCCCCCTCCCTTAGTGCACCCGTCGCCGGTGCGCACCGATTTCGCCGAACCGGCTGTGTCCTGGGTCACATCCGGGTTGAATGTTCCGACGTGCAGTCATTCGATGCGACGCCGCAGCTGCTCGCCGCGCTCCTCGACGGCATGGAGGCCGGACTCTGTGCCTTCGACCGCGACGGAGTGATCACGCACTGGAACTCCGAGGCCGTGCGCATCCTGGGCTGGACGGCCGAGGAGGCCGTCGGCCGCAAGGGCTTCGCCGGCTGGGCGGCGCGCACGGCCGACGCCGAGGAGGTGCGCTCCCGGCTGCTCGCCGTGATGGACGCCGCCGGGCGGCAGGTGCACGAGTTCGCCCTGCTGACCAAGGACGGCCGCCGGGTGCTGGTGCGGACCCAGTCCGCCGCCGTCCAGGGCGCCGACGGCCGGCCGGGCGGGGTCTACTGCGCGTTCTCCGAGGTGCACGCCCAGATCGACCTGGAGCGCTCGATCGCCCTGAGCGAGGCGCTGTTCGACGACGCCTCCTCCGGTGTCGTCCTGGTCGACGCGGACCTGCGCCCCGTCGTGGTCAACGCGTACGCCGCCCGCGTGCTGCACACCAGCCGGGACGCACTGCTGGGGCGGCCGCTGGGCGACTTCCTCGACCAGGGCGTGGAGGAACTGGAGTCCGCGATGCAGCACGTGCTCGCGGAGGGCGCCCCGCCGGCGCCGGCCGAGCTGTGGGTGGGTCTGCGCGAGGAGGGCGGCACACGCTGCTGCTGGCGCAGCAGCTTCGTGCGGCTCGGTTCTCCGCTGGGGGAGGAGCCGGTGCCGCTCGGGGTGGGCTGGCTGTTCCACGACATCACCGACGCCAAGGTCGCCGAGCAGGAGGCCGCGGTGCTGCGCTTCCGCAGCAACCAGCTGCAGCGGGCGGCCCGGGCGGTCGCCGAGTGCCGCGAGCCGATGGAGGCCGCCACCTGCTACGTGGACTTCGCGCTCGCGGGCTTCGCCGAGAACGCGCTGCTGGACGTGCTCACGGTGGACGGGACGCGGCTGGTGCGCGCCGCCGCCACGCCCGCCGGTGGCGCCGGGCCCTGCCTGCCCGTCACCGGCGGCATCCCCGTGCGCTACGGGGAGGGCCATCCCGCGCTCCAGGCGGTGGTTCGCACCGGGGCCGTCCGTGCCTCCTTCGGCGCCCTCGCGGGCTCCGAGCCCGCGTCCCGCGCCCAGGTCGACGCCTGGTCCGCCGCCCGCCGCTGGCCGGAGGGCACCGTGCACGGACTGTGCGCGGTGCTGCGCAGCCGCGGCCGCACCCTGGGCACGCTCACCTTCCTGCGCGGCATGGGGCGGCGTCCCTTCGACCGCGTGGACGCGGCCTTCGCGGAGGACGTGGCGCTGCGGGTGGCCGCGGCCCTGGACCTGGCGGCCCCGAGCTGACGGCCGCCTCAGTGTCGGTAGAAGATCCGGTCCCGGTACTCCTCGAAGACCGCCGCGTTCCACTCGTGGCCGCCGTCCACGTTGCCCGAGCGCAGCATCGGAGGCGTGATCCCGCGCTCCGCGAGCCGCTGCGCCGCCGTGGCGACGACGGCCTGCATCAGCGCGCCGGTGACCACGGTGGAGGCGGGCCCGAAGGGCGCCGGGATGCCCTCGACGGAGAGTTCCGCGTCGCCGAGGGCGATCTTGCTGTCGATGACGATGTCGCAGTGGTCCTTCAGGAAGGTCCCGCTGGAGTGCCGCGAGCGGGTCTCCTTCGCGTACGCGACCGAGGTGACGCCGACGACCTTGACCCCCATCGCCCGTGCGTCCCGTGCCATCTCCACCGGCAGGGCGTTGCGGCCGGAGAGGGAGACGATCACCAGCACGTCGCCGGCCCGCAGCGGCGAGGTCCGCAGGACGACCCCGGCGAGGCCGTCGACCTGTTCGAGGGCGCTGCCGAGCGTGGCGGGCACGACGTCCACCCCGACCGCGCCGGGCACCGCGAGCAGATTGACCAGCGCGAGCCCGCCGGCGCGGTAGACGACGTCCTGGGCGGCGAGCGAGGAGTGCCCGGCCCCGAAGGCGAAGACCCGCCCCCCGGCCGCCACCGTGTCCGCGACGGCGGCTCCGGCCGCCTCGATCCTTTCGGACTCCTCGTCCCTCACGCGCCGCAGGAGTGCGATGGCGGCGTCGAAATATGTGGCGGCCAGATCGGTCATGCCGGCAACCGTGGTGCGCGCGGCGTCCACCTGTCAACCGCAGGGGGCCGGTTGTCGGTCCGATGCGTCAGAATTGAGGCCAGGGCCACGCACGAACCATCGAGGGGCACGCATGTCCGGACTCATCGACACGACGGAGATGTATCTCCGCACCATCTTGGAGCTGGAGGAGGAGGGTGTGGTCCCCATGCGCGCCCGAATCGCCGAGCGACTCGACCAGAGCGGTCCGACCGTGAGCCAGACCGTCGCGCGCATGGAGCGCGACGGTCTGGTGCACGTCGCCGGCGACCGGCATCTGGAGCTGACCTCGGAGGGCCGCCGCATCGCCACCCGCGTGATGCGCAAGCACCGGCTCGCCGAGTGCCTGCTGGTCGACGTCATCGGCCTGGAGTGGGAGCACGTGCACGCGGAAGCCTGCCGCTGGGAGCACGTGATGAGCGAGGCCGTTGAACGCCGCGTGCTGGAGCTGCTGCGGCACCCGACGGAGTCGCCGTACGGGAACCCGATCCCGGGCCTGGAGGAGCTGGGCGACAACGCCGGCGCGGACCCGTTCCTGGACGAGGGCATGGTCAGCCTGAGCGAGCTGGAGAGCGGGCTCTCCGGCGCGAGCGTGGTGGTACGGCGGATCGGCGAGCCCATCCAGAACGACGCGCAGCTGATGTACACGCTGCGGCGGGCCGGAGTGCAGCCCGGCGCGGTGGTGTCCGTGACCCCCTCGGCGGGCGGTGTGCTGGTCGGCAGCGGCGGCGAGGCCGCCGAGCTGAGCAGCGAGACCGCCTCGCACGTCTTCGTCGCCAAGCGGTAGGCGTCCGGGTGTCCGGCGCATGGAGGGCCGCTGTGGTGGGAGGGACCCCGGCGCCTCCCCATGCGCCGGAGTCCCCTCCTCCCCCTCCCCGTTCCCCCTGGTCCCCGTGGAGGCCACCCGGATCCCCGAGCTGTCCGGGTGGCTCCCCGCTGCCCGTCTTCCCCGCCGGGCCGCGTCCCGCTGAAGTCCTCCCCTCGGCACGGCCCGACAATCCTTGAGCGCTGTCACTCGAAAGAGCGGTGTTGCGCGTGTGAAGACCCTTCTCGAACAGAAATTCGATAACGTGGGGTTCTGAGAACGTCACGCACCAGGGGGCGCCACATGGCCAGGCGTAGGGAAATCACCGGAGCGGGCGGCCTTCCGCTCACCGCGTGGGAGCACGCCGGCGGGCCCGGATCGGCCTCCGGCCCCGCCGTACTGCTGCTGCACGGGCTGATGGGCCGTGCCTCGCAGTGGGCCGGCACCGCCCGGAGGCTCGTCGGCCGCCACCGCGTCGTCGCGCTGGACCAGCGCGGGCACGGCCGCAGCCCCAAGCCCGAGGGGCCGTACTCGCGGGAGGCGTACGTCGGCGACGCCGCCGCCGCGATCGAACAGCTGGGGCTCGGCCCGGCCGTCGTCATCGGGCATTCGATGGGCGCCCTCACCGCCTGGCAGCTCGCCGCCCACCGGCCGTCCCTGGTGCGCGCCGTGGTGCTGTGCGACATGCGCGCGGCGGCCGTCGGCGAGGCCGATCAGCGTTCCTGGGAGGACTGGTTCCGGGCCTGGCCGGTGCCCTTCCCCAGCCTGGACGCGGTGCGCCGGTGGTTCGGCGAGGACGACCCGTGGGTGGAGGGCCGCCGTCCGGCCCGCGGCGAGTTCTTCGCGGAGGTGATGGAGGAGGACCGCGACGGATGGCGCCCGGTGTTCGACCGGCGCCACATGCTGCGCTCCCGCGAGCCCTGGGTGCACGACGCCCACTGGGAGGAGCTGGCCCAGGTCTCGTGCCCGGCCCTCGTGGTGCGCGGCCTGGACGGCGACCTCGGCCGCGCAGAGGCCCAGGAGATGGTCCGCGTCCTGCCCCGGGGCGCGTACGCGGAGATCCCCGATGCCGGGCACCTGGTCCCCTGGGATCAACCCGAGGCCTGGTACACGGCGATCGAGGGCTTCCTCGCGGACGTGGCGGAGGCGCCGGTGTGCCGCGCGGGCTGACGCCGCGCGGCAGGGGTCAGGCGAAGACGACCGTGCGGTGGCCGTTGAGCAGCACGCGGTGCTCGCTGTGCCACTTCACCGCCCGCGCCAGCGCCTGGCACTCCACGTCGCGGCCGACGGCGACCAATTGGTCGGGGGTCAGGTCGTGGCCGACCCGCTCGACCTCCTGCTCGATGATCGGCCCCTCGTCGAGGTCCGCGGTCACGTAGTGCGCCGTGGCGCCGATGAGCTTCACGCCGCGGGCATGGGCCTGGTGGTAGGGCCGGGCGCCCTTGAAGCTCGGCAGGAAGGAGTGGTGGATGTTGATGATCCGCCCGGACAGCTCCTTGCACAGGTGGTCCGAGAGGACCTGCATGTAGCGGGCGAGGACGACCAGTTCCACGCCTTCCTTCTCCACCAGCGCCAGCAACTGGGCCTCGGCCTCGGCCTTGGTCTCCTTCGTCACCGGGATGTGGTGGAAGGGGATGCCGTAGGAGCCGACCAGCTCCGCGAAGTCGGTGTGGTTGGACACGACGGCGGCGATCTCCACCGGCAGCGCGCCGATGCTGGTGCGGAAGAGCAGGTCGTTGAGGCAGTGCCCGTACTTGCTGACCAGCAGCACGATCCGCATGCGCTCGCCGGACGGCGTGATCTGCCAGTCCATGCCGTAGGCGTCCGCGACGGCGGCGAAGCTGGCCCGCAGCTTCTCCGCGCCGACCGGGTGGTCGGACGTGAAGTGCACGCGCATGAAGAACAGTCCCGTGTCCCGGTCACCGAACTGCTGGCTGTCCTCGATGTTGCACCCGGTCATGAAGAGGTAGCTCGACACGGCGTGCACGATGCCCGGTTTGTCGGGGCAGGACAGCGTGAGGATGTACTGCTCGGACGGCTGCTGCGACTCGTCGACGGCGTTCACGGGGCCAGCCTCGCACACAGGCCGCCGGCTGATCCAAGACGTCCACCGGCCGGTCCCCCGGCCGGTCTCGTCAGGCGGTCCGCATGTAGATCTTGAGGACGTCCAGTGAACGCGGCGGCGTGTCCGGGTCCTCGCCGTCCGCGGTCGCCAGGCGGACGTGCGCCTCGCGTGCCGCGCGGACCGCCTCGGGCCAGGCGTGGTGCTCCAGATAGGCCGAGATCGGGGCGTCGGCGCCCACCTGGTGCAGGATCTTCAGGACCCGCAGGACGGCGACGTCGACGAGCGCGGCCTCCTGTGAGTCGCGGAAGACCGTCCCTACGTACTTCTCTGCGGACCAGTTGTCGAGCCAGGTGTCCTCGACCAGGCGGTAGACGGCGTCCGTCACGTCCCCGTAGCCGGGCCGGCCGGCCAGCCAGGCCTCCTGATGGAAGACCGGGTCGCTGATCATGTGCAGCGCGGAGCGCACATTGGCGCGCCAGCGCCACCACGGCATGTCATTGAGCGGCATGTCTCCCATCGTGGAGGAGCGGACACGCCGGCGGGAAGACTTCTCGGCACTCTGCACAGTGCACGATCGTACGTGCTCCAGATAGGAGCACATTATTTTCACCTTCCCGTGGCTCTGCGTTCCCTTGCGTTCACCCTGGAGTTGTGGAAGGACCGGAATCGTCCCGTTCCATGAGTGATTGGCGTTCGCGAACAGCCGTTCCCCTTGTCAGCGCGACGCTCGGCGTCGCTCTGCTGGCCGGCTGCGGCGTGCTCCCGGGGGGGACTGGGGGTTCGACCGGACCTGTTGTAGTGATGACATGGGCTCCAGAAGGAACCAGTGCGACCAACATGCCGGGAATGCCGGCCATGGCGAAGGCTTTCGCCAAGTACGTCAACGCCAAGGGCGGCATCGGCGGGCGTCAGTTGAAGGTCATCACCTGCAACGAGCACAACACCTCCACGGGCGCGACGAGTTGCGCGCAGCGTGCCGTCGACGAGGGCGTCGTCGCCGTCATCGGCTCGTACAGCCAGTACGGCACGGCGTTCACCCCCACCCTGGAGTCGGAGAGCATCCCCTACCTGGGCGGCTACGGCATCACGCAGGACGAGTTCGAGAGCCCGCTGTCCTACCCGGTCAACGGCGGCCTGACCACGCTGATGGCGGGCAACGGCCAGCAGCTGGCCGGCAAGTGCGCCAAGGTGAGCCTCGTCCGTCCCGACACCGCGGCCGGCGATCTGTTCGCCCGTTTCCTCGATACGGGTCTGCAGGGCGCCGGGCGCACGGACGCGGTGGACCTGCGCGCCAAGGAGGACTCCACCGACTACAACCAGATCGCCAAGCAGGCGATCGGTGCCAACAAGGCCGACGACTGCGTCAGCGCGGCTCTCGGCGACAAGACGGCCACCTTCTTCGACGCCTTCCGGCGCACCACCACCTACGACCCGCTGACCGGCAAGGACGAAGGGCCGAAGCCCCTGATCGCCTCCGTGCTCGGCAGTGTGCAGCAGTCGACGCTCGACAGCACCGGCGGCGCGAACAGCCCGCTGGAGGGCGCGTACGTCACCGGCTGGTACCCCCCGGCCTCCGACCCGGCCTGGGCCACGATGCGCCAGGCCATCACCAAGTACGCGTTCGGCAACAACGACATCGACGTGGACGACCCGGGCGTGCAGACGACGTGGATCGCCTACACGGCCTTCGCCGAGGTCGTCGACGAGATGGGCAAGGACGCGCCGATCACCGCCACCACGGTGAAGCAGGCCCTCGACAAGGCGCACGCGATCTCCACCGGCGGGCTCACCCCGGCGCTGGGATGGCGTGAGGAGGACGCCCTCTCGATCATCAACCAGCCGCGCATGGTCAACAGCAGCGTGACCTACCAGAAGGTCGAGAAGGGCAAGCTGGTCGCCGTGCGCAAGGGCTTCGTCAGCATGAGGAAGACACTGGAGAGCGCCCCGAACAGCTGAGCCGGGAACCCGGCCCGGCCCACGGCCGGTACCGCGAAGGAGAAGCCCCGGAGCCGTGTGCTCCGGGGCTTTCGCGTGGTCCGGCCGGCGGCCTTCGGGGGCCGATCAGATCTGGGTGTACTGGTGCTGCGTGAGGTTGTACTTCTTCGCGATGGCGTTCCACAGGCCGACGGCCGTCTTCTTGGCCTGCGTGGCGTTGCCGCTCTCGTTGTTGCCCGCGGCGGTCTGGCCGGTGGCGCGGGCCTTGCCGTGCTTGCACATCCGCTTGCCCTGGTGCACCTGGTCGGCCCAGGCCGCGTAGTGGTTGTCGGCGGCGGCCGAGGCCGTCCACGCCTTGTTGAGGGCGTCCACCAGCTGCTGGTGGTCGGGCAGTTGGTCGACCGGGAGGGTCTTCAGCCGCGTCATGAGCTCACCGCGCTGCTTGGCCGCCGCCCGAAGGTCGGCGGCCGCGTGGTCGAGGTCGTTGCAGCTGTTGATGTTCGCCACCGCGTTGATGACGGCGGTGCGGCTGCCGCCGCTCTGCTTCAGCAGCTGGTCCAGCTGTTTGGCCTGGTTCTCCGCCGCGCTCGCGCCGCCCCCGGAGCCGTCCGGGGCCGCGGAGCTCGCGGACGCGGCGGGGGACTGGGCCCCGGTCGGCGCCGTGTTGTCGTCGTCCCCGCCGCTCATGAGGGCGCCGGCGACGAGGCCGGCTATCGCGCAGCCGCCGACGACGATGCCTATGAGCGCGACCGGGGAGAGCTTGCGGCGGCGCGGGGGCTCCTCGTAGCGGTCGTACGTGTCGTACGAGGGGGCCTGGGGCTGCTGCTGGTAGACCGGCGGCTGGTACGCGGGCTGCTGCTGCGGCAGGTTCTGCGGCTGCGGCGGGCCGTCCTGGCGGTACAGGTGGCCGAAGTCGTCCTGCGGCTCCTGCTGGGGCTGCTGCTGCGGATAGCCGTACGCCGGGGCCGCCGGGGAATGCGTCTGCGGCAGGTGCTGCGCCTGCTGCGGGGAGAGGTCCTCGTAGCGCGGCAGGTGCTGGGTCGCGTCCGCGGCGCTCGGGGCGCCGGGCCGGACGTCGAAGGACGCGGACTGGGGCGCCGCCGGGAACGGCGGCAGCAGCTGGGTGGCGTCGGCCTGGCCCTGGAACTGCGGCAGGGGCCCGCCCGCGTCCTGGGAGACCGGGGGCTGCGCCTGCGGGTACGGCGGGAAGAGCTGCGTCGCGTCGCTGTCCGGCATGGGCGCCTGGTGCGCGTAGTAGGGGTCCTGCTGCGCCGGCTGGCCCCAGGGCTGCCCGCCGGCCGGCCCGCCGCCCCACGCCGGGGGCAGCTCCGGCTCAGGTGCGCGCCCCTGTGCGGGCAGCACCACGCCTTCGTGCACCTCCGGATACGCCTCGTCACCGCGTCCGCCGTGCATCACCGCTACCTCTGCCTTCACCGTCGACACGGAATCGTCGGCTCACGCTACCCGGTCGGCTTCGCAAGGCACCACGCCGCGGGGGGTCCGGGAGGACGCCGGCGGGTGCCCCGGTGCAGAACAAGGTGCCCTCGGCGGTGGGTTGATGTCGTTCGCATAACGATTCGGGTGCGCCCCCCGGCGGGCCGGGGGGCGAACGCCCTTTACGCCGCCGCCTCCTGCTCCTCCAGACGGGCGTCGAACTCCCGGACCGCCGACTCCGCCGCGTAGGGCTGGAGGCGGGTCCGCAGGTCCTCCAGATACTCCGCCCCGCGGTTGGAGCGCAGTGTGGACAGCAGCTCCACGGCCTGCGCCCCGGTGTGGCAGGCCTGCTCGACCTCGCGCTGCTGCACCTGTGCCTGGGCGAGCACCAGGAGCCCGATCGCACGCCTGCGCGCCTTCTCCGGGCCCAGGGCCGACAGGGCCTCCTCGGCGCGGCGCGCGGCCTGCGGCGCCTGGTTGAGGTCGCGGTGGCAGTGCGCCAGTTCGTCGGCGAGGTAGGCCTGGTTGAAGTGGGCGATCCAGTCCGGGTCGTCCTCCGGGGCCGAGTGCTCCAGGGCCTCCACGGCCTGCCCGGCCACCGCGCCGCAGGCCCGCACGTCGCCCATCAGCGCGTGGCCGCGTGCCTCGGCGGCGTAGAACATGGCCTGCGCGGTCGCGGTGACCTGGCCGCGGGCGCCTTCCTGTGCGGCGCGCGCGAGTTGGGCGATCTCGCGCGGGTTGCCGAGCTGCGCGGCGAGGTGGCTCATCCCGGCCGCCAGGACGTAGCCCCCGTACGCGCGGTCGCCTGCCGCCTGGGCCAGCCGCAGCGCCTGGATGTAATAGCGCTGGGCCAGTCCGGGCTGCCCGGTGTCGACGGCCATGTAGCCGGCGAGTTCGGTCAGCCGCGCCACGGCGGAGAAGAGCTGACGGCCCGTCGCCTCGCGGTAGGAGCCCGCGAGGAGTCCGGAGACCACGCTGTTGAGGTAGTGCACCACCACCGGGCGCACGTGCCCGCTGCCGAACCGGTGGTCGAGTTCGTTCAGCGCCCGGGTCGTGGCCCGCACGGCCTCCACGTCGGACATGCCGACCCGCGGCCCGCCGGAGCGTGCGACCTGTGTGTCGGCGCGGGTGATCAGCCAGTCGCGGCTCGGCTCGACCAGCGCGGAGGCGGCCACGGACGAGCCGGTCAGGAAGTCGCGGCGGCCGACGTCGCTGCGCCACAGCTCGCAGACCTGCTCGATCGCGCCCAGCACGGTGGGTGAGAAGTGCAGGCCGACACCGGTCGCGAGGTTCTTGCCGTTGGCCATGCCGATCTCGTCGATCGTCACGGTGCGGCCCAGCTTGCGGCCGATCGCCTCGGCGATGATCGCCGGGGCCCGGCCCCTGGGCTGCTGGCCGCGTAGCCAGCGGGCGACCGAGGTCTTGTCGTAGCGCAGGTCGAGGCCGTGCTCCGCCCCGCACATGTTGACCCGGCGGGCCAATCCGGCGTTGGAGCAGCCTGCTTCCTGGATCAGTGCCTGCAGCCTCTCGTTCGGCTGACGTGCGACGAGCGGTCGTGCGGCCATGGGCTCCCCCTCATAGCTGCCGCTTGTGCGGGACCTCAAGATCCCTTGCTTGAAGATCCCTTCCCGGTTCGCGCCTCTCGGATTCGCCGCAAACGCCATAATTTGCGGCGGGATGCATGCCTACACACCCAAGAGTGATTACCCGGATCATGTACGACCTCCACCGCGCGCCCCCGCGTGTGCTCCCGTGCGCCCGCCATGACCCGCGAGGTGGACTCGTCACCGCCCGTAACCCGTGCTCAACGCGGCAGTTGTGATGGTCGTGGAAAACACCGTGGACGACACCCTCACAGCCCCCCGGCAGACCGCCGGCCAACTCCTCGACGCCGCGGTCCGTTACGCGGAGGAGCGGCACTGGGATGTGCTCCCCGGTACCTGGATCACCGACGGGACCGGGCCGCTGGGGGGCCCCGGCGGCCGGCGCGCGCCGTACTGCTCGTGCGGCGTGCCCCGCTGCCCGGCGCCCGGCGCGCACCCCCTCACGGCCGACTGGATCGGGGAGGCGAGCGGCAGCGCCGCCGCCGTGCGCCGGATGTGGCTGGCACAGCCGGAGGCCTCCGTCCTGCTGCCGACCGGGCGCAGCTTCGACGCCATCGACGTGCCCGAGGTCGCCGGCTGCCTCGCGCTCGCCCGGATGGAGCGGATGGAACTGCCGCTCGGCCCGGTGATCGGCACCCCGGACCGGCGGCTGATCTTCTTCGTGCTCCCCGGGGCCGGGGCGAAGGTGCCCGAACTGCTGCGGCGGCTCGGCTGGTCTCCCTCCTCGCTGGATCTGGTGGTACGCGGCGAGGGCGACTGGATCCCGGCCCCGCCCACCCGGATGGCGGGTGGCCAGACCGTCCAGTGGGCCCGCAAGCCCACCGCCGTCAACCGCTGGCTGCCCGACACCGAGGAACTGCTCAGCCCCCTCGCCTACGCGTGCGGGCGGACCAGGTAGCCGCCGGGCTGTCGGCGGGGCGGCATAGGCTGGGCGGATGCCGAACGCACCCGCCACGCCGCCCGCAGTGCGCGTCCAGGGACTCTGGAAGCGCTTCGGGCAGCAGACCGCTGTCGCCGGGATCGACCTGACGCTGCCCGCCGGGCACTTCGTCGGGCTCGTCGGCCCCAACGGCGCGGGCAAGACCACGACGCTGTCCATGGTCACCGGGCTGCTGCGGCCGGACCACGGCACGGTCGAGGTCGCCGGAGCCGACGTGTGGCGCGATCCGGTCGCCGTGAAGTCCCGCATCGGTGTCCTGCCCGAGGGGCTGCGGCTCTTCGAACGCCTCACCGGGCGCGAGCTGCTCGCGTACACCGGGCGGCTGCGCGGCATCCCGGGCGCCGAGACCGACCGCAGGGCGGCCCAGTTGCTGGACGTCCTGGACCTGGCCGGCTCCGCGAACAAACTGGTCGTCGACTACTCGACCGGCATGCGCAAGAAGATCGGGCTCGCCGCGGCGCTGCTGCACAACCCCGAAGTGCTCTTCCTGGACGAGCCGTTCGAGGGCGTCGACCCGGTGTCCGCCCAGGTGATCCGGGGCGTCCTGGAGCGCTACACCGCCTCGGGCGCGACGGTCGTCTTCTCCTCCCACGTCATGGAACTGGTGGAGAGCCTGTGCGACTGGGTCGCCGTGATGGCGGCCGGCCGGATCGTCGCACAGGGGCGGCTCGCGGAGGTCCGCGGGCAGGCGGCGACACTGCAGGACGCCTTCCTCACCCTCGTCGGGGCGCACGACCGGGCGGAGGGCCGCGAGCTGGACTGGCTCGGCGGGGACCGGGCCGGCGGGGCGGGTGAGGCCGGCAAGAACGGCGGTCCCGGCGGCCGGGGAGCGGGACGGCCGTGACCGGGACCTTCGTACGGCTCAAGCTGTCCGTCATCCGCAACGGACTGCGGCAGTCGACCGGCCGCACGGTGGGCTGGATCGCCGGCACGCTCGTCGCCCTGCTGTACGCGCTCGGCGTCGGCGCGGGTCTGGTCGTGCTGCACGGCAACGACTACGCGCCGGTGGCGGCCATCGGTGCCGGGACCCTGCTCGCCGTCGCCTGGGCGGCGATGCCGCTGTTCGTCTTCGGCGGCGACGACACCCTCGACCCCACCCGGCTGGCGATGCTGCCGCTGCGCCCGCGCCCGCTGATCCGCGCGCTGCTGGTCTCCTCCCTGGTGGGGGTCGGCCCGCTGCTGACGGTGCTGGTGGCGACCGGGGCGGCGGTGGCCGTGGCCCACGGGGCGGGGTCGGTGGCGGTCGCGGTCGTCGCGGTACCCCTCGTGGTGGTGCTGTGCGTGGCCCTGTCGCGGGCGGTCGCGGCCGCCAACACCCGGCTGCTCACCAGCCGCAGAGGGCGCGACCTGGCGCTGCTGAGCGGTGTGCTCGTCGCCGTCGGCGCCCAGTTGGTCAACCTGGGCGCCAACGCCCTCGCCTCCGGCAAGGGGCTGGAGCGGCTGGAGGGCGTCACCTCCGTGCTGCGCTGGCTGCCGCCGGCCGCCGCGCTGGACGCGGTGCGCGCGGCCGGTACGGGGGCGTACGGGCTCGCCGTCGTCCAACTCCTGTGGACCGCCGTGGTGCTGGCCGCCGTCCTGGTCTGGTGGCACCGCAGCCTGGACCGGCTGATGACCCGTCCCGACTCCTCCACGCTCCAGGCGTCGGGTCCCGCGCGGGTCCGCACCCGCACCCGCAGCCTGTTCCCCGAGGGCCGCGTCGGCACCGTCATGGAGCGCCAGTTCCGCTACGCCTGGCGCGACCCGCGGACCAAGGCCGCATGGGCCACCGCGCTCGCCGTGGGACTGCTGCTGCCCGTGGTCTCCGCCGTGCAGCACGGCAGCGTGTACTCCGCGTGCTGGGCCGCCGGCCTGCTCGGCCTCCAGATGTACAACCAGTTCGGCATGGACGGCTCCGCCTTCTGGACCGTCGCGGCGACGATCTCCTCCCGTGCGGACGCGTACGCCGAACTGCGGGCCCGTGCGCTGGCGATCGCGGTCGTGGCCGTCCCGTACGTCGCCGTGGTCACGGTCGGGGCGGCGCTGCTCCTGCACCGCCTCGACGCGGCGCCGGAGACGCTGGGGCTCTCCTTCGCCCTGCTCGGCGCGCTGATCGCCACGGGCGCCTGGGCGAGCGTCCGCTTCCCGTACTCCATGCCCCGGGAGAACCGCTTCGGCAGCTCCGCCGCCCCGGGCCAGGGCAGCCTGGTCTGGCTCAGCCTCGTCGGCGGCGCGGGCACGGGGACCGTGCTGACCCTTCCGGTGCTCGCCCTGCTGATCTGGCTGCACGTCGCGGACCACCACGGCGCGTTGTGGCTCGTCCTGCCCCTGGGCTGCGTCTACGGCGCGCTGCTCGCGGCGGCGGGCGTGCGGTCGGCTGCGCCGCGCATGCAGGGCCGGCTCCCGGAGATCCTGTCGGCGGTCAGTAAGTAACGCTCCGCTGGGTGCGCCGGTTTGTTCGGTGCGGGTCCGGTTGTGGCTGGTCGCGCAGTTCCCCGCGCCCCTGGGGGTGGCTGGGTCGCGTCGTTCGGTGCGGGTCGGGGGTGGCTGATCGCGCAGTTCCCCGCGCCCCTTTGGGGGCGCGTCGGATTGGCGGCGGCCGGTGCGGGACCGGTGGGTGGTCGCGCGGTTCTCCGCGCCCCTTTGGGGGCGCGGGCGTCAGAGGCGGGACAGGGAGGCGGTGGCGAACAGGACGTCGCGGATGGCGGCCGGGTCGCCGCCGCGGCCCGCGGCGATGCGGGTGGGCTGCAGATGGCCGGCGGCGAGCTGGCAGAAGTCGATCTGGTCGACCGCCAGTTCCGCGACGACGTTGTCACGGGTACCGACGGCCCCCGGCGAGTCGAGGCAGATGTACCAGTGCCCGCCGCCCGCGCCCTCGACGTGCAGGTCCAGGGTTCGGCCGGGGGCGCCCGCGCGCACCAGGCGCGCCGAGGAGTCCGCGAGCCCGGCCTGACGCAGGCCGGCGAGCGCCAGCGGGAGCATGCGCGCGGCGAGGTCGATCATGCTGTTGAGGTGCGCCGGCGCGGGCGGCCCGTACTCGGGGTAGTCCAGCGCCTGGGCGATGTCCTCCGCGTGGATCCAGCACTCGAAGGCCCGGTCGATGAGGGCGTCCCGCATGGGCACCACGATGTCGGCGAAGTCGACGGGCAGGCCGCCGGTGCCGGTGCCCGCGAAGGACAGCGTGCGCACGATGTCCCGGGTCTGGGTGCGCCACTTGTTGCGCACGAAGGAGCGGGTGTGGTGCCGGCAGCGCTCTCCCGCCAGTTCGGTGCGCTCCAGGCGGGTGCGGGGCGCCCCGGGGCCGAGCGGGTCGTCGAGGCCGAGCGCGGTGGCGACGACGCCGTCCACCGAGCCGAGGTGGGCCAGCACCCCGCAGAGCGTCAGTTCGCGCTCGCCACCGGCCCAGACGAGTTGGACCGGCAGGTCCCACTCGTGCTCGCCGAGGTCGGACAGGAGCGCGTCGAGCCGGGCGGTCTCCGCGTCGTAGGGCGCGGCCCACAGGGGGACGGGGATACGGGCGGGGCGGCGCCCGAGGCAGCCCTCCAGGACGCGGGCGCGCAGCAGCGGGTCGAGGTCGAGGGACTCCTCCTGATGAAGGAGTTCGACGGCCCGGCGCAGGCGCAGCGCCTCGTCCGCACACGGCGCGCAGGAGGTGAGGTGCTCCTCCACGGCGAGCGACTCGTCCCGCGAACAGGCGGACAGCGCCCAGGCACCCAGGAGGGAGCGGAGCACGCGGTGGTCGTACCGGGGCTGTTCGGGCTGCATGGTCACGCTTTCCGGGAGCGGGCCGTCCTCGGCGGCACCGCGGGGCGTCGGCACACGGGGCGGGGTGGTCCCGTGCGGGGAGCTGTCGCCGTCTCCGGCGGGTCCGGTCACAGGGCACGCTCCCCGGGAGCGGGGTCCTGCAGGGCGGTGGAGAGCAGTTGCAGCCCGAGCCGCAGCCGGCGCCGGGCCTCGTCGTCGGTGACACCGAGATCGGCGGCGGCCTCGCGGTAGTCCATACGGCGGCGGTAGGCGAGGTCGAGCGCCTGGCGCAGGGGCTCGGGCATGGAGGTCACGATGTAGTCGGCGCGGGCCGCGGTGTTCGCCTCGCGGAGCCGGGTCTCGGCCTCCTCGGGGGTGCCCTCGCGGTGGTTCTCGGACAGCCGCAGGCGGTGGACGGCCTGCTTCTGCGTGAGCCCGGCGATCCAGGAGCGCAGCGAGCCCTGCTTGGGGTCGTAGGCGTCCGGGTTCTCCCAGATGTAGCCGAAGACCTCACGGGTGATCTGCGCGGCGGCCTCCTCGTCGTCCATGACGCGGTGGGCGAGGCTGTGCACGAGGGAGGCGAAGCGGTCGTACAGCTCCCCGAGGGCGGCTTCCTCGCCGCGGGCGAGCCGTTGCTGCATCTTGCGGTCCCAGCGGGGTGGTGCGGATGCCGCCATGCGTCGTCCCCCCTCTTCGCCTTTGTCGCGGTCGCCCGACTCCGGTCGTCCTGCCTCGCATCGAATGTATCCGCCCGGTGCTGTCGTGTACGCCGCCTTGCGGCAAGCTTCCACCGAAACTGATCATTTCTGGTAATGCGTTATCCGTGTGTGACCGAAAGATTGCGAGGAAGCGGCGCGGGCAGGGCATAGGGTCAACAGGATTTGCCAGGAGAAAGGTCGGACAGTGGCGTTGACGGTGACGCACGACGAGCGGGACGGCTGGACGATCCTGACCGTTTCCGGCGAATTGGACCTCGTGACCGCCCCCGTCGTACGGGAGCACGTGCACGACGCCGTCGCCGACGGACGGCACAGCCTGGTACTGGACCTGGCCGGCGTGCACTTCTGCGACTCCAGCGGGGTCGGCGTGCTCATAGCCGCCCGGCGCCTGCTGCGCTCCTGCGCGGGGCAGTTGCGGCTGATCCTCCCCTCCGACGTACGGGGGGACGGCGCCGCGCACGTCAACAAGGTGCTCGCCGCGCTGGGAGTACGCCGGCTCTTCGAGGTGTTCCCCGACATCGCCGCGGCGACCGACGGCGAGGCGGGGCCGATCTCGGCCTGAGGCGCCGCGAGCCGCGCGCGGGCCTGCCCCGGTCTCCCGCGGGAGGTCCTACGAGTCGGCCGGCGCCGGGCCCAGCGTCGTGGTGCCGATCGCCGCGCGGTGGCCGAGCCCCGTGCGGTAGGCGTCCAGCGCGGCCTCGACCCGCCCCGCCCGCCGCAGCAGGTCGCCGAGCAGGCGGCAGATGTCCGCCAGGTCCCCGGCCGCGCCCGCGCGTTCCAGCAGGGCCAGGGCGGAGACGTAGTGCTCCTCCGCGGCCTCCGGGTCGCCGCGCTCCTCCGCCAGCAGCCCCAGCAGCCGGTGCGCACCGCCCGCGTGGACGGCGCCGCGCCACGGGCCGAGCTGGTCCAGCAGCCGGGTCAGCAACTCCTCCGCCTCGGTGGGCTTGCCGCGCCGGCGCAGCACGTCGGCGAGCTCGACCTCGACCTGCACGGTGAACAGCACCGAGCGCCCGGCCGCCAGCATGTCGCGGGCGGTGCGCAGTTCGCGCTCGGCCGGCTCCAGATCGCCGTCCTGGGAGTGGACGTAGCCGCGCATCCAGTGGCAGTGCGCCAGATCCGTGTGCAGTTCGAGGCGTTGGAAGATCTCCTGCGCCTTGGCGAGCGAGGCCTCGGCCTCGCCGGTGCGTCCCGCGACGATCAGGGTGCGGGCGATGCTGCGGTGCATCAGGGCGACGAGAGCCGGGTCACCCGCGTCGGGCGCGAGATTGAGGGCCTGCTCCGCGGCGTGGGCGGCGCGCGCGTAGGCGCCCAGGTCGGTGAAGGGGCCTATGGCCGCGACGTGCAGCATCAACAGGGCGTCGGGGTCGGGTTGACCGCCCGGGGCCGCCTCGGCGTGGAGCCGCGCGATGCCCTCCTCCAGCAGGTGGGAGGCGTACCGCACCTCTCCGGCCAGCAGGTGCGAGACCGCCCGGCCGCGCAGTGCGGCGGCCCGGCGCGCCGGGACCGCCTCGGGGTCCGCGCAGAGCAGTCGCTCGGCGTTCTCGAAGTGGGCCCGGGCCTCCATGAGTTCGCCCGCGTCGAGTGCGGCCTCGCCGAGGCGCAGCCGTACCTGAGGATCGTCCAGGTCCTCGTCCAGGACGTCCTGCGTTCGGTCCCGGTCGTCCTGTGCGCCCACCGTGCCCCATTCCTTGCGGATCTCCTGCGGAGGAGGGTACGCGGCTTTGCACCGGCCATGCCTCACGGTTCCGTAAAGCGCTACCGCGGTCAGTGGCCGAAGTCCCCGCGGCGTCCCGCCCCGCGCGTTCCGCCGCGCGGCGGCGCGTCGACCGCTTCTTGACGTCTTCCTGTCGTCCGGGCGGTTCCCGGGGGCGAACGACAGGTGCATCCGCACGGGAAACGGGCAGGGGTCATGGGCAAGGAGCAGTCCGCCGCGGACGGTGAGGCGGCGCTCGCGGAGCGTCCGGTCCATGACGCACTTTGTCGTAATTGGTGAGGTATGCGGGATTTGCCGGGAATGAGTGGTGAGCGGTGTCGATATCGGGTTGTGTCCGAGGTGTGACTCGTCACGCCATGGAGTCGGGGGTCGCCTCGGGTACGCTCCGTCGGGTGCGTGTGGTGCAGAAGCGCGACGTGAACAGCCGGAGCACGGCCCAAGGGCCGGGCAAGCGGCCGACGTCGGGCTGTGCGTATTCGCCCTGTAATGAGCCCCGCACAGTATGCAGCACCCCTCCCCCTTCGCGCTGGAATATGCCCGAAGCGCTTGTTGGGGTGACTGTCGGTCAATCATGCTGTGTTGCGAAGGGGTCACGCTTGGTGACCTCGCCGAGGCGCGAGGCGATGTGTCCGCCGGTTCGGATGGTGTGAGCAGTGCAGATGCTCCAGGTTCAGCTAGAGGTAGGTCCAGACCCGGCCGAGGTGGGCCGGGCCCGCAGCTGGGCGCGTTCGCGTCTGGTCGGTTCCGGCATAGGAGCCGATGAGCCCGTCGCCGAGACGTTGATCCTGCTGATCTCGGAACTGGTCACCAACGCGGTCGTCCACACGGGCTGCCCCGCGGTGCTGCGGATGCTCTTCCGGTCCTCCGGGGCCTCGCAGGGCCAGCAGCGCGACACCGTGCGGGTCGAGGTGGCCGACGCCAGCGACGCCCCGCCGCGACCGCGGCACGCGGACAAGGACGAGACGGGCGGGCGCGGCCTGGAGCTCGTGGACGGCCTGGCGGACCGCTGGGGCTGGCAGCGCGAGGGCACGGGCAAGCAGATCTGGTGCGAGATCGACCGCTGCGAGAGGGGCCAGGCGATCGTTCCGGCGCAGGCCACCGGCGGGCTGATCGGCCGCCCGGCGTTCTGAGGGCCCACCGGTAGCCCCACGGGCAGCCCCACGGGCGCCCCCGTCCTCCGGACGCGCGGGGCGTCAGCCGGCCGCCGTGTCCCGGAAGGTGCGCCGGTAAGCGGTGGGCGAGACGCCGAGCGCCGCCTGCAGATGCTGCCGCATCGAGGCCGCGGTGCCGAACCCGGCGTCGCGGGCTACCTGGTCGACCGACAGATCGCTGGACTCCAGCAGGTGACGGGCCCGCTCCACGCGCTGCTGCACCAGCCACTGGCCCGGGCTGATGCCGACCTCCTCGCGGAACCGGCGGGTGAAGGTCCGCACGCTCATCGACTCCTTCCCGGCCAGCTCCCGCAGCGTCAGCGGGCGGTCCAGACGCCTCAGCGCCCAGGCCCGCGCGGTCGCCGTCGTGGCCAGCTGAGGTTCCGGAACGGGCCGCTGGACGTACTGGGCCTGGCCGCCCTCGCGGTGCGGCGGCACGACGGTGCGCCGGGCGCTGGCGTTGGCGACGGCGGAGCCGTGGTCCCGGCGCAGGAGGTACAGGCACAGGTCGATGCCGGAGGCGACGCCCGCCGACGTCAGGATGTGGCCGTTGTCGACGTAGAGGACGTCCGGCTCCACCCGTACCCGGGGGTAGAGGCGCTGGAAGTGCTCGGTGCTCGACCAGTGCGTCGTGGCGCGCAGCCCGTCGAGATAGCCGGCCGCGGCGAGGAAGTACGAGCCGGTGCAGATGGAGACCAGCCGGGCGCCCGGCCGGATGCGGGCGAAGGCCGCCGCGAGGCCGGGGGAGAGCCGGCCGTCGGAGTGCGCGCTGTCGCGTTCGTGAGCCGCGGGGACGATGACGGTGTCGGCGTCCTCCAGGATCTCGGGGCCGTGGGCGACGGCGATCTCGAAGTCGGCGTCGGCGCGCACGAGGCCGGGACCGCCCGGGGTGCAGGTGCGCACCTCGTACAGGTCCGTGCCATCGGGGGTCCGTGCGCCGCCGAAGATGCGGTGGGGGATGCCGAGTTCGAACGGGATCACCCCGTGCTGCACCAGTACGGCGACACGGTGCGGCCTCACAAGGGTGGTGGATTCCCGGGCGGGTTCCTGGGCGGGTTCCTTACCGATCTCCATGGGCGCGGCCATGGCCCGATCCTTGCACATCATGGCCATCCGGCCACTCGTTGCGGGCGAATCGGTGCCGGATGCTCTTGCTTTGACATCCTCCCCGTCCTAAGGGACGGGGATTCCTGGCTCACGTTGGCTGGGGACCAGCGGTCCGCCAGCTCTTACACGATCGGCACCAGCCGGGTTGAGACCAGCCCGGACCAGCATCACGCGGGCGGAGTTCTTGTCCCTGGGGGACACGGCTCCGCACGCGGTGCAGGTGTAGGTACGTTCCGAAAGAGGAAGTGCGTGCTTGGTTCTCGCTCCGCACGCCGCGCAGTCCATGGTGGTGTGCGCGGGATGCACCAGGCGGACGTCCCGCCCGTGCTTGCGGCCCATCTCGATCAGGGCCGCCTTCGTCGCGCCGATCGCCGCGTCCGCCGCCTTGCGGGCCATCGTGGACTTCGCCAGGAATTTGGGCCGGAAGTCCTCGACCGCAATCGCATCGTGGTCGGTGACGACGCGCTTGGCCCACTTGCGGGCGGTGTCCTGGCGTTGCCGGGCGATCTTCCTGGACACCTTCGCGGCGGCCTTGCGGGCCTTGCGGTAGCCGCCGGTGTCGGGCTTGTTCCTCGGGGTGCGGCGCCGCGCCATCATCTTCTGGTAGCGGGCCAGTCTCGCCGCGGCGGTCCTGCCGTGCTGGGCGTGGGGCAGGTCGTGGAGGTCGCTGGTCGTGGTCGCGGTCTCAGCAACGCCCCAGTCGATACCGATCACCGCTCCGGTGGCGGGCAGCGGCTGCACCTGGACGGCGACGACGAAGGAGGCGTACCAGTGGCCGCAGCTGTCGCGGTAGACGCGTACCGACGTGGGAGCGGCGGGCAGGTCGCGGGACCACACCACCGTCAGCACGATGCCGCCGGCCAGGTGCAGGCGTCCGTCCTTAAGCCGGAAGCCGCGCCGGGTGTAGTTCAGCGACGGGGCGGCTTCGCGTTTGCGCTTGATGCGGGGCATTCCTGCCCGCTGCCGCATCGGCAGCCGGGCCGTGATGTCCTTCAGGGCCTTGGCGCGGGCCTTCGCGAAGTCCCGGACGGTCTGCTGCTGCGGCACCGAGCTGCCTTCCCGCAGCCACGCCATCGACCGCCTCGCCTCGGTCAGCATCCTGTCGAGCTGCGCCGGGCCGCACGTGATCCTCTGCTCGGCGGTCTTGTTCAGGGCGTGGACCTTGCGGGACACGGCCACGCACTCGTTCCACACCCACCGGCACCGCGCCCACTCCGCCTCCAGACCGGCACGCGCCGTGGACGACACACGCAGCCGGAAGGTGTACCGGGCATGCCCGGACCCCTCCTCGGCCGTCACTGTCGTCGTCATGCCCCGGAAGCTAACAGCCCCCACTGACAACGGATGAGAGTGCAGGTCAGAACAGATGCGCAGAGAATTCCGCCGCTTCGCGGCTCCGGCCCAAGGACCCATTCCTCCCCGGCCTGAAGGCCCGGGCATCCTGGGAGAAATCAGGTGACGCAGACTCCGGAGCTTCCCGCCCAGCCCCTGAGGGACACCGCCCTCCCCGCTCCCCGCCCGCCGCTCGGGCCGCGTGTGCACCGCGCCTGGTACGTCGCCGTCGCCGGCTTCGTCACGCTGGTCGGCGCGGCGGGCTTCGCCTCCCTGCCCGGTCTGCTGATCGAGCCGCTGCACAGCGAGTTCGGCTGGTCGCGCGGCATGATCGGCTTCGCGGTGTCGGTGAACCTGGCGCTGTACGGGCTCACCGCGCCTTTCGCCGCCGCGCTGATGGACCGGTTCGGCATGCGCAAGGTGGTCGTCCTCGCGCTCCTCACGATCGCCACGGGCGCCGGACTGACCGTCTTCATGCGGCAGAGCTGGCAGTTGGTCCTGCTGTGGGGCGTGCTCGTCGGGCTCGGCAGCGGCTCCATGGCGCTGGCCTTCGCCACCACCCTCACCAACCGCTGGTTCGACAAGCGACGCGGTCTGGTCACCGGCGTCCTGACGGCGGCGGGCGCGGCCGGCCAACTGGTCTTCCTGCCGGGGCTGTCGGTGATCGTCGAGCATTCGGGCTGGCGCAGCGCCGCACTCACCGTCGCCGGTGCGGCGCTGCTCGTGGCGCCCTTCGTGTGGCTGCTGCTGCGCGACCATCCGGCCGACGTAGGGCTCGCCCCCTACGGCGCCGCACAGTTCGTGCCCAAGCCGCCCCCGGTGACCGGCGCGGCCCTGCGCGCGCTCAAGGCGCTGGCCGACGCCGCCAAGGGCGGGCCCTTCTGGCTGCTCGCGGGTACCTTCGCGATCTGCGGCGCGTCGACGAACGGACTGGTCAAGACCCACTTCGTCCCCGCCGCCCACGACCACGGCATGCCGGTGACCGCCGCCGCGTCGCTGCTCGCCGTGATCGGCGTCTTCGACATCGCCGGCACGGTCGCCTCCGGGTGGTTCACCGACCGCTTCAGCCCGCGGCGCCTGCTGGCCACCTACTACGGGCTGCGCGGGTTGTCGCTGATGTTCCTGCCGGTGCTGATGGCCGGCTCCGTGCAGCCGCCCATGGTGCTCTTCATCGTCTTCTACGGCCTCGACTGGGTCGCCACGGTCCCGCCGACCATCGCCCTGTGCCGCGAGTTCTACGGCGCCGACAGCGCCATCGTGTTCGGCTGGGTCCTCGCCTCCCACCAGTTGGGCGCCGCTCTGGTGGCCTTCCTCGGCGGCGCGGCACGCGACGCCTTCGGCTCCTACGACCTGGTCTGGTACGCCTCCGGGGCGCTGTGCGCGATCGCCGCGCTCATGGCGCTGGTGATCCGCCGCGGCAACGGAACGCCCCTGATGGCCCCGCTCACGGCGGCCTGAGGCTGCCCCGGGCCTCATTGACGGTGCGTCAGACGAGGCGGGGGAGGAGACCGATCGGGCACGGCGTAGCGTGGGGCGCATGGGGTGGGGGAGCGTGCGCAGGCAGGTGCCGGGCAGTCCGTGGGACGACGCCGGGCGGCGGCCGTCACCGCGTACTGCGCGGTCGCCGTCCTCGCGTGGACCGTTGCGGCGGTCTTCGCGTCATGGCTGGAACCACCCCCGGGCCCGCAGTCGGAGGACAACGCCGGCGGCCTGCTGATCCTCTTCCTGCCGGTCTACATGGTCGGCCTCTGGGCCGCCGCGGTGGCCGCCTCCATGCTGCACGCCCTGCCCGCCGCCGTCCTGGGGCACGCCCTGGCGCGGCGCACCGGCCTTTCCCGGTACGCGTGCTGCCTGGTGGCGGAGGCGGTGCTCGCCGCGCTCTACGCCTCGGCGGGGCCCTCGATCGGACTCGCGTACCTGTGGGCATGGCTGCCGCTCGCTGCCGCCGGCGCGGCCCCGGTGCTCGCCGCCTCCTTCTACGCCGGACGGCGCGACCCGCCGGGGAAGCGGGGCTGGGCGCGGCAGCGGCAAGTGGCCCGCCAGATCTCGCTGATCGGGCTCGCGCTCCTCGGTGTGATCCTCGTGGGCGGCCTCCTGGCCTGAGGCGTCCGGGCGCGATGGAAGGCGGGCCGGCCGGCTGAGGGGGAGAGGGCCGGCCGGTCCGCCGGAACGGGGGGTGGTGCCAAGTCCGCGGCGTGGCGGCCACACCCATTGGATACCCACCGTGGCTGCCCGACTACCGTCTGGCAACGGATTTGGCGATCCGCCGTGCGTCGATGGCCATTTCGCGGAGGTTGCCGCTGATCGGGTTGGTGAAGCCGGTGAAGTACAGGCCGGGCGCGCTCTTGGGGCTGCGGCCGCCGTGCACCGAGGGCCGGCCGCGGTCGTCGAGCACGCCGAGGTGGCCGACCAGCGGTTCCAGGCCCCGCCGGTAGCCGGTCGCCGCGATGACGGCGTCCGGGGTCAGCCGGGTGCCGTCGGCGAGCAGGACCTCACGGCCGTCGAATCCCTCGACGGCGGCCACCGGTTCGACCTTGCCCGCCTGCACGGCGGCGATGAGGCCGACGTCCTGGACCGGGATGGCGCCCTCGCGCACCCGGGAGTAGAGGCCGGTCCGCGGCCGCGGCATCCCGTGGGCCGACAGGTCGGGCACGGACATCCGCTCCACATATGGCGCGATCTTGTCCACCAGGCGCGTCGGCAGACGGCGGACCATGATGCCGGTGCGCTGCGCGGGCCACCCGGCCGTGGAGCGGCGCATGATGTGCGGCGGGGTGCGCACCGCCAGGCGCACCCGGGCCGCTCCGGCCTCGACCAGGTCGACGGCGATCTCGGCGCCGGTGTTGCCGACCCCGACCACGAGGACGTCCCGGCCCGCGTAGGGCTTGCCGTTGCGGTAGCCGGCGGCGTGCTGCAACTCGCCGTCGAAGGTGTCGCGTCCGGGCCAGGCCGGCACATACGGGGTGTGGTTGAAGCCGGTGGCGACGACGATGCTGCGGGCCGTCAGCATGCGGCCGCCGGTGGCCGGGAGCGCCCAGCCGGCCGCGGGGTCCTCCGCGCGCTCGATGCGGGACACCTCGATCCCGGTGGCGACGTCGAGGTCGTGGAACCGCGTGTACTGCTCCAGGTAGCGCACCAGGTCGTCCCGGCCCACCCAGCGGCCGTAGGACCTCGGGATGGCCAGTCCCGGCAGTGCGGACAGGCGTCTGGTGGTGTGCAGCCGCAGCCGTTCGTAGTGGCCGCGCCAGGACGCGCCCACGGCGCCGGAGCGTTCGACGACCAGGGTGCGCACGCCGCGGTACCGCAGTGACGCCGCCACGGCCAGCCCGCCGGGCCCCGCGCCGATGACGATGGCGTCCGGGGCCGCCGCGCCGGGTATCGGGGCGGCGGCGGAGGCGGTGGTGTCGGTCATGTCGTACTCCCGTGGCTGGCTGAGGGCGTGGTCACTCCGGAAGGTAGCGCGCTTCGGCCCCGGCCCCTTGCGGAGGTGTGTCCGCATCCGGTCACCCGACGAGCACGGGCCCCCGCGTCCGGCCTTCCACGGCGGTTGGTTGAATGACGCCGTGCATGAACCCGTGATCGTGCCCGTCGAGTTGCAGTCGTCCGGCCTGCTGCTGCGGCCCTGGGAGGACACCCCGGGCGATTTCGCGGCGGCCTTGCGCGGGCTGAGCGACCCGGACTTCCGCCGCTGGAACTCCGCGGTCGTACCCCGGCCGGACGAGAGCGGCGCGCGCGACTTCCTGCGCCGCCGGCGCGAGGGCTGGGGCGCGGGCGACCTCGCCTCCTTCGCGGTGACCGAGGACGGCGCCGTGCTCGGGCAGGCCGCCATCGGCATGATCGACCGGCCGATGCGCACCGCCCGCGTGAGTTACTGGCTGCTCCCCGAGGCGCGCGGCCGCGGGGTCGCCACCCGGGCGCTGGAGGCCGTCACCCGCTGGTCCTTCCGCGACCTCGGCCTGCACCGCCTGGAACTCGGCCACGCGGTCGGCAACGAGCCCTCCTGCGCCGTCGCCGGACGCTGCGGCTACCCCTTGGAGGGAGTCCTGCGCGGGGCGATGGTCGACATGTCCGGCCGCCTCCGGGACGTCCACCTGCACAGCCGCCTCGCGACGGACCCCCAGTCGGCCGCCGGGGCCTGAGGCGCCCGCGCGGAGGACGGGACGACGGGAGGGTCACGGTGTGGGACCACAAATGAAACGCGGGCGCCGTTCCGGCAACCTCCCCCGAGGACCGGTCGGCGCCCGCGTCATTGCAGGCAGGACTATGACGGCAAGGACATAAAAGGCCGCGAGCGGCGGGAATCAGCGCGTCGGCTTCTTGCCCGTCACTCCCAGGTGTACGAGCAGCGCCAGATTCGGCCTCAACTCGGCCTGTTTGACGCCCCAGCTCTGGAAGCCCTTCTGGTGTGCGGCGACCGCCGCGAGCATGGCCACAAGGGACCCGGCGACGGCCGCCGGAGTGATGTCCTTGTCGACGCGGCCCTTGCTCTGGAGCTCTTTGACCGAATCCGAAAGGGAGTTGGTGAGGGGGTTGAGGATCTTCATGCGGATCTTGTAGAACCGCTTGTCCCCTTCGGCCGCGCCCAGATCCACGACGCGCAGGATGGCGTCGTGTTTGCGCCAGAAGGAGAGGAAGCCCTCGACGAGTTCCTCGGCCGCCGTGGCACCGGCCTTGCCGGCCCAGGAGCGGCCGGCGACGAGGTCCGTCAGCGCGGCGCCCTCCTTGGCCATCTCCTCGGCAAGCTCGAGCACGGCGCCCTCGACGTCGGGGAAGTATTGGTAGAACGTTGCGGGGGAGGTACCCGCCATCCGGGCGACGTCGATGACCTTGACGTCCCGGTACGGCGACGTGCTGAGCATTTCGCTGAGGCAGTCGAGCAGCTTCTGCCGCGTCGCCTGGCCCCGACGTCCTGCCACACGGCCGTCGACGGTGCGAACTTGTCCTGTCATGCCGTCAGTTTACGGGCTGGTGATCAGCGCGCGATTCGGTGCCTGCAAATGGGGAAGGCCGTGTGTTCGATTTCTCCTCGGGCGCGGTTAAGGATCGGCCGATAACGTGTCAAGTCAGACACTCCGTCGATCCATGCGAATCACCGCGCGAATCACGACACGAATCGAGGACCAGATGGCCGGATACGCCGACGGCGTGCCCTGCTGGGCGGACGCCATGCTCAACGATCTGGAGGCGGGAAAACGCTTCTACGGTGAGCTGCTCGGCTGGACCTTCGGGGCGACCGATCCGGAGTGGTCCTCCTACACACAGGCCTACGGTCCTGGCGGGAAGAACGTCGCCGCGCTGGCGCCCAAGCCCGACGGCCGCATGCCGACGGTCTGGAACCTCTACCTCGCCTCGTCCGACATCCAGGGCACGGCACGCGGGACCCGCGAAGCGGGCGGCCAACTCATCATGGAGCCGATGGCCGTTGGGCCTTTCGGCTCCATGATGACCGCGGCCGATCCGACCGGGGCGGTCTTCGGGGTGTGGCAGGCCGGCACGCACTCCGGCTTCGAGACGACCGGCCAACCCGGCTCCTTCGTCTGGGCCGAGATCTTCACCCGCGACCCGGCGAAGGCCGACGCCTTCTACGAGGGGGTCTTCGGCTACCGGGGCAAGGAGATCCTCGAGAAGTCCGCGATCGCCGCGAACGCCACGGACGCCGAGGCCGCCACCGACGCCGAGACCCCGCAGACCGGGGACACCGTCCCGGACGCCGCGGACGACGCGGACGCCGCGAACACTCCGGACACTCCGGACACCGACTTCCGGATCTTCGTCCCCGCGGGCCAGGAGGTCACCGTCGGCAACGCCGTGCTCGGCCGCTTCCGGATGAGCGGGCGGTACCCCGAGGAGATGCCCCCGCACATCCTCGTGTACTTCGCCGTCGCGGACGCCGACCGGGCCGCGGAGACCGTCGTTCGGCTCGGCGGCCGGATCACGCGCGGCCCGGTGGACTCTCCCTTCGGCCGGTTTCTGCTGGTGAGCGACGATCAGGGAGCCCATTTCGGGCTCATCGACACGACCACGACGGTCGGCGAAAAGCCGTCCTGACATACGGCCGATCCGCAAGCGAATCTCAGGTAATCGCGTGTCGACACCGCCCCGGGTTCGCAACTGATACTCATCCCAGGAACAATCAGGGGACGGACCCCGGGATGGGGGGAACCCACGGGGAGGTGGCAGGGCAGTGGTGCAGCAGCTGACGCAGCACGATCCGAGACGGATCGGCCCTTTCGAGGTGCTGGGCCGGCTGGGCGCGGGTGGCATGGGCCTGGTCTACCTCGCGCGCTCGGCGTCCGGCCGGCGCGTGGCGATCAAGACCGTACGCGCCGAGCTTGCCGAGGACCAGCTGTTCCGCGTGCGCTTCGCCCGTGAGGTCGAGGCCGCCCGGGCGGTGAGCGGTTTCTACACGGCCGCGGTCGTCGACGCCGACCCCAGGGCCGCGGTGCCCTGGCTGGCGACGGCGTTCGTACCCGCGCCCTCCCTCGAGGAGATCGTCAACGAGGCCGGGCCGCTGCCCGTCCAGGCCGTGCGATGGCTGGCGGCCGGTATCGCGGAGGCGCTGCAGTCGATCCACGGGGCGGGGCTGGTCCACCGCGACATGAAGCCGTCCAACGTCCTGGTGGTCGAGGACGGCCCGCGCGTGATCGACTTCGGCATCGCCAGCGGGGTGTCCAACACACGGCTGACGATGACGAACGTGGCCGTGGGCACGCCCGCGTACATGTCGCCGGAGCAGGCGAAGGACTCGCGCAGCGTGACCGGCTCGAGCGACGTCTTCTCGCTCGGCTCCACACTGGTCTTCGCGGCCACCGGGCACGCGCCCTTCCACGGCGCCAACCCCGTCGAGACGGTCTTCATGCTGCTGCGCGAGGGCCCGGACCTGGCGGGGCTCCCCTCGGACCTGCGGCCGCTGATCGAGTCGTGCATGCGGATGGAGGCCGAGCGCCGGCCCAGCCCGGCGGACCTCCAGGCGCAGCTGGCGCCGCACCTGTTCTCCTCCGCGGGCGACGACACCGGCACGGCCTCCGCGTGGCTGCCGCCCGCGGCGGTGGGCCTCATAGAGGAACGGCGCAGCGGCGGCCGGGCGGGCGGCCCTGGCGGCCTCGGCGCGCCCGCCGTGCCCCCGATGCCGCCCAAGCCGCCCGCGGCCCCCGTACAGCCCCCCAGGGCCCCCGTGGAGGCTCCCGGCGGCCCGGTGCAGCTCGCCGGCTCCGCGCCGATAGGACCCGGGATGCGGGTCGCGGAGCGCAGGAACCAGACCGCCGCGGCGCCGGCCGGCGAGGGAGTCGGCTGGTCCGGCCGCGGCGGCGCGGCCGGCGCCCCGGCGGCCGTGCCCGGCCAGGGCCAGGGC